>JBJEFP010000171.1:0-11184 GCA_051874195.1 Lysinibacillus sp. | reverse complement strand
TGTAAATAGCCGGGAAGGTTATGTATGCTTCAATAGATAATATAAACATTTCGAACGGGAATCATGATGGATCATCGTCACTTGCTTCTTGCTAACACCCTCAGCCTGTAGGCGCCTGGATTGTCTCTTGGGGGACGCCTGCAGGCTGAGCCTTATACCCAAAGGAAGTAATTACATGCAGACCATAAAAAAGCACATGCCCCATTCAGGTTCATGTGCTGTCGTCATTTAATTCTTTAGAATAATTTCATCAATCTGGTCCGATATGTCGCCAGCTGTCGTGTTCAGCGCCTTCGCCATTTCTTCATACAAAATTGTCGTAATGCGTTGCAACACTTGCGCATCCTGGACGGGCAACTTCTTATCGATCGTCTCCAGCTCTGTTCTTCTGCGAAGCAATGTATTTGCCATCTGGGCAATTTTTAAATGATCTTCCGAGCTGATTGTAGCTTGATACGAATGAGATCGAACATTTGTTTTTTCATCCCATGGGTCAGCTATATTTTCGAAACAATGCAATACCGAAACGGCCTGTTCTTTCGTCATCAGCTTTTTGAGCTTCGAATCAACCGCATCTACAGGATGATATAGCGTAAGATTTGGATTGTGATGCGAACGTAGCGTGTAATAAAGCTGCGTTTCTTTTCCGAAATTCTGTTCTTTTATTTCCTCAATGGAACAAATGCCATGTGCGCTGTAGAAAACTGTATCGCCTATTGAAAACATGTTCTCCCTCCCTACGGTCAACCTAGTTTACTCTATTCTACCTTATAATAGTTTTTTGGTCAACCTGATTGACCTCAATAGCCAAATTGTTTATAGTGGAGGGCGAAGGAGGCATTATGAGCGAGACAATTGATTTATTATACAAACATTACAAACAGTTGCGTGAAGCAGTTGTCACCACTTGGAATCTCCAAAATAATATCCAAATCACTACTTCCGAATGGTATATCTTAAATTGCATCCGCGAAGGGGCCACAACAATCCCCGATATTTTAAAAAGGGTCGAGATTTCAAAACAGGCGGTTCACAAATTCGTCAAAGTGTTGGAGGACAAGCAACTGGTCCATACCGAGCTCGTCAAAGCACCTAAAACACAACGGCGAGTGGAGCTGACTCCTTTAGGCGAGGAAGTCTATTATCATAGTCTGGAAATAAAAAAAGAAATCGATGAGAGCATCGAAAAAAAAATCGGCCATGAAAACTTCAAGCAACTACAGGCCATTCTGCATATGAAATGGATGTAACGTCAAACAGCTCCAATTCCTATACCCATAGTGGCACACCCTCTTTTTATCCCCATCTCCCTCCTGTTGGATCCTCCCTTCCCAAATCGAATAAACAAAAGAACCTGCTGGGATGAACAACAGATGCGGCTGGGACAAAAGCAAAAAAGGCATTCTATCGAACAAAAAATCGATTGAATGCCTTTTCGCTGTAAGTGCACAATCCGTTGCGGCAGCCGCTTTTCGGGAGGCACGGGTTCGAGCCTGCAGTCCCCCCCGTGCCGGCCCCCACTCCGAGCGCTTTTTCCACCTTCTTTAGAAATCCCTTAAAAAGAGGACAAATAGATGGACTGTTTTTCCACGACATCAAATAATGGATGGCATGTATTCGTTCTTCCGTTAAAACGCAGGTATGTACAGCCTCTTTTTAATAGATGACTAGCTAATAAGATTCCCCCTCTTTCAAGGGCACGTTCCAACAGAACTTCTCCTGTCTTGTTATATCATCTCAGTATAGAAAAATGATCCTTTACGGAATCACTCTGTTTCCTCTGTTTCCTCTGTTTCTTCCAAATCATCCGGGTATACAGTTGTCTCGAAGACTTCATCCGTCGTTGCATCGATCATATTGAATGTAATCTTCATATCTTCCGGTGAATCTCCATTAAACGCACTATAGTAGGCGCTTCCCATGACGAGACCTAAAATCGCAAAGCCATCCAAGCCGTTCTCATACAGTTCCCGGTCGACCTTCACATCAAATTCATCGAAGTCCTTATTATAGGAAATCTCCTTAATGGAAGGATAGTCATCCGATTCAACAACTTCCTTGATCATTTCAACAATGCCATCCTCCATCTCCTTCATCATTTCCTTGTGCTTCGATTTAGACATTGTATAGGTAACGGAACCGTCCTCATTAACCTTTACTTCAGAAATGCCATCTTCTTTTGCGACTGCTACAATTTCTTCCTCCGTTTTGCCCTCAAAGAAGCTGGCCGGCAATGTCACCTGTACATTTAACAGACCTTTTTCAACGTTCACGGACTCGTCTGCTGATTGCTCCTCTTTTGTCGCTTCAGACTCTTTCTCATTTCCGCATCCTGCCAGCAATAAAGCTATCGCACCTGCTGCAAACAACCACTTTTTCATTCTTTTCCTGCTCCTCTTCGAAACATTATGTTCATTTTATAGTAAATAAGTTACTACCATGTCCAGCCATAGCTTTTCACTTCAATCGTCGCCACTTTCGCAGCTACCCCTTCTGGAAGCACCGGATAACTGAGTTCAAAGCCTGCTTCCCCACCAGGAGCCAGGCCTACATCCACACTGCCGTCTAAAACCCCCAGCAAATCACCATTTGCATCGAACAATGCCGCCGCCAAGCGGATATCCTCCTGCTGCTCAGTTGTCGGATTTTTGACAAGTCCCGTCACCTTATAGCCATACTCTCCATCGACGCCCTTCACTCCACTCACTTCCATTAGATTAGGGTCTTCCGTTGTTTCGTTAAAATTGAAATTGTAGGTCGTTTCACTGAAATCGTCCTTTGACATAACGCCATCCAAAACAGTAGATTCGCCGATAAACGCCGTTTCCCCCGGACCCACGATTTGTGGTACAGCATAAATCATCGTGGACGTCCCTAGAATACTGCCATCTGCCGCCTTATAATTCATTTGCGTTTCACCAATGTCTACTGGTGTATCGCCTGTATTTTTAAAGACGGCTGCAGAATGCACCCATACTGCATCAATGGAATCCACCCACGCTCCAGCAGTCTGCTGGGAGATTTCCAGCTTCGCTTCGCTCTTCTCCTGCTGGGCCGAAGTACTTTCCTCTTCTGATTTATTCGTGCTTCCTTCACTGGAAACAGTTGTTTTGTCATCTCCACACGCCGCTAGTAGCAGGGAAAGAAACAAAATGATTCCTATCTTTTTAAGCTTCAATAGTAACAGCTCCCTTCTATATTACTTCTGAATATTAACACACCCCCTTTTGTTTTATCATTTTTTTATCAAAAGTTCGCATTTTCATAACAAATACATTAAAAAAATATCTTATATACGTTACACACCGGATTCCATTAGACTATTGAAAGTGGAGGATTGATAGGTGAAAAGGGACGGAACACCTCTCTATGGAGGAGGAATGGAACTGTCATTCAATCTTCCTCATTCCATCCTAACGCCGATAAACCTTAACAAACGACAAAAACACAAAAAGCGCTGCTTTCCACAAGTACGATTGAAGAAATCAGCGCATATCGTTTTATTTATTTTTCCACAAACATCGTCATGCCATGTTTTAGGGGCGGCGCTTCCTATTGCAACCCAGGTTCCCGGCAGATGGCTACTAACGATAAATGTTGTAATCGAATCTATTCCCCTCGAGGTATAGATGCTTTCCTAATACCACAGAATCGCCAATATAGACGACCGGACTGTAATCCTTCCCGTCGAATGTACCAACAGACTCGATTCTTACAGGCTGCCTTTGACCGTCCACAATAGCCAGATCCCCGTTTTTCACGGGGAACGTCAGTGCAATGCTGGCAACCGGATAGGAAAATTCACGCCTGCCAATTCCGGTAATGCTTCCTTCAATTGCATAGGACGAACTCGTCGTGACCGTCTTTAATGTCAGTTCATATTCAGCATACGTTTCAGTATCTACAAAGTCTCCCTTCCCCTTCCATAAGCCATCCCCCTGATGTACCAGGGTACCGCCTGAAGGAAGGCTATGACTTGTGCCTCCCCTCTGCCAATAAAGTTTTTCCGATTCATTAAGAGAAATGACGGAAGGTGAAGAAATTTGGGCAACGGGCTTCGGTTCATGTTTCGTATTACCTACATGCGATTTCGCTATATAGCCATAGTATCCACGGGCTGTCCTAACATACGCCTGTTCCCCTGTATAAAAGAACACTGTGATGACTTCATTGCGTATTACATTCTCTGCGTGGAACGTTTCTTCCCCCGTCAATGTCCGCCCCAATCTCCCCGAGGTCTGTACATACATTGTGCCCTGCGGTACTAAATTCGCAATGAAGCTTTTCAACACATAGCCCTTTACCAGGTGGTCGCCTCCCTTATAAGGATCGTATTGTACACGCACGTAATCACCTGACACACTCAAAATCTTGAACACCGTTCCATGGGGAAAACGCGCTATCGTCTCCGAACTACCGTGAGGGGACGTTTTCATGGAAATCCCGCCGGCCGACTTCGCATAGACAAAGGTGTTCAGCTTATTAAATGTCCCTAACTCGTTCAAAAGATGATTCGGCACCGCCTTGAAGATGACAAGGTCTGTCGCCTGCACACGGTAGCCGCCGCTCATCCAATAATATGTACTCCTGTTGTAGGATTCAATCGTGTACACACGGAAGTAGCTGTTCGCCTTCACAATCATTGATGTAAATGTTCCATCCGACTGTCTCTTGTAGACCTTCACATCCTTTGAAAAGGTCATCTTCCCCGTCTGTCCTTCAACGACCTCCGCACCATCCCATATAACCGACTTCGCTTCCGCTTCCTCAGCTAGCACATACATGCTCACTAGCAGTAGCATACCTACCAGCCATTTTTTCAATACTGTCGCCCCCCTGGTTGTTTTATGATAAAAATATAGATATTAGTTACATTATAAGCATATAATACTAATTTATCTATCTATTATGTATATTGTAGACAAATCACTCTAACACCGGCTTGATAAACAACCCTAAGCAAAAAGCCCCTGCTGCTCACCTGCATCAGTGAATAGCAGAAGCTTGGTGCGAATAAAGCAAAAGGAAGCCCACATCATATAGGCTTCCTTTCGTTTTATCATCCTCTTAATAGCGACGGTCTGAGCGATTCAATGCATCATCTACATTGTTTGTTGTGTCACGAATATCTGCCTCTTCCCGACGAACTGTATCCGAGACAACTTCTGTATCGGTCACTTTTCGTTTGCCGACAACGATTTCCTCTGCCACTACATCCTTTTTCGTTACCTCTACTTGCTCTTCTGTCACGGGGATATGAATCTTCCCGTCCTCTTCATAGGTATGAGTTACGCCATCACGCACTCCCGCGTTACCATCACGTACCGTTTCATTCACAGGACGTCTTTCTACATACACTTCTTCACGCTCTACAGGCACCTCAACCGTTTGCTGTTCTTCCACTACATGTTTTCCTACACTTACTTCACCTGTTTGCACCCGGTTTTTATCCACCTGCAGGCGCTCTTCATGAAGTGCCAAGCGTTCCTCCTCTGTTTTTGCATCATTGCGATCAAAAACATTTCTCACGCCATCATTTTTCGCACCTTCATCAAAGTAAGTGCCATAGTGTTTATCAACATATAATAGATATTTGCCTGCCTGCAACTCTTCATAGTAGCGGTTTCGTTCCTCATCTGTTAAGCCCATTTGCGTAAAATACTGATCACGCGTCAAATCTTGCCCCATCATAAAGGCCTTGAAGCGATCCCACCAAGACCCCTCTTTCGCCTCGTTCCCATCAGATGCTGCTCCTCGGTACATCGATAGCTGCTGGTCGCGATTCGAGACGATATACATATCTTCCTCGCCATAACCCTGTGCACGAAGGCGATCCATTTCTTCTTGTAATTCCATTTCGTTGTTGTAAATACCATATAGTCTGTTATCACGTGTTTCCATGTTTCATTCCTCCATTTTGTTATAGCGTTCTAGGTATACCACTTCGTCATATAAGGCCGGGTATACTAAACCAATACCTTTCTCCCGTATACATAAACCCAAACAGGCAATACGTAATAATCATTAATCTTTTTGTTATAAAAGATAAAATCCTATCTTTTCTGTGAAATTATATTTCAGATTGCTTAGCGGCGACTTAGGTGATGTGCCCGTCTCTATCACGGAATAAGGGAGTTTGGGTGCTCGCTGTTCTGATAAGGAAATTGTCACATCGGCATGATAGATGAAAATCCAGCATTGATAGGCTCTAGTGTGAAAGAAACAATAGTTAGTTTCATAGCCCTCTTAGAAAATCCCCCTTCATTTGATGCCTCTATCATACGAGCGGTGCCCGTTTGATTATGAACTTATGTAACAATCACCCAAATAGCTTTGAAAAACGAGACATATTCTAATAACAAACTGAGAAAAGGGAGGGACTTAATTGGCGAGACATTCTCGAAATGGAGTTAGAAAACACAGGACATCCAGCAGACTAAGAAATCAAGCATCATTGCCTTCACTTGAATCATTGCCACCATTAACAAACCAAAGTATTGACATGCTCGTTGACCGTGTAATCCAAAGGCAGGGGGTTGCATTAAAAAAACCTCAACTAAGCATACAAGAGAAAAGGCAGCTAAGAAATCTATTAATGGACCTGCAAGACAAGGTTGGAAAATTATCGAAAGGCACACAAGAATAGCGGTACTCACAATCATACTTTAAAAGGAGGAAAAGCAGTAAATAGAAAGTTCAGTTTGGAAAGAATCCACACCTCACGTTCAGGGGGTGGAGGTAAGAGGCAGGGATGACTATAGAAGATGGAGCGCATTGGACCCTAGATCATCACATCCACTAGACAATGATACAAATGATTTAGATGGAGTAATTGAAAACATTCAACAATCATTTGAACAAATCATCGTCATTGATTCAGCTGATGTTGAGGTTACGACAACGGATACACAGGCTGCCGTTTCTATTCAAGTAGCACTTCAAGCGGCAATCGCCCTAATCATCAGCATTTCAATTGCGGATAGCCAAAAGGCAGAGAAACTGCCCCAAGACTTGCTAGCCCGCGTGAAAACGCAGCAAATCAACAGACAACAGACGGTTATCGAGAATTCAAGAGGCGTCCGCATTACAACGACGGATACTGATGTTGCCGTAAACGTCCAATTATTATTGCAAATCTTAATCGCTCTAGTCGTAAGACTTGATATTCTCTAAAATCCCCCTTCCATTCAGGGAAAGATACATCGCAGGGATGTTTGGCGAACATCCCTCCATCCTGGTGGCATCCTGCACCTCGGAGAAAAAGCCGTGTTGATTATCTGAATAGCGGCAGGGAGAGGGCTTATTTTTAGTAAAATGCCAATCAAAGATGATTTGCTAGCTGATGGGAGCGTCAGCAGAGAGATTGTAGCTGATGACATTCGTCTGTCGCTACAGGGCGATGCTTCCTACAGGATTAGCAATGTTTTTCTGCGGCGAGAAGGCTGAGGCCATGCCCATTAAAATCAAGCCACTATAGGGGAGGTTGTCCTTCCATATGTCCATGTCAACACTAAAAGGGAAATGAGCAAGCTTACAGTAATCGTTCACTTTGTTGGCGTGTTACAAGAAGATAGCCTGTTTTGAGCAAACAGATTATCTTCTTTATTTTTTGTCTTATGTAACGAAACTGTCCCGTTAGTTGGAGAGCAAGATTTCTTACGTACCGGCCTGCATTCCTATGTTCCGCAAATCTTGTGGCCGTTTTCGAACGTTGCATAGTGCAAAATAGCAAACTCGATATACAACATAATTTATAATAAGCGTCATATGGCGGGCTCCCTTTACGATGACATTTATCTGCATTTAAGTTGTATATCAAAATCGTTCATTAGCCGTTTTGACGGTTTGAAAGGGACTGCTGCTTCTCATCATGGGTACTCGAAAAGCGCCTGCTTAGGATGCGGGGAATTGCCGGTATGGGCAGGAAGGATAAAAAAGAAGGACTTCCTGAAGGATAGGCATCAAAAAAGGGCCATCCGGAAAGCGCTCTCCAGACAGCCCTGCATTCATTTGACTTTCTTCTTAATAGCGGCAATTCATACGATTCAACGGATCATCCCCCGTTGTACGGCCTACCCTGAATATCCGTTTCTTCACGGCGCACCGTTTCGGATGCTTTTCGTTTGCCGACGACACTTTCCCCTGGCACTACATCATTTTCCGTGACGTCCACCCGTGCCTCCGTTACCGGGATATTGATGTTTCCGTCCCGTTCATAGGTATAGGCCACACCATCATGAACGGCCGCCTCTACATTACGCGCCTCTTCATTCATCGGACGACGTCTTTCCCCGTACACCTGTCCCGGCTCTTCAGGACGCACCAAACGCTCCCCGCCCATACTTACATCATCAAGCCCACGGGCAGTAGGCACTTCATCATTCGTCATGCCCCCATCGAAGTACGCACCGAAGTTTTTGTCCACATACAGCAGGTATTTACCCGAAAGCACCTCATCATAGTAGCGGTCCCGCTCTTCATCCGTAAAGCCCATCTGCTTAAAGTACCGGTCCCGCACCAAATCTTCCGCCATCAGAGAAGCTTTGAACCGGTCCCACCAAGACCCCTCCCTATTATCATTCACATAGGATGCCGCGCCTCGGTACATCGACAATTCCAGATTTTCACTCGCCACGATATACATATCTGCCTCACTATAACCTTGTCCACGAAGGCGATCCATTTCCGTCTGCAATTCCATCTCGTTATTGTAAATACCGTATAGTCTGTTATTACGCGTTTCCATGTTTCATCCCTCCATTTTGTTATAGCTTTCTAGGTATACCACTTTGTTGCAGGAATTTGGGTATACTAGTCAATACCTTTTTCCTGCATCCATAAACATAGCTGAGTAATATATAAACTATTAATCTGCCTGTTATAAAAGCGAGAGAAAAAGAGAGGTCGTTATTATTTCAAAATAATAATAGCTGTTATTTTTTTAATATAGTGGAGTGCCCCAAAATCAAGAGCACCCTGTGAGTGTATATATGGTGAGCTGATAAAAGTTCCCTTCTATCCTTGCGTTTCATCGGTGATAACAGCCCGCGGTTCAAATGCCTCACTTTGTTGACGATATGAATTAGAAAAAGCATATCTCGATTATCCGTTTTTGACTTTTAATCAGGATTTAAAATTCATCTTATTTTCTTATTTAAATAAAATGAATAGATAATAAGAATACAACATTGAATGACTAGAATGATGGTCGTTACAGTATTCAATTCATTACCCGTAACAAATGCGATGAAGTCATGAGAGAAGTGCCAAACAATTGCAGGCAGTAATGATTTAGTGATAACTGTAATTTGTGCAGCGACAATACCGAATATAAATGAAAATATGACTTGAAGAATTGCATATCGAATACTGATACCACCGGCAAGATTTGTTAAATGGAGGACTGAAAATAGAATGGAAGATACGAATATAGCATATTTTAAGCTTTTAGACTTTAAGATGTTCAATATAATCCCTCTAAAGAATAGCTCCTCACTGATACCCACAAAAATTGTAAATATCAATAAAACTACATAATACACAATCTCTTGACTAAGATTAACTCCGGAAGCAAACACAATCAATTCAGAAATGACAACAGGAATAAACCACAGCAATTCTTTCTTTTGTATTTTGCTGTTTTTTGTATTATTTACAGTGCTTTTTCTATAAAGAATAAATCCAATAACTGAAGCTATAGCAAAAAACGCAGCCTGAATTCCATAACCAATCGTATCATCCTCGATATTGTTTACTTGAATAATTACCGAGGCTGCTACCGGGAATATCACCATTAATACCGCCATCCCCAAACTCTTTACTAAATTCTTGATCACCCTCATCCTCCTTCGATGTCACTATCGAAACGAAACCATAAAGCGTTGAAACAATATTCCCTCTCATCTTCCGAACTTTTGAATAAATCATTATTGCAACCTTAAGCGCCATCAGCCAGATACAGAATCATTTTGTAAGAAAATAAAATTATTCAACGTTCAGTTCTTCTTCCATAAACATATACCACTGACATAAACGGCACATACAACCTTCAATATTTTCTTCTTTCTTCCGAGAACTTCCCATTTAAGATGAAGTCATCAACCACTTCGAAAATTTCAGTCATAAAAAACTCCCTTCTACTACAGTGTTTTAACTGTGGTAAAAGAGAGTACATTTTATAATATAATCGTTACTGGTGGTTTAGAAGTTAGGGCATACAGGGCGCTAACCATTATTTTAAATACTTCGAAGAACAGATTTTGACGTTGGTCCTTATAATGGTCTATTAATTTTCCAAAACAAGTGCATGTTTCCCCAGCTCTTCATAACTTTTAAAGAACGCATTTTGTTTATGCGTAACTTGCCCTTTTAAGGGATTCATCACACTTACTATTCCATCCTTATATCCCTTCAAAACGACTGCATGCAAGTTTGTATAAGCCCGATAGTATTTGCCTGTATCACTTAAATACCAGTGCCCATTTAATACCGGCTTGCTTAAATCCAAGGTTACCCAGACCACAACAGGGACACCCTTATTTAAATAGGCGAGTATTTCTTTTTCACTGCTTCCGCTAATATCCTTTGCTTTCATTTTGTTTTGCTGTGTTGCCATATAGTTCTCAGCAGCCTTTACAATCGGAGGCGCAAAACTATACCAGCCGCTCGATGCACTTCTCGGGTTCCCTGCATAGGCTTTATAAGGATCCGGTCCATAGCGTTTGCCGTTCTTCCAGCTGAAGGCTTGTTTCGGAAGATGGGTATCAGCCATTGTCGTTTTCGAAACATTGTATCCATAATGGTTCAGTACGGCGGTAAGCGAAACAATTTCACAGCCGTTGGGAAGCTCCGGTTTTTGCATGACATTTTCCACCGGGATATACGCCCGGTCGACCTCTACCGCCGGGGCGCCCGTTTCTTTTTTAGGCGGCGCTACTTCACTCACACGTAAAGACTCATCCAGCATCCCTGCCCCTTTAGTAGCCAGGGCTGTTAATGTCAAACTTTCTTTATTTTCATATGCTTCTACCGCAATACCTGTAGCACCTTCCAGCTCCTCATTATGCATGCGATATAAAAATAAAGCCGCTTGCGATCTCTTTAAATGATTTCCCGAGCCGAAAAATTTATTTACATCCTGCCCTTCAAATTGTCGATTTTGACCAATCGTTATGCCTTGGGAAA
>JBJEFP010000170.1:0-1500 GCA_051874195.1 Lysinibacillus sp. | reverse complement strand
ATAGGTGCCTGTATCGAAGTATTATGGGTCATCGGCTTAAAGCATGCAACCACCCCGCTTGAATGGATTGTTACAGTCATCTGTATTTTGTTAAGCTTTTATTTCATCATTGCAGCCGGCAATTATCTCCCGGTCGGTTCGGTATATGCCGTTTTTGTAGGGCTGGGTACGGCTGGTACGGTTGTGGTCGATTTAGTCGTATTCAACGAACCGGTCGAGTGGTCAAAGCTGTTCTTTATCGCTATGCTGCTTGCTGGAGTAATCGGCTTGAAGATTGTAACCGATGAGGAGAGTGATGCATGATGGCCTGGTTTGCGCTGGTTGTAGCAGGATGTTGCGAAGCATTTGGTGTACTTATGATCATGAGGCTGAATAATAACCGAGACTGGCAGTCATTGGCGTTGCTGGTGTTGGGTTTTTCCTGTAGCTTCCTTCTCCTTTCCATTGCGATGGAGACATTACCTATGAGTACGGCCTATGCTGTATGGACGGGTATCGGCGCGTCGATTGGCGCTATATTAGGGATGCTTTTCTATGGGGAATCCCGTAGTTGGAAGCGGATTCTCTGTATTGCACTCATTATTTCCGGAGCAGTCGGGCTGAAGCTTGTTGCCTGAACATACACAAGCAAGGCTGGTGTTCTGCCGCGAGACACCAGCCTTGCCTTTATTTTGCCTTTAATTTTTCCTGATCCAGCTGTTTTTTCGTCCATACAAGCATAAATAGCAGAATCAATTCAAATGCATTAGTAACAGCATTACTTTCGATATTGAATGGCACAGCACTGCCAATGGTCATGATGACCGTACCGACAAACATCCATGGCCATTTCGCCTTCCACCACAGCATGATGCCAGCAATAACTAACGCAACGAGCACCATCATAATCATCATCGGTGGGCCGGATGCCTCCTCCACGGAAGAATAGCTTAATGCTCCATATTCTTCAGATGCCTCTATAACCAGTCCATTGATTTCCATCATATATTCCACAATCATGGCTGCAATCGCATAAATAACACCGAGCCAGACAACCCATGCCTTCTGTGCCCATTTAATGCCCGCTTCACGCATAGTCATAACTGAGAATAAAATGAGGGTCGGTGTAAAGATTGCATGGAACCAAAAACGCAATAGGTTCAAGCTTTCAAGCAAAGCCCCCTCTCCGATGAGTATGCCAAGTGCATAGATGGCATTATCATAAATAAGCGCTACCACAACGAAAAAGATGACACTGGAAAAGGTCCACTTTTTATGAGTACGTAGTCCCCAGATAAGTAGTAATACATAAGCAATCGCAAATAAACCGAAAATCATCGAATCCACTTAACCACCTCCATTAACTTATACCCATTACCACCTTATTTACGCTTCTATTGCTCGTTTTCCAATTAGGGAAACTCGTCCCTTGTAATCATGACCAAGGGATTTTGCAGGGCGGACTTCTTGAATGCTTTTGCGTGAGTTGTTGTGTGGTTATGTTGTTTTGGAGCGAGGTAT
>JBJEFP010000169.1:0-1505 GCA_051874195.1 Lysinibacillus sp. | reverse complement strand
CTTCCCTTTCCCCGCAACCGATAAATACACGACGAAGATCAGCATCAGCAGCATGCCGACATATTGCCAGATGTACATCGAGGAGCCGAGCCAGATGACGGAAATGACCGTCGCCGCGAGCGGCTCCACACTGGACAGCACGCTTGTCTCGACGGCCGAAATGTAGTTCAGGCTGCCCAAAAACAGCACGAACGCCGCGGAGCCGAGGATGACAAGCCCCGCCATCATCCACATGACGGTCGTGTCCGTCAGCAGCACCCATTCATCCGATGCCCAGATGCGCCCGATGACGCCAAGCTCGATGCCGCTCAGCAAAAGCCCCCACGCCACGACGACCAGCACGCCCCACTCCTTCATGAGGCGGGCCGGATACAGTGTATAGAAGGCGTAGGTGAAGCCGAGTGCAAGCCCCCATAAAAGTGAAGTATTGCTCACCATCAGGGATTGGAGGGAGCCGTTTGTGAGCAATAAAAAAAGCCCGACAAGCGTCCCTGCAATGCCGATGACCTGTGCCTTCGGAGGCCATTTTTTATGGAGGGCCGATATATAGATGACGATGAAGATCGGTGCCAGAAACTGAAGCAGCGTTGCAACGATGGCGTTGCTCTCTTCTATCGTTTTGACGAATGTAAATTGCAGACCGAGCATGCCTATTATACTAAAGATCAGTAATTGATTGCGCCAAGTCGGCAGTTTCCATATGCGCAGTACATCCTTGCCGCTGAGCTGCAAAAATAGCAGGAGCAGCGTCCCTGCAATGATCAGCCGCACGGACAGCATAAAAGAAGCCGTGATGGAAGTGGTATGCAGCAGCCACTCCATCATCGGTCCCGTCGCCCCCCAGAACAGGGCCCCTGTCACAATCATGAGAATTCCTTTTAGACGATTCATTTCCTTTTTTTCACCTCTTGCACTTAATTGCCATCGTGTTTTTGACTGTTTGTAATTTGATGCTACAGCATTTTAGTAAAAATGCAGTTTCATTTGATATAATACGTTTACGAGCGTAGATATTTTGCTAATAATAAAAGTTGAGGTGAAACTATGTACAGAACAACAGAAGAACGCCTGCAGGCACTCGAACAGCAGATCGCCCGTCAAGCCTTCCAGATCAACCTGCTGCAGAGCCTGGCTGCGAACCATGAAAAATATGCGCTATACCAGTACGTGATTTCCTCCAATATGAGCGAAAATACTTTCTACTCACTTCAACAGCTGACGAAGCAATACGAACAGCGGCTCGAAAACGGTGAGGTATTCACACTCCTTGATTTTATAGCGGATTACAAGTCCGTCCTGACGAAGGATGGCCTGTTTTTAACGAGTGCCGAGCTATCCGAGCTGGTCCCTAAATGGCTGGGCGGCGCAAATGGCGGCATCGGTTTTTCGACCAAGCTGCATCATTACTTTTATGGATGATATCCAGGGAACTTTCCGTGGCTGATCTACGCCCAACGCTCCACCAGGCGGGGCGTGCGAGCCTATGCCTAATCAGCGGGGCGCTT
>JBJEFP010000168.1:0-1508 GCA_051874195.1 Lysinibacillus sp. | reverse complement strand
AGAAATCGTTGTCTGAAAAAATTGCAGTAGTACCAGGAAGCTTTGACCCCATTACAAACGGGCATTTGGACATCATCAAACGTGCTGCCGACGTATTTGATACGGTCTATGTAGCCGTATTGAACAATTCATCGAAAAATCCTTTGTTTACTATGGAAGAACGGATTAATCTGATCGATCAGGTAACAAAGCAGTTTACGAATATCCGTATTGAAAGCTCGTCAGGTCTGCTGATCGAGTATGCGCAGGAAAAGAATGCCAAAGCCATCGTCCGGGGATTGCGTGCCGTATCAGACTTTGAATATGAAATGCAAATCACCTCGATGAACCGGGTATTGGATGAAAATATTGAAACATTCTTCATTATGGCAAAGAACCAGTATTCTTTCCTAAGCTCCAGTATCGTAAAGGAAGTGGCGAAATATGGGGGCAATGTGGGCGAGCTTGTGCCCGTTATCGTGGAGCAGGCGCTGAAGGAGAAATTCAAGACGAAGTAAGGAAATGAGGGCTGTCCGTTTATCGGACAGCCCTTCTGTCAATGATATTGCTATCACCATCGAAGCAGGGGACGCGTCTCAGAATGACTTTTTTCAGGCACTCCTTTTTCATGTGAAAAAAATGAAATATAAAAACGGAATGGCAATGGAGTAAAAGGTGCGCATCCAAACGTATGTCGAAAGCGGGATGGAGGCGGATTTTGCAATAACCGCCACCTGCATATGGATGCTCAAGCTCTGCATCGTCAGGAACAGAACGATGACCACCCGTAGCAAATCTCCATTCATCAGCGTATGGGCGGCATGGAGTCCATTCGTCATTTCGAGCCCTGCAGCGAGGAATAATAGCTGTCCGGACGAGAGGAAGCCATCCACCAAATGGAAGAGCACTGTATAGATGGTAGAGAAGAAGATGATGGTAGAACCGACGACTAATACCGTAGGCACACTTTCCTTGATGCTGGATGTGAAGGCGTTCGGTATAACGGCCGGAGCTTTCGCCTTTTTAGAATAGACCGGCAGGAAAAAAAGCAATATCAATGAAAATACATGAAGCAGAATCAAATACCGTACACTAAAGGCTACGTCGCCAAGCAAATCTTGTCCTACAAAGCCAATGACAAACAGCGGGCTTGGACAGTGGCATATACCGAGCAGTATAGAGGCTTGTCTTTCTGATAGTTCGTCTCGTTCTCTCAATTGAGCAATGATGGAAGCACCGGTAGGGAAGCCGCCAAGTGCACTTAATATGTATATTTTTAAATAGTTTAGGCGACCGCCGAGTGGCATTGACGAAGTCAGTTTCAGAAGCCAGCTTACTAAAATCAAATAGGCGAGCAAATACGGAAATAATGAATCCATGAAAAGCGCCACTCCAATATCGGCACCTTCATGGGCCACACCCGGAAAGAGGAGCAGCAGCACCAACAGAAGGAAACAAACAATTAATTGGAAGATTAAAATTATAAAAATCCGCTCTTTTCAATATTTTGTCATCTAAAGTATGAAGTG
>JBJEFP010000167.1:0-1511 GCA_051874195.1 Lysinibacillus sp. | reverse complement strand
CTGGCCAATCACAACTGGAAAGCTAGGAGGGGCGATAATGCCGCCATAAATGGTACTGGCTGCATATTCCTCGTCAACATACAAAGGGTTGTTGTCACCGATTGCTTCGGCAAATTGGCGGATATGCCGCTTTTCTACCTCAAACACAAACGGTTTCCCTGTCAATCCGATCAAGCTTTTATCTAATTCCATTCTTCCTCACCCCTTAATCGCTGTCTTTTCTTTTACCGCATCGCTAAGCACGATCATCGCATCCGCTGCCTTCACGCCATTTTCATAGACGATCAGCGGGTTAATGTCCAATTCCTCTATACGCGCTTCCTCATTCGTCACTAGGGCTGAGACTTTCAGGATCACATCCGCGATTGCCTCTATATCGACGCCAGCCTGGCCGCGAATCCCCTCCAACACCGGATAGCCCTTGATCTCTTTGATCATGTCCATCGCATCCATCCTTGTTAAAGGAGCGACCCTGAAGGAAACATCCTTAAAGACCTCTACAAAAATGCCGCCCAAGCCGAACATGATTACCGGACCAAATGCTGCATCCTTCACAGCTCCAATGATGACTTCAATCCCTTCAGGCAGCATTTCCTGCACAGAAATTCCATTCAGTCTCGCATCTGCTTTATACGCTCTGGCATTCTCTTCAATTTGCTTGAACGCCTCCCTTACTTCCTGATCTCCGTTGATGTTTAAGCAAATAGCCTTGGCCTCTGTCTTATGCGGAATATCGGGGGAATCGATTTTCAGCACAACCGGATAGCCAATCTCATTCGCAAACTGAACCGCTTCCTCCGCTGATTTGGCAACCATTCGCTTCGTAGTCGGTATTCCCTGCCTCTCCAAAACGTCTGTTGCCATCGATTCACTGAGAGTCGTTTCTGCATGATCCGTATGGCTGAATTCATGTGCGATAGCGGTTAAATCTTCGTGAAGATTCTGTTTTTGCACTTTGCGCAAATGTTCACTGTAAGCCTGTAAATAGGCTAATCCCTTAATCGGATTCAAATCGCCCGGAATGACCGGAATGCCATTTTCCTCTAAGGTCTTCGTTCCTTTCGGGATGGACATACCATCTAATGGGAAGGTCGTCACAAGAACGAATTTATCGGAGTTTTGGCAAATCTTGATGAACTCCTGCAAATAGTGGTTGTCGCTATCCCACCCTAACGGGAATTCCGTCAAAATAATGTTATGCACCTCGGGATCCTCAACGAGAGCCTTCATTGGAGCGATGAATAGCTCAGGATTCGTGACAGAGGCGGCAGCGGTTAAATCAATCGGATTTGAAGCGCTTCCATAAGAAGGAATCACACCCTTAATTTCCGCTTGTGTCTTCTCACTGAGCGGAATGACCTTCAAACCAAAGGACTCACTGCGATCGGCTTCATTGATTCCCCGTCCGCCTGAGCTTGTGATAATAACCGTGTTCTTGCCCTTAGGCAGCTTATTAGATAGGAATAGCTTCGAAAAAGTGATGATATCCTCGTAATCATCCACCCGTACGA
>JBJEFP010000166.1:6209-11345 GCA_051874195.1 Lysinibacillus sp. | reverse complement strand
GAAGTGCCAGAGCACGTTAACCCTGCACATCACTTCTCAGCATTCGTTTATTGTTTTGGGGGATTAACATTCTTCATCACAGTCATCCAGATTTTATCTGGTATGTTCTTGACAATGTACTACGTACCGGACGTAGAGAATGCTTGGAAATCAGTTTATTACCTACAAAACGAAGTAGCTTTCGGTGAAATCGTCCGCGGTATGCACCACTGGGGAGCTTCATTAGTAATCGTAATGATGTTCTTACATACACTTCGTGTGTTCTTCACGGGCTCCTACAAGAAGCCTCGTGAGCTAAACTGGATTGTCGGTGTGGGTATTTTCGGTGTAATGATGGGATTAGGTTTCACAGGTTATTTACTCCCTTGGGACATGAAAGCGTTGTTTGCAACAAAAGTAGGTATTGAAATCGCGGCATCTGTACCATTCATTGGTGAATACATCAAGATTCTTTTAGCAGGTGACTCGGTAATCCTTGGGGCGCAAACGTTAACACGTTTCTTTGCAATTCATGTATTCTTCTTGCCTGCTGTATTATTCGCTTTACTTGCAGCGCACTTTATCATGATTCGTCGTCAAGGTATTTCAGGACCACTATGATTGAAACAATGTTTGAATGACTTTTTAAGGAGGGGACAATATGCAACGCGGAAAAGGAATGAAGTTTGTAGGCGACTCGCGTATTAAGGCGAATAACCGTATGCCGAACAAGCCAAAAGATTATTCCGAGTATCCGGGGAAAACAGAAGCTTTCTGGCCAGACTTCTTATTGAAGGAATGGATGGTAGGGGCGGTTTTCTTAATCGGTTACCTATTATTGACTGTCGCTCACCCTTCACCACTTGAAGGACCGGCAGATCCAACAAATGCTAGTTATACTCCGTTACCGGACTGGTACTTCTTCTTCATGTACCAATTATTGAAATATACGTATGCTTCAGGCGCATACAATGTAATCGGGGCTGTTGTAATGCCGGCAGTAGCATTCGGTGCTCTTGCGTTAATGCCTTTCCTGGACACTACACCAGAGCGTCGACCATCTAAGCGTCCATTGCCAACTGCAATCATGCTATTAACACTTGCTGCGATGGTCTTCTTAACTTGGGAGTCAGTGAATTCTACAAACTGGGAAACTATCAATGCACAAGGTGAGATTACAGATGCTGATTTAGGTCTGCTGCCTGACGTAGAAGTCGATAAAGAAGCTGACGGCTATTTGATCTATGAAGCAAATGCTTCATGTATCGGATGTCACGGCGGCGACTTTGAAGGAGTTTCAGGCCCGATGCTGTTAGGCAACCAGCTAACGGCTCAGGAAGTGAAAGAAGTAATCCTTGAAGGCCGCGGCGGTATGCCAGCTGGCCAATTCACGGGTACTGAAGAAGAACTTGATGTTCTAGCTGAGTTCATCGCGGGCTTAAAAGAAGAGTAGGTAGAAAAAGAGAGCCAGTTTACTGGCTCTCTTTTTCCCGTTCTATTATAGTAATAGTGAAAAAAGTGGGGAAATGAAACTTTCTCCCGATTAATTCGTATAAGTAAGGAGAACCTACATGCAAACGTTTTTTATTAAAAGCTGGTATCTTTTAACGCACCGTGCTTTTCTGACCGCGGTGCTCATCATTAACTTTTTCGGTACGATATACGGATATTATTGGTATCAGGGGCAATTGGCGGTTACTGATCCTATATTCTATATATTCGTACCGGATAGTCCAACAGCCAGCCTGTTCTTCTGCTTTGCCCTCATCGGCTGGCTGTTCGGCAGGAACTTTAAGCTGATGGAAGTGCTGGCATTGATTACATTGGTCAAGTACGGTTTATGGGCGGTCGTAATGAACATCCTGACATTAGTCGAAACGGGTACGCTGAGTCCAGAGGGCTGGATGCTTGTCTTTTCCCACTTCATGATGGCTGTACAGGCGATATTATATATCCCGAAATATGCTTTTGGTTTTGGACATGTCGTCATCGGTGCCATCTGGACGTTGCATAATGATGTGATTGACTATGTATTCGACCAGATGCCGACCTACCGGGTATTGTCCATGTATGCTGATAAAATCGGCTATTTTACATTTTGGCTGTCTATTGCATGCATCGCACTCGCCTATGCTGTGTATACCAAGCGCAAAAAAGTTGCAAGTGTTCTAAAATCTAGATAATATTATCTGATAGAAAGCTTTTTATAGAAAGGGAGAATATCATTGGGTGTAGGAATGTATATCGTATACTTTGCTGTCATTCTGCTCTTGCCACTGTATGCGCAAATGAAAGTAAAAGGTACGTATCACAAATTTTCTAAGGTGCCTGCTCAGCGCGGCATGACCGGTGCTCAAGTGGCACGGGCGATCCTGGATCATCATGGGTTGACGGATGTACGTGTTGTACCGACACAGGGGGTATTGTCCGACCATTACAACCCTGCAACAAAAACAGTAGCGCTTTCCGAGTCGAACTATTATGAATCATCTTTAGCCGGCATTGCGGTAGCGGCCCATGAAGTAGGGCACGCAATCCAGCACAAGGAAGCGTATTCATTTTTAACATTGCGGGCAAAATTAGTGCCCGTCGCAAATATCTCTTCAAACATGTCGTGGATTTTTGTACTGATCGGTATTTTCGCATCAAGTTCAGGGTTCCTTTTACTAGGGATTGTCCTATTGGCGGCCGGTGTCCTTTTCCAGATTGTCACATTGCCGGTTGAATTCGATGCCTCGAAGCGGGCGATGAATGAAGTTGTATCACTTGGCATTATCGGCAACAATGAGGAAACTGGTGCTCGCAAAGTATTGAATGCGGCGGCACTGACATATGTTGCAGCGGCTGCGGTAGCAGTGCTGGAGCTATTGCGTTTAGTCCTGATTTACACAGGCATGCGCTCTGATGACTAGAGATTGATTCGTCCAAACAGAATTTTCTGTTTGGGCGTTTTTTTATTTTGCGACGAGAATAGTATGCCAGCCTGCCTCCGTTCTGTCATGGAAACTAGCAATCTTCCGTTTAAATTTATCCCTGCCAGTCATTTAAGAGATTACAGAAACGTATGTTGTAGAGAAAACGGAGGAGGGGATATATGAATGTTGGAAAAGCTTCATTGCATGTAGTGTTGGCTGCCGTACTAGGTCTTGTATTCATCGGAGGAATCGCCTATCTATCAGCCCTCATTACGAAAAATACATTACCCGAAGAAGAATCTGGCGGAGGCCGGAGTGGATATAAAATCTTTTCTTCAGAGAATGGGAATAGAATGCCTGGGCAAGAGGATGTTAAGGTGGAATACGCAAAGGAAGAGTGGGCGACCTATGGGGGAGACTATTACAACCGCCGCTATTCCGAACTGGACCAGGTGGACTTGGGGACGATTCATGATTTGAAGCCTGCATGGGTGACAAGCCTGGGCATGGGTATAGGAGAGGACGCTTTAGGAGAAGCGGCTCCTATTGTCGCAGATGGCGTCATGTATATAGCGGCCAGCTCCGGAGTGGTCATGGCGCTTGATGCAGGGACTGGTGAAAAAATATGGGATTATCAACCGAAGACGATGAATCGGCAAGAGGGCGACTGCTGCAGAAAGACCATACGTAGCGTAGCAATAGGGGAAGGGCGTGTATACGTCGGAAACCCGGATACAACGCTTGTTGCACTGGATCAAAAGACGGGAAAGGTCATCTGGAAGAAGGAAGTTGCGGATTGGGAGCAGGGCTACAGAATGACAAGTGCACCGCTTTATTATAACGGCAAAATTTATACGGGCGTCTCAGGCGGACGCGATGATAGCGGCGGGTATGTCATCGCATTAGACGCGGAAAACGGGAGGGATGTATGGAAATTTCACGATATTCCAGTAACAACCGAACAACAGGCAGATGTAAAAACAGCTCAAGAGGAAGCTTTGAAATCAGGGGGCATGACAGCGGTCTGGAATACGCCGGCAGTCGATCCGGAGCTGGGAGCGATTTATTTTGCAGCAGGTTATAGTATGCGTAACTATGATGAACAGGGGCAGGACAACCTGGTTGCAAATTTGATTGTGGCAGTGGATGCGGAAAGCGGCGAATATGTCTGGCACTTCCGAGATGACTCATCGGACATTGGGCAGGCGCAGTCCATCACTCCTGTCGTCCTGTTTGACGTACAGTACGAGGGGGAGATGAAAAAGGCGCTGGGGCAGGCAGGAAAGAAGGGATGGATGTACCTGCTTGACCGAAAGGATGGCTCGCCGTTGCTGACGCCCGAGGAAGGGACGGCATTTCAAGTGAAGGACCCGGAGCCGGGGGATGTCCGTCCGTTTGCAGAAAGTGAAGGAACGGCTCTTTCAACTGACGGCAATAAAATCGCCGAAAAAACTGTAGATATCGCATTCAAAGGACGTGCCAGCTCGGTTTTCAACTCGTTTTGGGAACCCCAGATGAAGGAACCAGCCGACCGTGCAGAGGAAACTTGGCAGCCGTCCGCCTATTCTCCAAAAACAGAATATTATTATGTCATGGCCGGCAATGAAGAGGTTGGAACGGCCGGTACGGAAAAGGCACGTAAAATCCATGGAGGCAACGTGGGCGAAGGGACAGAGGCTTCTTCGCCGAATGGTCATCTAACGGCTGTGGACATCAATACGAAGCAGATTGCTTGGCAGGTGGACTGGAAGCCGGCCGGGTATGCAGGCATTCTGGCCACTGCTGGAGATGTCGTGTTTGCCGGGGGGCATGATGGGCAGGTAAGCGCCCTTCATGCGGCGACAGGACAAGAAGTATGGAGCTATAGAACGGGCGCAGATATCAATACACCTGCCGTTACGTATAAAATTGGGGAGGAACAATATATGGCGGTAGTCACTGTAGAAAAGGCGTTGGCAGGAGCTGTTTACAGCCAAAAAATCTATACGTTCAAGCTGGGCGGAGCATGGGACGGCATAGCGAATGATGCCTCGGGCAAGAAAAAGGAGGAATGATTCCGAGAAAGTACTAGGGGCGTCTGAAAAGTATTGTGAGAGGCCATGCTACTTAGTAGATCATCAAGGAAAATGGAGCTGTTCGGAAAGTAGGCACTTCCTGAACAGCTCCATTAATAGGCTTGTAGATGGGATAAATGCGGTGGAATAGAAAACAATCAATGAATAGGCTGCTTCTGGTTATCGAG
>JBJEFP010000166.1:0-6109 GCA_051874195.1 Lysinibacillus sp. | reverse complement strand
AGGCTGCTTCTGGTTATCGAGAGTGAACCCTTCACCGGCCGCTTCCCGCACTTCGACAATCGACACAAACGCATGGGGGTCGATGCTCTGGATGATGGATTTCAGCCGGACGATTTCATTTCGGGCCACTACACAATACAAGACGTCCCGGTTTTCCTTTGTGAAATGCCCGCGCCCGTTGATGATCGTGACGCCCCGCCCCATTTTTTCCGTAATGGCGTCTGCAATGGCATCCGCTTCATTGGAGATGATGAATGCCCCTTTGGCGGAATAAGCGCCTTCCTGCACAAAGTCGATGACTCGTCCGCCGACATAGACGGCAATGAGCGTATACATCATCGAACGTGCATCGAGGAACGTCAACCAGGATACCAGGATGACGACCGTATCAAAGCCGAACATCGTTTTACCCATCGACCAGCCTAAATATTTATTGGCGAGCCGTGCAAAAATATCCACCCCTCCGGTCGTACCACCAAAGCGGAAGACGATTCCGAGGCCAATCCCGATGAATACCCCGGCAAACAGCGCCACAAGCAGCTTGTCGTCCTGTAAGTTCATTTGGAACTCATATGCCTGGAATAACTTTAGGAACAAGGAGACGGAGAATGTACCGATGAGCGTATAGATGAACGTCCGCCGTCCAAGCAGCTTCCAGCCAAGGATGAACACCGGGATGTTCAATAACAGGTTCATCAATGCCGGGTCCCAGCCGAGAGTGAAGTAGAGAATCAGTGTGATCCCACTGAAGCCGCCTTCCCCCAGCTCATTCTGCATATTGAAATGAACGAAGCCGAAGCTGAAGATGGCGGCTCCGAACAGAATGCCAAGTATATTTTTTAGTTTAATCCCTTTCAAATAAAATACCTCCTTCGACGACGAATAATAGAACATTCAGAAAACTGTTGCCTGTTTGTGCAATAACTTCAGTATTCCCATTATGTTGCATTTTTCATGTTTTGACAACACAACGCCATTTCCTATACGATAGCAAGGAGGGGTGAATGCATGGAACCGTTAACTTTAGCGCAATTACAAGGTAGGGTTGATGCTTATATCGGCCAGTATGAGGAAGGCTATTTCCCGCCATTCGAAATGCTTGCACGCCTTACTGAGGAGCTGGGCGAGCTTTCACGTGAAGTCCAGCATGTATATGGGCATGTTAAAAAGAAGCAGGCGGACCATAATAGTATGGAAAAGGAAGTGGGTGATCTTTTCTTTACCCTTATTTGCTTTGCGAATGCACATGATATCCCATTAGAAGATGCACTACTTCACGTACTACATAAATTCGAGACGAGAGATAAAGATCGTTGGACACGAAAGGGAGAAAGCGATGATTAAGGTAGCAATTGCCGGAGCAAGAGGCAAAATGGGGATGGAAGCGGTACACACAGTAATGAAGCGGGAGGGCATGAAGCTTGTATCCGTACTTGACTATAAGAACGTAGGGGCAACGCTGGCAGAGCTGGATGCCTTTCCAAGCACGTATGAGGTGCCGATTTTTACCGATTTTGCGCAGCTTGTAGAGGAGACGAGACCGGATGTATTTGTCGATTTGACGAATCCGCACGCCGTATATGCACATACCAAGCAGGCGCTGGAGCTGAATGTACGCCCGGTCATCGGAACGACAGGCTTTACGGATGAGCAGCTGGCGGAATTAAAAGAGCTTGCGGCCAGAAAACGCATCGGCGGGATTATCGCACCGAATTTCGCCATCGGGGCAATCCTCATGATGAAGTTTGCACGGGAGGCTGCAAAGTATTTGCCGGATGTCGAAATCATCGAGATGCACCATGATAATAAGCTGGATGCGCCAAGCGGTACGGGCTTGAAGACGGCCCAGATGATTGCGGAAGTGCGGCAGGCAAAAACGCAGGGCCATCCAAACGAGAAGGAAACACATGAAGGCGCGCGAGGAGCGGAGTTTGAAGGGATGAGAATTCATTCTGTTCGCTTGCCGGGACTAGTAGCGCATCAGCAGGTGTTGTTTGGCGGGGATGGACAATTGCTGACGATCCGGCATGATTCCCTGAACCGGGAGTCCTTCATGAGCGGTGTGGCCTTCTGCATCGAAACGGTGATTGGCATGGAAAGTCTTGTATATGGCCTAGAAAACATTATTTAAGCAGGTGGAAAAATGAAAATAGCATTGATTGCACATGACCGAAAGAAAGACAATTTAGTTCAGTTCGTTATTGCGTACCGTCATATTTTTGAAGAACACTCTCTTTTTGCCACAGGAACAACGGGGCAGCGCATTATGGATGAAACAGGGCTCGACATTACGCTCCTGCGTTCGGGTCCGTTAGGCGGCGACCAGCAGATTGGCGCCATGATTGCGAATAATGATATGGACATGGTGTTCTTTTTCCGTGATCCGTTGACAGCGCAGCCGCATGAGCCGGATGTGAAGGCGCTTATCCGCCTATGTGACTTGTACCATATCCCGCTGGCGACAAATATGGGAACGGCGGAAATCCTGTTAAAAGGATTAGATGCTGGATTGGTCGATTGGCGGCTGATTCAAGAAACACGCCAGTAAGAATCTGGATTAAAGGAAGGTTGTAAAACGGATGCGAAAATTAAAAATTGGTATTACGTGTTATCCGACAGTCGGCGGTTCAGGTGTTATTGCAACAGAATTAGGGAAGATGCTGGCAGAGCGAGGACATGAGATCCACTTCATCACCTCAAGCGTACCATTCCGATTAAATAAAATTTATCCAACCGTTTTTTTTCACGAAGTTGAAGTGAATAATTATTCTGTATTCCAGTACCCGCCTTATGATATTGCATTGGCGAGCAAAATGGCCGAGGTCATCAAAGAGGAGAAATTAGATATCCTCCATGTGCATTATGCCATCCCGCATGCGGTCTGTGCCGTACTGGCGCGTGATATGAGCGGGGAAGACATCGGCATCGTGACGACACTTCACGGAACTGATATTTCCGTGCTGGGGGAGGATTCGACACTGGCGCCGGCGATCAAATACGGCATCGACCATTCCGACATCGTGACGACGGTATCGCAGGCGTTGAAGGAAGAGACATACGACCGCATCGAGACGGTGAAGCCGATCGAGACGATCTACAACTTCGTCGACGAGGATATCTTCCATCCGATGAATGGGTCGGACTTGAAGTCACGCTTCGGCATCCGTGAAGACGAGCGGGTGCTCATCCATGTGTCGAACTTCCGTAAAATCAAAAACATCCCGCATGTCATCGAGGCCTTCATGAAGGTGCGGGAGGCGATGCCGGCGAAGCTCCTGCTTGTAGGAGACGGACCGGAAAAGCACCGCGTCATGGAGCAGGTCAAGGAATCGCCGTATACGGAGGATGTGCTGTTTTTAGGAAAGCAGGAAAATGTCGCCGAGCTCTTTTCCATCAGTGACTTGAAGCTCCTGCTGTCGGAGAAGGAGTCGTTCGGTCTGGTGCTGTTGGAAGCAATGGCGTGCGGCGTACCCGGCATCGGGACGAATATCGGCGGCATTCCGGAAGTGATTGAGCACGGGGAAAATGGATTCATCGTGGAGCTTGGCGATGTTGAGGCAGTGGCACGGCACGCCATCGAGCTGCTGAGCGACGAGGAGAAGCTCTCCCGGTTCCGCCTTGCTGCAATCGAGGCCGTTCAGACAAAATTTAAATCCGAAGCAATCATTGAACAATACGAAAAACTCTATGAAAGGCTGGCATCGGTAAGAATATGAAGCAACAATGGCAAGCGGCGAAGCAGGTAATCAGGCAGCTAGAAGATGCGGGCTTCGAGGCGGTGTTCGTCGGTGGTGCGGTACGTGATGTGCTGCTCGGCCGCCCGGGGAATGATGTCGATGTGGCGACAAGTGCATTGCCGGGGGAAGTAAAGACCGTATTTTCGAAAACCATCGACATCGGCATCGAACATGGCACGGTCCTCGTGCTGGATGCAGGGGAGCCGATTGAAGTGACGACGTACCGTACGGACGGTGAATATGCAGATCACCGCCGGCCAGACGGGGTTGTCTTCGTCCGCTCATTAGAAGAGGATTTGAAACGCCGGGATTTTACGATGAATGCAATAGCCATGGATGCAGATGAACGAATAATCGATCTATATGGCGGACGGCAGGACATTCATCATAAAATCATCCGGGCGGTGGGCAATCCGTCCGAACGTTTTGCAGAGGATGCCCTGCGCATGCTGCGGGCCGTCCGTTTTTCAGCACAGCTAGGCTTTGCCATCGAGCAGGAGACACTGGCGGCTGTGAAGGAGCATGCCTCTGACATATCATTTGTTGCAAGGGAACGCATTGCCGTAGAGCTTGAAAAAATATGGGTCAGCCCGGCGCCGAAAGCGGGCATCGATGCACTGGTAGAGAGCGGCCTGGGCCATCATCTGCCGGGGAATGTGCCTGCCCATCAGGAAAAATGGGCGCCCTTTCATGCGGAACAGGCTGTAGTCGGCTGGGCCTATCTATCCTTCCTGAACGATGATTGGCAGGAGATTGTCCAGTCCTACCGCCTTTCGAACAAAGACAAGGCATTCATCAAGCAGGTGCTTGCTGCCAACGGGAAGCTCCGGGAGGGCTGGCTTCCTGTTGATTACTTCACATATGATACGGAAGTGCTGGAGGTAGCCTATGACTTTGCGGTCTGGAGCGGGGATGCCCCATCCATCACAAAAGAGGAGATTTACCGGAACAAGGCCGCTCTGCCGATTCAGACGAAACAGGAGCTCGCCGTCAATGGCCATGATTTTCTCCAGTGGCACGGGGGCAGAGGTGGCCCGTGGTTGAAAGAGGCGATGGCACAGGCACTCCTGGCTGTGCTGGAGGGCGAGATGCAAAACGATAATGAGCAAATAAAGGATTGGTTCATAAATGACTTTCTCCATAAGGGATGAATTATTGGCAAGATTAATAAAGGCGGAAGGCGAGCCGGTTTCCGGTCAGCAGCTGGCAGATGAATTCGGCGTTTCAAGGACGGCGGTCTGGAAGCATATACAGGCCCTGCAGGAAGAAGGATACATACTCGAAACGGTAAAGAAAAAGGGCTATGTCCTAAAGAAGGTGCCGGACAGGCTGGATGCCGGACGCATCCAGGCATTTCTGCAGACGGAGCGTCTGGGGCGCGTCATCCATCACTTTGGTACGGTAGAGTCGACGCAAATTCTTGCGCATGGCTATGTAAGGGAAGGCGTAGCGGACGGTACCGTCGTCATTGCGGAGGAGCAGACGGCAGGACGCGGGCGCATGCTGCGGCCATGGGAATCGGCGGCAGGCAAGGGCGTGTGGATGACCGTCATCCTGCGGCCTGATGTAGCGCCGCATCAGGCACCGCAGTTCACATTGGTGGCTGCGGTCGCCGTCGTCAATGCGATGAAGGCCTTGTATCCGGCGCTTGAGCCCGAAATCAAATGGCCGAATGACATTTTGCTGAACGGCCGTAAATGTACCGGCATCCTGACGGAGATGGTGGCCGAGGCGGACCGTGTACAGGCACTGCTGATCGGCATCGGCATCAACGTCAACCAGCAGGCGGATGATTTTCCGGAAGAGCTGCAATCGATTGCCACTTCCATTGCCGCGGAGCTCGGCAGGGAAGTGGACCGGGCGGAGTTTGTCGCAAAGGTGCTTCATTATTTGGAATCCTACGGCGACCAATATGTAAAGAACGGCTTCACACCGATCAAGGTCCTCTGGGAGCAGGCTTCAGCGACAATCGGCAGACAGGTGCGTGCCACGACGTTGCGTGAAGTGATTGAAGGTGTCGCAATCGGCATTACCGAGACCGGCGTCCTGGAAATCAAAACGGCTTCCGGCGAGGTGAAGGGCGTCTACTCGGCAGATATCGAGCTCTGCTGATTCCTAATATTTTCTCATCAATATAAATATTATAACTGTACGTCTTCATGTAAAATTGTTATATTAATAGTTGGACAGTATCCTTAGCGAACTGTACCTGCTTTACCTAATTTTATGTAGAGTCTGCCTTGATCTTTTTAGACAGGGACGGAAGAAAACGAAGCGTACGACATACAAACGCTACCCTTCTGTCCATTACCGGACAGAAGGGTTTTCTTGTTTTCTTCAATGTACTTGAAGGAGGAACAAATGAAAACAAC
>JBJEFP010000165.1:0-1517 GCA_051874195.1 Lysinibacillus sp. | reverse complement strand
TTCAATGACCAAATGCAGGCTTTATACAAAGCCGGGTCTGAGGCAAGCTGGATGGCTCAAACGACGGGAGACCCTGAGTGGGCGGCTAAATTAAGTGAAGCCGACACTAGGTACAATCTGCTATTCTCCTCAAAGGATACATACGAGAAAGCAAAACACTTCCTGGCAACAGAAAACGTGAGCGACATCGAAAAACGCCAGCTTCAACTTTTACTGAACGAAATGGAAGCCAACCAGCTCCCCGAGGAAGTGATTGCTGATCTAGCAAAACGCGCTTCTGAACTGAATTTATTATTCAACACACACTCGCCTGAAGTGGATGGGAAGAAGTATTCCGCCAATGATATAAGAGGCGTATTGGTGAATAGTGATGACCAGGAATTACGCAAAAAAGTATGGCTTGCCAGCAAGGAAGTAGGGAAAGTCGTAGAAAAAGACCTGCTTG
The DNA here is from genome assembly GCA_051874195.1 of Lysinibacillus sp. GTDB lineage: Bacteria > Bacillota > Bacilli > Bacillales_A > Planococcaceae > Lysinibacillus_B. The sequence continues at coordinate 1,072 of JBJEFP010000165.1, read as the reverse complement.
CGCTTGTCAAGAAGCGCAATGAAGCTGCACGGTTACTTGGTTATGACAACCATCATCAAATGGGCTTTGCGCTTCAGGAACTTGACCGTGATGAGGTATTCGCCATCTTCAACAAACTCATCGTTCAAACAGATGGGGCCTACCGCTCGATGAAGAAGGAGCTGGATGAACGTTTAGCAACCAGATTCGGAATCAATCCAGAGGACATCCGCCCCTGGCATTATGCCGATCCCTTTTTCCAGGAGGCGCCGATATCTGATGCAATCAATCCGGAGCCTTTTTACAAAGGGAAGGATATCGTTCAGCTTACAACAGAGACGTTCAACTCAATGGGCATCAAAATAGATGACCTCTATGCAAAAAGCGATTTGTTCCCTAGGGAAAAGAAAAATCCTACAGCCTTCTGCATGGATATCGACCGTGAAGGTGACGTCCGTGTCCTTTGCAACATAATGCCGGATGCGTATTGGATGGATACGAACCTGCATGAATTCGGCCATGCAGCTTATTTTAAATATGTAGACGCCAGCCTTCCATTCGCATTGCGCACCGTAAGCCATACCTTGACAACGGAATCGATTGCCATGCTATTTGGAAAAATGGGCAGAGACCCGCGTTGGCTGAAGCGCTTTCTGCAGGTGGATGAAGCAACCGTCAATGCGCTTGCTCCTGAATTGGAAAAGGTCCAGCAGCTACAAATGCTCATATCCGCAAGATGGATTACGACCTTCGTCTTTTTCGAAAAAGAGCTGTACGAAAATCCCGATCAGGATCTAAACGCTTTATGGTGGAAAATGGTGAATGAAATTCAACTGGTCACGCCTCCGGATTCAACTGATCATCCTGATTGGGCAGCAAAAATTCATTTCACACTCGCACCTGTCTACTACCAAAACTATCTCCTTGGAGAATTAATGGCGGCACAGCTTCTCCGTCATATCGAAACAAACATTTCTCCCGAATTTTTCACAAAGGAAACGGGTGAAATGCTCATCAATCAATTCTTCAAGCCAGCTGCGCTCTATAACTGGAATGAAAAAATCCGCCGCATTACGGGTGAAACATTAAATCC
>JBJEFP010000164.1:0-11404 GCA_051874195.1 Lysinibacillus sp. | reverse complement strand
CTTGTCCAAATTGGCCGTATAATCAGGAATTGGCACATTCAGGCTGGCACTCTTTTTAATTCTTCTTTCATCAAACACGGACCTTCCTCCTTAAAACACAATTTCACTTTCTTAAAAATAATGAAGCACGTTTCGCCAGCCAGTGGAACCTGACAGATACCCTCCCTCTCTACTACCCTTTTATAAGATGGAATCCATTCTGTGAAGAATTCAGTTCCGAAGCCTAATCAGCATCCGATCACGTACTTCCTGTTTAGAAAACCGTTACTTCAGCGTGAGGTTATAATATAAATTGCGAAGCTAAACAGGGCAGTTCACACTTCCATATCATCACCTCGATATTCATTTACCCATCTACCTTATACCCTTCTAAAAATGGATTAACATTCATCATTCCATTCATTTACATCCCATATGCGAAAAATGGGGATTGCAACAGCCGTTTTTATATTGAATGGCCATAAATAAATGGCCATCATTTCAGCAAACTCTTACCCTTTTCTTAGCGTTTTCTTATTCATGTATCAGGAAAAAGCAGTATAGTTAAAATAAAGAAAACGTGATGGGAGCTATAGCTTATGGATAAAAGGATATTAATTGTTGAAGATGAGGCTCGCATAGCACGTGTGATTTCCCTTGAATTGAAGCACGAAGGATATGCAGTGGAGATTGCCGATAATGGGAAGGACGCCATCAACCTGGCGCTGGAGGAAGAGTGGGACCTGATTTTGCTTGATGTGATGCTACCTGAAATGAGTGGTTTCGAGGTGCTGAGAAGGCTGCGCATGCAGGACGAACAAACCCCTGTCATTCTGTTGACGGCTAGGAACTCCGTTTTCGATAAAGTAAACGGGCTTGATCATGGAGCAAATGATTATATAACAAAACCGTTTGAAATGGAGGAGCTGTTGGCAAGAATACGTTCAGCCATCAGGGTCGCAACAGTGGCTCAGGGAAAGAAAAACGTCAATGCACTTAAAACGTTAGATGATTTGGAGGTCGACGAGGGAGCGCGGGTTGTGAAACGTGCCGGAATCCCCATTGAATTAACGCGCCGCGAATTTGACCTGCTTGTCTTTTTAATGGATCACGGCAATCAAGTGCTGACGAGGGAACAGCTGCTTAATGAGGTTTGGGGCTTTGACTATATCGGGGAAACAAACGTGGTAGACGTGTACATCGGCTATCTCCGCAAGAAAATCGACCACGATTTTTCCCACCCGCTCATCCATACTGTCCGCGGTGTAGGATTCATGATCAAGGGGCAGACACATGAGCATTAAAGGGCGGCTTGCTTGGCTCCTGGTCGGATGGTCCCTCCTTATTTTGGTCATCGCCAGCATCATCATTTACTTTTCCTATGGGAAGGTGACAGAAGAGCGAGAAATGGACAATCTCGCCGACATGGGGGAAAGATTGCTTGAAACTACAGACAAACATGATTTGTTTTCATCGGAAAGGTGGGCGTTTTATCAATCCCTCATCCCTGATGACGGCATGATTCGGATTTTGGATAACGAGGGAACAGTTATTTTTCAGGATGCTGATGAAGACGGATTATTGGAGCTCCCCTTCCGGCCTACAGAAGAAAGTACAACGGACATTGTAAAGCTGGATGGGGATATGGTCGCCACCTTCTCTTCGCCTATTTTTCAAGACGGAGAGTTTTTGGGTACCCTTGAACTTTCACGGAATATGGACGACCAGATGGAAGACATTGAAACATTATTATCCATTTTAATCGCCGTATCCATTTTCCTACTTATCTTGGCTGTATTTTTTGGCATATGGACCTCACAGGTTTTTCTGCGGCCGATTTCAGTCATCGGGACTACCATGAATAATATCCAGAAGAACGGCCGATTCGAGAAAATCCAACTCCCTCGAAGAAAGCGGGATGAAATTTACCAGCTTGCCGACAATTTCAATCAAATGATTGATACGTTAGAAGTGATGTTTCAAAAACAAGAGCAATTCATTGCGAATGCTTCTCATGAGCTAAAAACACCGCTAACCGTGATTGAAAGCTATACTTCTATATTAAACCGATGGGGAAAAGATGACCCTGCGCTTTTACAGGAAGGCATTGATGTCATTCAGGACGAATCAAAGCGACTGCAGCATATGATTGAGCAATTCCTCGATTTGGCGACAATGAATCAGCAGCCTTTCGAGCTTGAACCCGTTGAGCTAACCGAAATATGCCAGAACACCGCCAAACGTCTCTATGTCGCAACAAACCGTACCATTCACTATGAAGCTGATTCTGAACCTGTATCTGTGCTTTTCAATAAAGAGAGACTGGTTCAAGTGCTGATTATTCTTCTTGATAATGCCATCAAATACAGTGAAGAGGATATACAATTACGTGTATATGAATCGGCTCAAGGACCGGCCATCCAAATTATCGACCATGGAATCGGCATCCCGAAAGAAGAGATAGGGCGACTGTTTGAACGGTTTTACCGGGTAGATAAGTCCAGGACAAGAGCAACGGGTGGAAGCGGCCTTGGCCTAACCATTGCGAAATCGCTCATTGAACAGAGCGGCGGTTCGATCACGATTGATAGCGAGGTCGGGTTCGGCACGACGGTCACTGTTTTCTTTCAGGCAGCTCCACAATAAGAGCTTCGTGTTTTCTTAAGATTTTCTTATTTTCCTCAAAAGTTCTTCTTATATTCCTTTGCTATAGTTAACTTATCAAAGGAATGGAGGAATCTAAAAATGAAATCTTGGAGTAAATTATCTGTCATTGCAGGTGTTTTGGTAATAGCCGGTGCTGGAGCAGCCTTTGGTTATGAAGAATTTTATGATGAGAAAAATGGTTATCAGGATTACGTAAGTAGTGCAGATGCAATCGAGGCTGCACCAGCTTCTGCTTCTACTTCTCCGTCACAGCCGACCTCCCCTTTTTCGGATGTTGACGGGAAGGTCACGGAAGTAACCGATGAAAAAATCACGGTTGATGTACCATTCCAGGGAACAAAAACCTTTACCATTGATAAAAATACGAAGATTGAAGACTTTCTTCAGCCTTTAAAGAAAGGCTCTCTCGTCGATATTGAAGCAAATGGTGATGTAGCCTACAAAATTGAAGCAGAGCAGACAATGGATGCACACGGTACCATCATTGCGGTCACAGATCAAGAGGTGACGATCCATTACAATGGTACAGAGCAATCGTTCAAAAAGGCGGCTAAGTTCCAGGTTGATGCAGATGGATACATCGGTGCAATCGAAGGCTTACCTGCTGAAATTTCTCTGAATGAAAACTTGGAAATCGTCGAACTTGAAATAGAAAATGATCTTGATGATTAAGCACTAGCTTATGCATTCCGTAGTCCACAATAATTTATATACGAAACGTTCCATAAGGAAGACCTCTTTTCTAGGGCAGGTTGTGATGACTTTCTTCTAGCAGGAGAGAGTCTTCCTTTTTCTATGGAAGTTTCTATTTACACAACATATTTTACTAGGAGGAACAGTGGGTTAGATGTTGGACAATATATGCTGCATCAGCCCCGACTCCTTGCAATAGCGCTGAACCGCGCCGGTGCTGCCAAGGTAATCCGATAAAGTAGAGCCCTTCAATGGCTGTCACCCCTCGTTTATGAACGACCTTCCCCTTTTCATCAAACGCTCCCTTTATATCAAGCCAAGGGTACTTTGATTCAAAGCCAGTTGCCCAGATGATATTATTCACCTTTAATGCAGACATGTCTTCAAAGGTAATTCGCTCATCCATCCCACCCGTTACTTTCGGTTTTATGACGATTTCCTTTCGGCTGATTGCATCCTTCAACTCGTAGCCGAATATGGGATCTCCCTTTTTCTGAATAGCTTTACCCAGTAATGAATTAGAAGTCGCTTTTAATAGCCCCAATCGATCAAACCACCAAAAAATACTCTTATCTCTAATGGCTGCAGGTAAGTACGATAGCCCTTTGCTGACTGCCAGAAATGTTTCCCTCTCCTTTGATAATTCAACGGCGATTTGCGCCCCGCTATTTCCTCCGCCTACTACAAGTACATTTCCCCCGGCTAATTGGCCTGGATTTTTATAGTCCGAGGAATGGAGTTGGACAATGCCGTCTGCCAGGTCCTGTGAGAATGTTGGTATCCGGGGTATATCAAATGCGCCGGTCGCTATGATCACATTCTTCGATTGAAAAGCTCCCTGACTGGTTTCCACATAAAAACTATTGTCCCGATGCTGGACACGTACGACTTCCTGCTGAAATTTGATGGGAAGCTCAAATGTTTCAGCATATCGCTTCAAATAAACGGCGATTTCATCCTTCGTGGGCAATCCTTGTGCATCCCCTTCTAGCAGCAGACCAGGCAAGGAGTCATACATCCTCGGTGTAAATAAAACCAATGAATCGTACCGGTTACTCCAGCTTTCCCCTACTTCTTTGCCCTGATCAAGGATGACGAAGTCTTGTTGAGACCGTTTTAAATAATGCCCAATAGATAGACCAGCCTGCCCAGCCCCTATAACAATGGTGTTTAGCAATGGAACTCACCCCACTTTTAATATATGAACACGTACTCATATATAGATGATAAGATACCCCGCATCCTAAATCAACCATTTTATTTAAAAATATACATATAAAAGCCCAAAACGTTATAAATTGGCGTTTTGAGCTTTTTGTTAAGAGCAGACATCTAAATAAAGCCATTTGTTATTTAAGCGTCTGCTAGGTAAGCCCGTTTTTTATTCTTTAGAAAACCATACTCCTCCTGAACCGGGTGTAAAACCGCCCGCTCTATAAAAATTCGTTTTGTTTTCCTCGTATGACACCGTGACGATTTTCAACCCAAACTGTTCAGACTCTCTCAATAATTCCTTTACCAACTCAACGCCAATTCCCTGCCCCTGATACTGTGGATGAACGATTATATCTTCCATATATCCATGCTCTAAGCCCATTCCACATACATAGCCAAAAGCGATCAGTTGATCATTCTCATCTCTAGCCCCCGCCCAGAAATTACAGCGTTCAAACAACGCAGGATAATCTCCATCTCGTCTTCCCCATCCGACAAGCTCCCTTAATTCCGGTACTTCGTTATTGGAAATCGGAATATTTATCCGTATTTTATAATTTATATGGACCCCCTCCTCGTTCACTCATACTACGTTCTATCTCAACGAATTCTATTCCTTCTTTAGCAATCCGTTATGATAGGCTACGGGCCTTCAGAATAAGGATATGTAATTCCCACCATCATTCTCCACCCATGAAAGCGAACATATTGAAATTCATCCAATAACGTTAGACAGTCTAAAAACCTTTTCAGCTACCGGCTCTGTTCCAGAACATTTCTTATCCCTGGTATTTACGGCATATAAGTGGATATAGAGGAAACATGATACAATTCCAATATAAAGAACGGTTGGAGTGACGAAAATGAGTAAACGAGAACAGCAAAAACAGCAACGCCGCCACCATATTATCCAGATTGCAAAGGATTTATTTTTGGAGCAGGGCGTGCAGAAAATACAAATGCAGGATGTTGCGGATGCTGCTGGTGTCGGGATTGCGACGTTATTTCGCTATTTCCCCAAAAAAGAGTCTTTAGTGCTTGCGGCCACGAATGCAATTACCGATGAAATGGCCGCAGATATAGGAAGGATTGTCGGGCAGAAGATGCCTGCCTATGAAAAAATAGAGAAAATTCTGAATTATTATATAGATGGCACGAAGGATCCGCAGCTGCGATTGGCGAAGTTTTTCGAGTCCTTCGATTTATATGAAAAAATAGCAGAGGAAGCGCCTGAGCAATCTGCTGAATACTTTTTTACTCGAAGCAAATTAGCCGGCGTTTTATTAACACTGGCTGAGCAGGGAAAGCTCGATGGCTCGTTAAGACCGGATGTTGATTTGGAGATGTTCATCTTGACGATGGTACAAAATTTCAGCCTATTCTCTTTCAAATCAAAATTGGTCGTCCATGACGCCGACCTCTCGACACTGCTTTCTGCGGACAAGCAGCTTGCTATGATGAAGGAGGTATTTTTATCCTATATTCAAGTATGAGGAATTAGGTTCATTCGATTGACATCGGAGGAGAAAAGTAGTTTACTAGGAAGTACAAAAGTGATAGTTAACTATCACTTATTGAGAATCTATTTGAAGGAGGCTTTTCACATGAATCGTTTATCAGGCAAAGTAGCAATCGTTACAGGCGCAGCACAAGGTATGGGTGCAGCACATGCAAAATTATTCGTAGAGCATGGCGCAAAGGTTGTTTTAACAGATTTAAATGAAGAGAAAGGCCAGGCATTTGCAGCGGAATTAGGCGAAAATGCCCTTTTCGTTAAGCAAAACGTGACATCCGAAGAAGATTGGGCAACAGTTATTGCAAAAGCAGAAGAAGCTTTTGGTCCGGTCAACGTATTAGTCAACAACGCTGGTATTGCGATAGCAAAGAACATGCTTGATGTGACAGTCGAAGAATATCGACGCGTTGTAGAAATTAACCAAGTGTCTGTATTCTTAGGCATGAAAGCGGTGGCAACTTCCATGATGAAAGCTGGCGGCGGTTCCATCGTCAATATATCTTCCATAAACGGCTTAGTTGGCGGTGCAATTGGTTACACAGATACGAAATTCGCCGTACGCGGTATGACAAAAGCAGCTGCGATGAACCTAGCACCAATGGGCATTCGCGTAAACTCTGTGCATCCAGGCGTTATCGCAACTCCAATGGTTGTACAAGAGGATACAAAAGCAGCTGTAGAAGCATTCGCTAAACACATTCCATTAAAACGCGTAGCACAACCAGAGGAAGTATCAAAGATGGTATTGTTCCTGGCTTCCGATGAGTCCAGCTACTCAACAGGTTCAGAATTCGTGATCGATGGCGGATTAACTGCCCAATAATAAGATAGCCAAAAAATACTACATGACGGAGCTGTCCAGAAGGTGGAAACCTTCCCGGGCAGCTCTTTTCTTTATGTACTCCCCTCCCTTTTTCCAGTCCATCGTCCTTGTTTCTGACGAATTTTTGACGTCTGAATGAACGTATAGTAAATAGGGTATAGTCAACTACCACCAAAAAGGAGTTGCTTGAAATGAAACAATGGATTTTAATGCTAATCGCTTATGTCATCATGGTAACGACCAATGCACTGGCCAACATTCTGCCAATCAACGGCCAGACGACTTCGGAAATCTCGAATCGGCTGGATGTCCCCTTCACACCGGCAGGCTATGTATTTTCCATTTGGGGCCTCATTTATTTCCTGCTGGCCATCTGGCTGATTGCTGCCTTTACAAATCGCAATACGGACAAGGTCGTTCCTGCAAAAACAGGCTCCCTGTTCATCCTGAGCTGCCTGTTGAATGCTACCTGGCTTTTTTCCTTCCACTACGAACAGTTCGTTCTCTCATCCGTCATTATTGTAGCGTTGCTCATCACATTGATTTTCATCCACCAGTCCTACCCTAAAGGCGACAGCCGTTTCGGAGGCCGGCTTCCGTTCTCATTCTATCTGGGCTGGATATCGGTCGCTACGATTGCGAACATCAACTATACATTGAAATTCCATGATGTGTCGCTTGGTATCGGGGAAATCGAGGGGACAATTGGGCTTGTCATCATCGCAGGACTGCTCGGCATTGCCGGCCGCTATCTGTCCGACGACCCGTTTTATGCGCTCGTCTTTGTGTGGGCGATTATCGGCATCGGCGTAGCCAACAGCGGAACAGGCCTAGAGACAGCATCCTATATGGTCGCCATCGTCATCTTCTTTGCCATCCTCATCACCCCCCTGCTCGGCAGGAAAAAGACGTCCTATGCTTAACGGCTTCGGACACGAACACCGGTTAGATAACGGAACAGGCTCCGCCTCCTTGTCGACGCGGAGTTTTTCACGTTTATCCCCCACAAAATACATCTCCCCCTTCACTGCAAACCTGAAGAGGGAGATGACTGCGTCAGTTAATTAAATTCGCGAAGATGGGTAACTCACCGGTTTCGTCCTTTCCCATGCGGCGCCTATCTGGAATAGCTGCTGCTCGGAAAGATGTTTCCCCATGAACTGCATGCCTACAGGCAGCCCATCCGCTGATAAGCCGATTGGTACCGAAAGGCTGGGAACGCCGGTCAAGTTGGCGGGAACGGTGAATGGCAGACAGCGTGCCGTCACCGCCAAATTCTGTTCAGCCCAGTTTTCGCCGATTTCCGGAGCGGTAATCGGGATGGTCGGGCCAAGGATGACATCCACCTCATCAAAGGCCTTTTGGAATGCCTTGGCCAATCTTCTTCGGGCCTGCTGGGCTTTGAGATATTGGGTTGCGGTAGTGAGTGTACCGGATAACAGGAGAGCCCTTGTGTCCTGGGCATAAGCAGCGGATTGCATCTTCAGCATCTCGCAATTGAACGTGGCCGCCTCCCCCGACGAAATGACAAAGCCGGCGAACGTCGACATGGCCAATTCCGGAATCGATATCCCCCTTACTTCCGCCCCCAACTCGTTCAGTGTTGCAACGGCACTGTTAAACAGCCTTTCCACTTCCGGCTCCAGCCCTTCCATATAGTAAGTCGGGATGCCTATTTTGATGCCGTGGATGTTCTTGTCCAAATCTGCGGTGTAGTCGGAAATCGGCACATTCAGGCTGGCGGGATCCTTCACGTCGAAGCCCGCCATGGCATTGAGCATCAGTGCCACATCGGAAACCGAACGTGCAAGCGGACCGGGGTGATCCAGCGACCATGCTGTCGGAAGAATGCCGTACGTGCTGATGAGTCCATACGTAGGCTTCAATCCGTAGACACCCGACATCGCAGCAGGTATGCGATTGGATCCCCATGTATCCGTCCCGGTAGTGAGCGTTGCCATTCCGGCCGCCAATGCACCCCCACTTCCGCCGCTTGACCCGCCAGGCAGATGATTCACGTTCCAAGGATTCTTCGTCGTACCGAAAAGCTGATTCGTTCCGGTCGACCCGGCGCCGAGCTCATTCATGTTCAGCTTGCCCAGCATAATGCCGCCTGCTGCCAGCAGCTTCTCCACGGACGTAGCGGTCTTATCAGGTACGCTATCCCTGAACAGCTTGGAGCCGCCCGTCGTCCGTATCCCCTTCGTCTGATAATTGTCCTTGATCCCCATCGGAATGCCGTGCAACGGACCGAGGTACCTGCCCTGCATGATGGCTTCCTCCGCCTCCTGAGCCTGTTTCAGCGCCGATTCATGAAGCGGTGTAATATACGCATTGATCGTCGGGTCCATCTGGTCAATCCGGTTCAAAAGATGCTTTGTCAATTCTACTGGGGACAGCTGCTTCGTCTTGATCAGCTCGCCCAATTCAGTAGCGCTCAAGAAGGCTAGCTCAGTCATTGTCCAATACCTCCTTGTCCACAACCGTAATCGGCTTTTCCATGTACAAGTCCGGGAAATCCTTTAGAGCCGCCTGCGCCTCGATGACCAGGGACTGGATGCTTGCGGTATGGATGATATCATCTCCGGTCACAGGAAACCCCTGCAGCTCCAAAATTTTTTTGATGCTCTTCTCCTCCATCATGTACCTTCCTCCTCATTGCAAAATGGAATTTGGAAACAAAAGAGATGCGCTTTCTCATCCCCTCTGTCAATCATTGGTTTCACTATACCCTCGTATCAGGAAAATAGTATGGAGATTTGTGCTATTTTTTAGTAACCGGCAAAACATTATCATTTGGAAGCCAGCTAGTCATATACACTGGGCGCCCTGGAGTAAAAAGGACAATTGAGGGTCAAGGAATGGCTTGATCTTCCCTTTTATAAATGACAAAAACGCCCAGCCAAAAATCCTGACCAGGCGCTTTGCTTACCTTGCGCTGCGTTTCCGTCTCCGAGGAGCTATACCCCCCTCTTATTCCCCCACACAAGTGCATGCAGCTGCGGCAGCACTTTCACATCCTTCAATTCGTCGTCCATCATCACCCGATCAATCAACATTTGATACTTCTCCAATAAATGCCCGATTAACCGCGCATTGTCCACCGAAGTGATGTCATCGTTTCCGACCTGCAGATAGAAAGGAATGGTCGGATAGCGAAGATGGACTTGCTTGGCATATTCATAATCCTCTTGATTAAATACAACGATTTTGAGTGATACATGATGATGGCTGTTTCTTTCTCCCAGCTTCTCCACAATGGTGGAGAGCACGGCAAAATCCGTCGTCATCCCGGAGCTGGGAGGCTTCGGTGAAATCGTTAGTTCATCGATATCATACAGCCAATCCTGCCATTTGCTTCCCTGCGTTTCCACACCAATCTTGATGTTGTGTTCTTTTAAAATGGCAACAAGTCCGTCCAGATGACGGAGAAGCGCCGGATTTCCGCCCGAAATCGTGACGAATGAAAAACCGTTGCCTCCGAGGCGCTTCAGCTCTGCCCAGATTTCTTCCGCCGTCATCTGGGTAATCAGATGCTTGCCGCTGCCGTCCCACGTAAATGCCGAATCGCACCATGAACAGGAATAATCGCAGCCGGCCGTGCGTACAAACATGGTCTTCTGGCCCACTACCATTCCTTCCCCCTGGATGGTCGGCCCGAAAATCTCCATGACGGGTACTCTACTCAAGCTCCATCCACTCCCTTCTTGCTTCGGCGTAGCTTGTAGGCGTTTCATACAGCCGGATGAATTCCACGCGTGCCCCCTTATACCGCTGCTCATCAAGCAGGGCTTCCTGCAGCTTCTCGTAGATCCAGACGACGATATTCTCTGCCGTCGTATTCATCGGCGGCAGCGTTTCATTCAAATAATGATGATCCAGATAAATTTCTATTTTTTCCTTCCAAATGTCCTTTATGTCCGCAAAGTCAATCACGAGGCCCCGCTCATCCGTATAGCCACTCACGCCCAGGACGGCACGATATGTATGGCCATGCAGGTTTTTACACTTCCCCTCATAGTCATGCAAATGATGAGCTGCATCAAAGGTGAACTCTTTGCTGACGAGCACACGCTTTGCATGATAGTTCAATTGGCTTCTTTGGATATCTTCATCTAGTTTCTGCAGCTTATCGACAATTCTAAAATCAGGCATGCCTCAAGCCCCCCTTCCCGGACAGATGTGAGATGCCGTCCCGTCCTCCATTACATACAACGATTGCTTTTTCCTTCTTCATCCTCAAAAACTCCTTTATCATGACGATTTAAACGTAGACCAGACTGCCCCACTACCTCAATTGCCGAATCTATATGTTTCATCCTTCAAACGTTGCAGTCAGATACAAAAAACCTCCCCTGCAAAATGTTCCCGACACTTTACAAGAGAGGTAATGCCAATCACTCTATATAAAACATATGAATAAAACATAAAAGCCATGTCCTATATGGACATGGCAGATTGTCATGTTTCCATAGTTTTTTATAGAGGGTATCAGCTATGAACCTCTCCCG
>JBJEFP010000163.1:0-11425 GCA_051874195.1 Lysinibacillus sp. | reverse complement strand
GCATATTGACGAATACCCTATCTATCCAGTTTGCTGGGTAGATACTCTAGCAAGGAGAAAGGAGTTCTTTGTGCAAGCACAAATCCGAACCTGGACACAATTACGCCAAGGTGTAATTGATTGATATCACCCACCCCATTTTGATTAGAAGACTTTCTGAACAAAAGCGCTAAAGTGCTGCTTAGCTCCCACAAGCACTGGTGATCCCCAACAGGTATGCTTGCACACCCGGGAGGAAAACGAAGCGCTCTTGAGGAGTTCACGTTTTAGCCTAGACATTATTCACGATACGAACTTGTAGGTTCTCCTTAACACTAAAAAAGTCAAGCTTCAAAAAGAAGCCCGACAGAATGTGACCAAAGATTAGGCGTACGTCATATATGGTTTATTCGATACAGCACCATTGATGGCAGTGGATATTTTCTCATCCTGCTCCTTCATATATTGAACGGAGTTTTTCGAGGCTTGAACATTGTTCAGTAGCAGTGCCTGGTAAGCTGCCAGAACACTCTCAAGCTCTTTCGCCACGCTGTTTAATTTCGTCGCCACCTCCAGCACATTGCCTGCAACCTCGGATGCCGCCTTCGGGTCTAATGCATTGGTTTCCTTTTCCATTAGACTTAACTGCGCTTCTGCTTCTTCATAAATCATTTTGATTTCATTTGTCATGCAGTCATCTCCTCTTTACACCTTTGATTTGGGACAAGTGCCCGTAGGAATCATAAACATGCAACAAATCGACCTGCGATTTAGCATAAGACCCCTCATCAAGCTGAAGAAGGGCCTTTGTCTGAGATATAAAGGAATTTCTATGAGCGGCACCTACTGCTCACTTCATACCACGGATGAACCGCGGCACTAGGATGAGGAACGTCAGGAGCAGCAATCCCAATAAGATGCCGATGTAGAAGGTCCGGATAGCCGCCGTATCGGCAATGCTTTCAGTTTCGCCCTCCTGGGTCTTCACTTTCTTCTCGCTATTCGTGAAAAGCAGGAGCTTGGTGGATTCATAGGCAGTCGTTTTGTGCTCCTCAAAGCCTTCTTGGAACAATTGGTTTTGCATTGCCTCATTGGCGTCATAGTCCTTCGGCAGGAAGTCCAGAAGCTTTTGCTCCTCGGGCAGATTCTCCCTTTTCTCCAATAAGGGGTCATTATGAAGATATTCCGTATTGTCCTTGAACTGTCGATCCTTATACTCGTTCGGATTCAGGTCCTCCAAAGTCGGGCTGGCAAAAGCCGAATCAGTATCTGAAGCCATCCATAAAAACATAATGATGAACAGGATGCTATACTTCCATGGATGCTTCATCATCTGCTGGAACAGACCCCTTTTTCAAATAGTTTACGAGTGCCGGGATGGCCGCCGCAAACGTCAAAATAGCGGCTAGAACGAGTATGGCCGGCATCAGAAGCGATTCCGGGCCGTATTGGATGGATAGGTAAACCTTCGACATCGGGTCTTCATAATCGATGTTCGTCGCAAGCAGTGCAAGCATTGGGGTTACGAAGAACACAATGACGGCGACCGTTACGAACCAGCCGACCAGGCTATTGATGGAGAAGCCTGCAAAGATGACCGCGGAGACCGCCGTCAGCAACAGCACCGTGAAGATCGTCCACTCGATGGCGCTTTGTTCACTTAACGGGTAAATATCCAAGCCGTAGATGCTGATGATCAGACCGACAATGACGTTCAGTAGAACGAATAGCGCCATGCGGACGAGCACCTTATCCTGCTTGAAGTAATAGCAGAAGTACCCGATCATCAGCCCGCTGATCAATATGATGGCCAATATGATGACAGGTGGCATTTTATTTTCCTGCTGGATAGTCGGGTACAGGCTGCTTGTCGCAAGCGGTGTCGCTAGATATTCGTATATCTGCCCGTTCTTCTGCCCATCCACAAAGGCCCCGTTCAGAATCGCATGGATATCGTTGCGGTAGAGCTCCGTCGTTCTGACATTTTCACTCCATTTGCTGTTGAGTACAGATGTATCTGCATTGACACCCTGCGCCTTCGTCTGCAGCTCGTCCGTGACAGCCATCAGGTTCGCCTGATTGTCCGTCACCATATTCATGGAATCTCTGATGAACTCGAGCTCCTGGCTGATTGATTGTTGTCCGGATACAAGGCCGGCTCCCTGCATATCACCGGCAGAGACAGGAGTATCTGACAGCAGGACGTTCATTTGCTCCCTCGCGTTATTCGCGCTTTGCTCAATCTGATTCATTTGCTGGGACATTTCGACATAATCTGCTTCCAATGCGACGAGCTGTGCAAAGAAGAATGAATTGATGTCATCCTTTAGTGCGGCAAGCTGCTGGCGGGCGGCAGGCATGCCTGTATTCAGCTGTTCAAAACCAGCTTGTTCCTGCTCCGCGATATCCAGGATGTCATTCGCCTTGGAGTCAATCAGCTGATTGTTTTCATCCAGCAATTGTGTATTGATGACGACCTCATATTTCACCAATGATTCAAAGTAAGCAAGCAGCAGCTCTTCCTCGACATTTGGTACCGGTGCTTCAAACATCTTACGTAGACGAGTTCTTTTCCCGTCCGTCACTTGCTCCGACTGAAGAAGCTCCCATTCCTTCTGCTCGATTTTCTCGGCGATGGAAAGCTCCTCTTCCCCTTCCTCCTGCACGTCATCCTGTTCAATGACGGGATTGGATTGTGTGCTGCCAAGCTGTTGCTGCAGCTCGCTTTCCTGCTGCTGGATCAGCTGAATGTTCGCCTCGATTTCTGCAAGCTGCATTGTGAGATTCGCCAACAGGACCTCTAAGTTGTTTGTTGTTCCTTCCGGTGCCGTCGCTGGATCATCACCCACCTGTCCCTGTAGATTCTTAATATCTTGAAGGACTGCCTGCAATTTTCCTCGTTCGGCTTCTAATGCCGCAAGATTGGAGGAAGCGAGATAGTCATCCACATTGGTAGAAGGCGCAGGCGGCCGTTGATTGTTATTCGGCCTTGCCGGTAAAACCGGTGCGGCGGCCAACTTGTTCCTCATGGCGATTACTTCGTTTTCATATTTAACGGCGAGCTCACCTTCTATTTCCTTCAGCAGCGCCCAGATTTCCTCCTGCTGCTGCGAAGCATGGCCCCTCAACTCGACAAATGTTTGCTGATTCGATGCAAGCTGGTCCTCCAACAGCTCGACGTTGGCAGAGAACGCTTCATTCGCTTTATCCAATTGCTCCTTCATCGTCATGAAGCGGGGCTCCTGCTCGGTCTGCGCCTTCACCACCAACTGCACATTCTCATCCTGCATCGTCTGCAGCAGCTGTTGATTCGCAGCCTGGAAGTCCTTATACTGCTCCACGAACGTCACAAACTCAAGGAGACCGGCTTCGAACTGTTTCGCCTGATCTGCGCTGTTTCCAACCGAAGTCCCCTGCCCCTCTACAGCTGTATGAAGATTTTCCAGCATGCCTTTTTGGCTTTCGATGGCCTGCACGACTGTTGCTAGATTCGGCTCATAGTAGGCTGAAATTGTATCGAGAAACTCCATTTCCTTATCAAGGATGGTATCGAACTGGTCTCGCACCTTTTGCAGGTCCTGTGATACATAGCTCCAATAGAGCGTACCAACCTTTCCATTCACCCTGGAGGTCGCTTTATTGATCTCACGCAGGATTTTTTCACGGTTGACGGCATTCAATTGGTCGGAAATCGTATATTTGAACTCCGCCTTTACCGGCTGCTGCTCCTCATAGGTCATGATATTTTCGGAAAAGTCGGAAGGGATATAGACGGCTGCGTCATACTCCCTATCCTGCAACCCTTTTTCCGTAGCGCCTCTGCTGGCGACGACCCATTCATAATCTGAATCGCTCGACAGAATCGGCACCATTTCCTTCCCGAAGTCAAACAGCTGCTCCTTTTTCTCTGTCCCCCCGTCTTCATTGACGATGGCGATTTTTTTAATCCCATTGGAACGATCGAAAAAAGGGTTCTCGCCAATCCCGAGGAAGAATAAAAAGGGTGTGGCAATAATCAAAATCATCACGGAGATAATGGTGATTGCTAGTTTCGTCTTTTTCGTCACGTGTAAAGCCTTCTTTCTATTTCGCATAATGGAATTTGGATTTTCACTGCATTACCATTCAATACATAGTAGCCGAAACCTGGCATGACCTCTTCTTCCTTCCGGTCATACGGCAGGGTAAACAGCGTTTGATCTGACTTTTTCACAAGGAGGATCGCTTGGCGAATCTGTTTGATTTCGGCCGTCAATGCATCGTATCCTTTCGCCACCTCGCTGCTGTTGCCGGCGACAATCATGCTGAATCCTAAATGGCTGTAATTTTTCATCAGCTTGCCGATCCGGTCCTGCAAGCTGCTGTCCAGCTTGGCCAGGAATCTTGGGTAATCGTCTATGATAAACAGGATCGGATCGAACGAATGGGCCGCCCTTTCCCTTGCATTCATGGCCATATACTGCTGTTCACGGCCAGCAAACTTTCCTTCGGCCACCGTCAGCCAATCTGCTATCTGCTCCTTCGTTTCCAGCATGACAACCGCTTCCGGGTCAGCGCTGTTTGCCAGTCCTCCCTGGACCGAATCATGCACGGCAATATCCTCGATTTCATATTCCAGCGCAGTCGTCATTATCATTTTCAGGATATTTGTTTTCCCCTTCTGTGCCTGGCCGAGGATGAGGCAATGTTTATTGCTTTGCAGGTTCAGGCTGATCGGCTGCACGAATTCCTCCTCCAGACCTACCGGGAACATCGTCCGCGACCTGCCCGTCTGCACCACATAGTCTCTAAAGCTTTCCATCGTCAGCTGTGCAGGCAGCATCGGGATTGGGGAAGGAAGCGCAGCACCCTTGTATCGTTCCTTCAAAGTCTGCACCTTCTCTTTCATCCCTTCAATGACGTCGAAGTCGGTTGCACCGTCGACCGGCAGGAATACTTGGGCAAATGCCGGTTCATCCGTTTTAATGATGGCCCTGCCCGGAATAGGCTCGGGCTTCAGTGTCGTCTTGCCTAAAACGGTATAGGCCTCGCTCTGGTCGAACAAATAATGCACGACCTTCGTTTTCAGGTTGTTCATCAACGCCTGGCGGATGGATGAAATCCGTGTCGCAGTGAAGATCATATAGATTCCCAGCGATTGGCCATCCCTGACGAATTGATTGAAGAACTGCTCGATGTCCTGCATTTCCTCTTTGACGAAATCGAAGTTTTCCAGCACGACGAACAGCACTGGGAGACGCTCCTTGCTAATCCGGTTGTACAATTTAATGGTGCTCACTTCATATTCCTGAAGCAGCTGCTTTCGCCGCTTGATTTCTTCACGCAGGAAGTTCATGAGCTTTTCGATCTTGCGGGCATCCTCCGTCGTGAAGAAGTCTGCCACATGCGGCAGTTGCCGCATCGGCAACAGCGAGCCATTCCCGAAGTCCAGTAAATAATAGTGCACTTCCTCGGGGCTGTAATGCTCTGCAATGCCGAGCAGGATGGTCAGGACGGTATAGGATTTCCCGTAGCCGACTGCTCCGAAGATGCCGATATTGCCATCGTCCATCAGGCGGTAGAAATAAGGCGCTTGGCTTTGCTTTTCCGGCTCATCCACCACAGCAAGCGGGATGAGCTCCGGTGACGGTGATGGATAGCCGTCACGTGCGATTCTTTCAGCAAGCGGCGGCAGCCATGGACTCTTCAACTTGTGAATTCCACGCTCCTCCTGATGCATGGCAATCTGCTCGACAATGGCATCAATCTCCGTCAGGCGGTTGTCGCGTTTCGGTTCGTTCGTCGAAACGTTGGACAACGGAATGAGCCCTAAATCCGTCACAAGGGCGATTTCATTTTCCCCCTCGACATGCTCTGTCAGGTAAGGCGCTCCGCTCCATGCCGACTGGAACAGTTCATACACTTCGTTGTTCCCGACCTGCAGATAGCCTCTCCCCGTCACGGTAATGGAAGCTGCATCGGCATTTTTCAGGATTTCCTTACTATCGTTTGCATCCTGTACCTTCAGCGCCACCTTAAAGCGGGCATTACTCCAGATTTGGTCGTCGATGATCCCCCCCGGCTTTTGCGTCGCTAGGATGAGATGGACACCTAGGCTCCGCCCGATCCGCGCAGCACTGACCAGCTCGCGGATGAATTCCGGCTCTTCATTTTTCAGCTCTGCAAATTCATCGGAAATGAGGAACAGGTGCGGTAGCGGCTCCTTCGCAATTTGCTGCTTATATAGAGTCGTATAATCGTCAATATGTGATACCTCATACTGGTCGAACAGGCGTTGTCTCTGCTTCAGCTCGCTTCGTATAGAGGCGAGCGCCCGGTTCGTGAAGTTGACGCTGCTTTCAATATTCGTGATGGTCCCTAAAAGGTGCGGCAGCTTTTTGAAAGGCTTTGCCATTCCGCCGCCCTTATAGTCAATCAGCAGGAATGCCACTTCATGTGGATGGAAGTGAACGGCCAGCGATAAAATATAGGTCTGCAGGAATTCACTTTTCCCTGAGCCGGTCGTCCCTGCCAATAATCCGTGCGGCCCATGTGCCTTTTCATGAAGATTCAGATACACATAGTCGTCCTTCCCCTTCAGACCGATCGGCACCGCAAGCGATCGGGAGGATTCCTTGGATACCCAGTTTTCGTAAATCGGCAGCTCCTCCACCTGACTGACGTTCATCATCTCTAAAAATGTGACGCTTGTCGGAATGGAGTTCGTCATCCCGACCTGGTGATGGAGCGTCCGTAGCATCCTGGCAAAGTTTTCGTTGCCTTCCCTGCTGTGCTCATCCAGGTGGAACGGAATCTGTACGGTCCGCTTGTTGCGCAGCAGAATGTCCCCTTCCGCATCACTGATGTATCTGACCAATGTATGGATGTTGTCCGACAGGCTTTCCTTTGTATCGGAGGCGAAGATGACGGAGATGCCGATGTCTGCATGCTTGCCTTCCAGATACTCCAGAATGACATGGTCGGCAATCAGCGCCGGATTTGCCACGATGAACACGATATGCGGTGTGAAAAGCAGATGCTCCTCCTTCTCCATCACATCGCGTTCCCGGATCATTTCATAAATGGATGTCAGCAGCTGGTCCCGTGTTTTTTCGTTGTAGATGAATCCCCTGGCATGCCGATTCGGAAGAACGAAATGCGGCAGCCACTTCATCCACTCGAATTCCTCGTAATCCTCCTCTTGGAAGATGAAGACGAACCGTACATCATGATAGCTGTGGAAAAACGCCAGCTGACCGATGATTTGATGGATTTCATCCTTTACGACTCGCTCCTTCCCGATCAGGCCGACCGGTCCA
This sequence comes from Lysinibacillus sp., assembly GCA_051874195.1. Lineage (GTDB taxonomy): Bacteria > Bacillota > Bacilli > Bacillales_A > Planococcaceae > Lysinibacillus_B. The sequence goes on along the minus strand of JBJEFP010000163.1, from coordinate 4,148 downwards.
GCTGAAAAGTCAACGACAAGCGGGACATCCTTCACCTCTTTATACAGCTTTTCTAAATGCTGCGATTTTTCGATTAGATCATCCAGCTCCCTGTTAGCCATATCGTTTGAATTGAGCGTAACCGCATAGCTGGCAGGCATGGTACCTGTACCAAGGCGGAATTGAAGGAAGTCCCTGCTTGTAAGGGAGCGTTCCCAAATACGATCGGATATTTCTGCCGTCAGGTACTTCATTCTTTCAAAGGAGGGGAAATGGAAATCTAGCGCAAACTTTTGCTGATCGGCGAGCGATTGAAGCTCCTCCCGCTTATCCTCCAGATACTTTCTGTACACCCTCACCCTTTTTGCTTCTCTTTCCTTATAGCGTTTGCGGTCTTTGAAATACTGTACAGATGAAGTGATTAATGTCATCACGAACATGACCATCGAGACGATGATGAAAATCCCGCGCGGCTGGATGATGGCGATAGCCCCTATTACCATCAGCATGACCAATGGCGGCAGGATGATGAGCCACAGCCCCCGATTGGACATTTCATGTTCCTGGGCAGGGAATGAAAGTGATACTTTTTCTTTCGGCAATTCATAAAGCATCCGTGGTGTACGCCGGTAGATCGGATATTTCTTCCCCATTTCCGAGCGGGGCACCTTGATTGGCGGCAGATCAGCTTCGTATTCCTCATAGCCGATCACCTGCAGGACATCCACCTCCACAAAGCGCAGGAGCATGCATGGTGTGAAAACCCAGTCCCCGATTTCCACTTTCCTGTTGCCACCGATTTTTTTGCCGTTCACATATACACGGCTGTCACCGGGGGAAACCATCCAATCCTTTTCATCCCTGATGAATGAAAAGTGGAGACGGTCCTTTCCGAAGTACAGGCTTTCCTTTTTAAAAACGGCTGCATCTTCAGCGGCATTCGAGACGGTAACTTCCTCCCTGTCCCCAACATAGTAGTCCCCCTCCTCGATAACTGAACGGAGATGAAGAATTGTCAGGCTCCGATTGCCGTCCTGCATGACAAATGGGCGCCTCTCCTCCAAATTGCCGAGAAGCTGGCCACCCTGCCTCACCTTATATCCAACAGCGTCCTCTGTAATCGTAAGAAGGCCACCAGTAAAAGGAAACGGCTTGATGGTCACGGTCTGGTCAATCGTATTGCCGATCGTAAAACCATCCAGCTTTTTGGGGTTCACGTTAAATATTTGGTAATTATCATCGTAAAAAAATAAAAAAACGCTCATGATTTCACCTTCTTTTGCCTAAAGGTCGCTTCCCCTCTTAAATCGCTCAAAGAGGGGCGTTTCATGCCGCACCTGCAGTAACTGTCATGTCCGCTTATTCCGCCGTGGGCATTAGCAAAGGCCTTCCTGCTGTTTATTTACTTGCTTCCCTTATGGAGTCGGTGCTCCTTCTGTTTGGGCTTCATCCGAGGCTGCTGGTGGAGTTGCCTGTGGAGAGGCAGGTTGAGATGACGCCGGGGCCTCTGAAGCTTCGTCCGCTTGCGGCTGTTCCTCCTCTGCTGCCCTTCCCTCATCTTGACCTGCCGCCTCCGCCTCCTTCAGCAGCTCCTGCAATTCCTCAATTTGCTTCTTATATTCCTGCTTCTCCGTTTCGACCTCGCTCAAGAGACGCTTCCTTTCTTCTTCCTTCAGGTCACCATCCTGCTTGAGCTCTTCCTCATAATGCAGCAGGGCCAGCATGATCAGATCCAGGTCCTCGAGTTGGCGTGAAAGGGTCAGTGCCTTTTCTGCCTGCCCTCGCCCAATGAAAATCCAGTATTGGTAATAGCGGGGGTCCGTCTGCAGGGTAATGGCATTCAGTATATTATCCTTTTGCTCCTCCGTCAGCGTTTCGTTGACAATATGGGAGATGGACAGCTCATACTGGATGACTTTCGGCATATCCTCCACTTCATAGCGGGAAAGGGTATTGATGACCTCGCTGTATTTCTTTTGGAGGAAATGCTCCTGCGCATAGATATACGCTTCCTGCCTAGGCTGCAAAATGAGCAAGGAATAGGCAAGATAGAGACCTAGCGGAATGACGAGCAGCACAAGCGCCCCTACGGAATAGCGGAGCCAATTCCGCTTTGCAACGGGCATTTTCGCAATGTTCTTTTCCTCTGCTACAAGCTTCTTTATCCGCTTTTGGATGATGCCCATCAGCTCTTCCTCGTCAGCGGCCTTCAGGATTTTTTCAACAATGGGCGTAAGCTCGATGGATTCAGCGAACTGGTAATATTCCGTAAAGCTGTATTTCGGCTCAACTGCTGCTGCGATTAGCGCCTTCGTTTCACGTAAAGTACGCGCTGGATTCTTTTCATACGGTGGAACACTTTCTTTCACACCATAATGCAGGAAGGTAGGTGTCATACTTTCATCAATCACTATATTTTCCGGACATACAAGGAGATGGAGGCGGTTCGATGAATGGGCCATTACTGCCTTTACTAAATGAGCTGCAAACATCCATCTGCTTTTCTCCTCATATTGCAGGAGCTGGGCAAAAGTCATGTGGTACTCTTCTAGATGGTAGGTTAAAATAAGCTCGTCTTCCGTAAAGGCGATTTCTTTTTGGATGAAGGGGTTGGCGTTTTTTAGTAAAACTACTTCCAGTTCGTCCTGGAACTTGATTTTTTCCTTTTGAAAAGTAATTGTGAGATGCTTTGGAGACAGATCGAGCGTGGCTTCCAACTGTTTTTCAAGATACGTTTGTTTATTTTCTGTCATCATATTACTCCCTTATAAGATTTCTAGACGGTCTCCTGTCGTAATGCCATAAGCTGCGAGCTGCTCACTGCCAGATAACATGATTTTTTTATTTTGGACACGCACCCAGTATCCCTCTCTCGGAATTTCCGACATCCCCTTTACCTGCCACACCACTTCCACAAATTGCTTGACGGAATAATAGTCGGAAAGGCGGATATCAAAGCTTTCACCACTATAGTTCTTCAAATCTACCGTTATTTCTATGTACATCTATATCACCTCAAAATAAAAGAGCGCCCTTACTAAAAACGACGCTCTTTCTGCTTTCTCATGTAGATGATGTTTACCCGCGAATTTGTCCTGCGATTTGGCGATCTGCGTCTGCAAGTGCATGTGCAGTCTTTGTAAGTTGTGTAGAGACATCATGTAAAAGTGTTTGCATATCAACGAAGGAAGGTCTTAATGTCGTATATTGGTCAGCGAATGCACGGCTGGATTCGCCTTCCCACATTCCTTGCAGCTCTTCGATCATCTTGTCCAGACGAACGATCTGCTCCTCCACCTTATTGCTTTCATCGGTATAGCGTCCCGCCATTGCTTCTAGTTCTGCAGGTGTAACTCGAATAATTCCTGACATAAACATCTCTCCCTTTCCAAAATTTAAGTTCATTCTAAAAGTAACTTTTAGTACGGTCAATAACCACAACGAAAATCAGTTATAAATTACCAACACATTTGGTAGTATTTTCCCCATTCCACACCCTCCCAAACTGTAGTAACTTCCCATTTTCAAAATTTTCGGATGTGCTATAGTAATAGTATATGGAAACAAAATCCTTTTAAAATTTTCGAGGTGATGCACATGTCGTCTTTGGCATTTTATTATGCACTTTTAGCGAAGAAAAAGAGCGAGCTACAACGCTTGGAAGCATGTAGCAGCAAATTGAGGGGCAAGCAGCAGGAGTTTGCCGCCAATCAGGAGCTCATGACCAAGCCGGCTTTAGCCCTGACTACATGGCACGGCAATCACGCTACCGGCTTCGATCAAATAAGGGAGGATGGAGTTCTTGTCAGCTATAATGAAATCCAGACCACTCAGTTCGGCAAAGCGTTTTCTGAATTGGCCCAAAAAATCGAGGAGATAAAGGAAGAAATCAGAATGATCGAGCAGCTGATTGCACAATTGCTGGCAAACAAGGCTACTCCCTCTTTCTGACGGCTTTTAAAATAAGCGGGCGGTGTCATCCCGGAGGATATATTCCAAAATTTAGGTTTTGTATTCGAGCCACCCATTATATGTATAAAAAGCTATTTTCATGACGCGATTATTATTCCTTTTGAAGGATTCCTTGCTTACTCTCCAGTAAAAATAACCTTATCTTTTTAATACAACATTCCTTTTCGAAGAAGATTTTTATCCCCATTAATCGGCAC
>JBJEFP010000162.1:4327-11436 GCA_051874195.1 Lysinibacillus sp. | reverse complement strand
CCGACCAGCGCCCACCAGTAATTCGTTCCGGCAAGCTGCCCCATTTGAATCGGGAATATTAGATTCCCTGCCCCAAAGAACATGCCAAATAGCATTGTTCCGATAATTGCATAAGTTGAAAACGATACTTTCTTCTCCATTGCTGTATCTCCTAAGCTGTTTTTATTGCTGCAGACGCTTGCCTACAGCACCTCCGTACATTTACCAAAAAAGACATACAAAAAACCCCATCCCAAAAAAGGGACGGGGTTACCCGCGAATACCACCCTAATTCTATTGAAAAACCGCTCAATAGCACTCAGCAACGTACATTCATACGCGATCTTTTTAACGGTAGACACCCGGATTGGCTTACTGTAGTTCAACCAACCTTCTCAGAGAGGATTTTCATGTAACATCTGCACACCGACTTCCACCAGCATGTCGGCTCTCTGTAGAACAGGTGGGAACATTACTCTTTCTCATCAACGAATTTGTATGCTTTTATTAGAGGATACTTTAGCAAACATCCAAAAAATAGTCAATGCACTTTTCACAATGATATAAATTTTCCGAATAAAAGAGCTCATTTCTACCCGATTTTCTCATAAATGCTGCTGAGATCCTTCCAACCGTACACAAACTCCTTCAGCTTCTTGCCGCCGATATCGACCTCTACCGTGTCGATCATCTGGCCGCCCAGCGCTTCATAAAAACGTGTCGTTTCATTTTCCTCCAAGACGCTGACGACCATCGAATTGAAGCCCAGTGTCTCGATTTCCTCAATCACCGTTTTAACGAGACGCTCTCCAAGTTCCCGGCTTTGATAATCCTCTACTATATATAATGTACTGAGTTCTCCTTGAAAATCTTCATATGCCCCGCTTCTCTCCTCGCCGCCAGTGGCAAAGCCGATAATCCGGCCTTCCTCATCCTCGGCCACGAAGACGCATCCTTCCAGCAGCACACTTTCCCATAGGCGCTTTTTCTTTTCATACGTCATGTTCTTCAGGATATTCTTCGGGACGATATCTTTGTAGGTCTTCCGCCAACTATCCACATGCACCTTGGCTATACCGGTAGCATCCGCCATCCTTGCTCTACGAATAATCATACGATCCCTCCTCTGCCCTCACGTTGCAGAACAGCCTTTCCCTTTATTATTCTACAAAGGCCGCCATATTCCTGCATGACGTAAAAAGGAACTACCCAGAAAGTTTCAGCTTTCCGGACAGCTCCTTCGATTTCACATGATAAATACCCATATATATCGTTATCATGCAGATATATGTGGATTTTGTGGTATATAATAAAAGAAGACTATCTTGTGCGGAAATAATAAGGAGGAATTTTCATGAAAAAGACGCTTCTGCTTCTTGCCTTGGTGCCAGCAGGACTTCTTATGCTAGGGACTACGATATTGTTTCATTCCAACGTTTCTTCAGCCCAAACGCCGGAAAACCCATTCACTGACCAAAAGGCCATTGCAGAGATCAACTCCTATTTAACGACCGATTATATCCAGCTCTATGACGAGGATCAGGATATTGACCCTATTGCCCAGCTAGAGAAGCTAGCTGCGCTGGAAAGACAGCTAGCAAAATCCCAGGACGGCCTGCCAGCTGAATTGGCGCTGGCGGCTCAAACAATGATTACCCAGCTGAAAACGGCGATGTACCATGACCAGCCACAAAAAGCAGACTATTATATCGATCAATATTTGCGCTTCCTTTACTCGCCATCTTCGGCCTCCAGCCAATACGATGCCCTGCATTTGTATTCCGCCATTTCCGGGGATGAATCAATCAATACGGTAGAAGATTGGAAACAGCTCAGTGAAAATGATAAAATCAGTCTCATTTTATCAATGAAGAGGCTTGCGCTTTCTCAAGAAGCCGTTCAATATGCACCTTCCACCTTCTATCTCTACAAGCAATTAGAAAAACAAAGTGAAGATGCCAATGTTTCTAACAAAATGATTCAATTGCTTTTCCAGTAGAACAAGGACATGTGTCAAAGGCGATGTATGTAAAAAACGCACAAGATACCTAGAAGATCTAGCTATTTTCGAGTCATTAGGGAAATAACGTTATGCTACACGCGTATCATGTTTCGGCCCATTCAAAAGATGCAAGGCATTCATCGTGCCTTGCATCTTCTTTTTATTCATTGAAGTATGATGCTATTTGACCGTCTGGACATGGCGGGCGGCAGACTTGCCGGCGATTTTTCCAAATACGGAACCAGACATCAACCCGGAGCCGCCAGGATAATTTTCGTAGAAGATACCGCCGATCATTTCACCCGCAGCATATAGCCCATCGATTGTTTTCCCTTCCGTATTCAACACCTCTCCTTCCGGGGTTGCAGCCAATCCCCAGAAGGAAAAAGTGATTCCACAAGTAACAGGGTATGCATAAAATGGACCTTCACTAATTGTTTGAGCCCAGTTTGACTTCGGCGGCGTAATTCCCTTTGTACACTTGCCATCTTTATCGGATGGATTGAACTCCCCTTCTTGTACAGCTGCATTATATTCAGCAATCGTTTGCAAAAATTGCTCTTTATGAATATCCAGTTGATCTGCAAGCGACGCCAATGTTGCCGCTTCGTAGACCGTAGCCTCTTCCAAATTATATTCGGCACGTAAAATCGGACGCACTTTTGCATCGTAAATTTGATAGGCAATGTTCTTCGGTTGCTTCAGCACTTCTTTTCCATATTTCGCATACGTATAGTTGCGGAAGTCCGCCCCTTCATCTACAAATCGGTTGCCCTCTACGTTTACCATGACACTGTACGGATAGGAATGCTTTTTAAAGATATCCCCAGGTTTATTGAAATCCCCTACCCGCGGCGCATTTGCATCCGTACCGATTGCATGGCAGCCATTATATTGGCCAAATGTCTGGGCTCCCACTTCCACCGCCATATCAATACCGTCTCCTGTATTGAATTCCGTTCCACGGACTAATGCTTCATTCCATTCTTCACCAAGCGCCTCTGCACGTTTTTTCTTATTCGCCTCGATACTGCCACAGGCCAAAACAATGCTTTGACACGTTACCGTCTGCAAGCCAGCAGGCGTCTTCACCTGTAGGCCCGTCACATGATTATGGTCGGCTATAATCTTCGTCGCTGCGCTTTCATACCAAACATCAATCCCTAATTGTTCACAGCGGTTGAATAGGCTGCGCATCAGGCCGATCCCCTTATCCACCGTTTTGATAGGCAGGCCGCCCCAAAAATGAACTTTCCCTTCTTTTTCAAATGACTGGTTTGCATAGTTCAACTCAAACTCGACGCCATGCGACTTCATCCAGCTAATGGTAGGCAATGACTCTGTCACTAGTTTTTCAATCAGCTCCGGCTTACTCTGATTTTGTGACACACGCATGATATCATCGTAGAAATCTTGTGCCGTGTATGCCGGCATATCTATTTTGTTATAAGTCTCCTCATCCAAGGAGATAATTTTCGTAATCTCATCTAAATTTTCATAGGCCACTCGAATGGCGCCATCTGTGAAGAATGAGTTTCCTCCACGTTTTTCAATCGGTCCCTTTTCCAGTACCAGCACGCTACTTCCCTGCTCTTTTGCTGCAATCGCTGCACATAACGCAGCATTCCCCGCTCCCACAACTACTACATCATAATTTACCATGTTTACCTAACTCCTTTTTCTTTGATTATTTTCACTATACAAACATTCAAGAAATAAATGAAATACACTTTCCGATTCAACATCCATAAAAATTTTTTATACCTCGCTGTAGCGCCATTTCAATACCGGTAAAATCACGATATAAATAAAGAGCATCCGGAATAGTTGAAATACCGTCACTTGAGTGGCATCTGCCTGTAGGGCTGCTGCGATAAGCCCCATCTGATCCATACCCCCTGGAGCTGTACTTAAATAGCTCGTGGCAAAATCCATTTTAAAAAACACGACCATTCCTTCAGCGACTATGAAGGTAAGAAAGAGCAGAAGCAGCGCACTGAAGATTCCGCTCGCAATCACCATTTTAGGCAACCGCAAATCTTTCGGCTTCAGTAATAAACCGATATAAGCACCAATGGCCAACTGGGCGATATGCAGTAAATTAGCATTCATCAGCATTGGTTCAATTTCTGTAAAGCTTACGAGCAGACCAAGGATGACCGGGGTCAGGAAATAGGGAACCGGCAGGCGACAGCGCTTTCCTATCGGGATACACATCCATCCTACTAAGATGAGTGCCATATTCCTGAAGAAACCCCCTTCCACCTGTGCAGTCTGCTTAGGTAGCTCACCTGTCAATGACACGATGATCGGGATCAGCCCCACCACACAAATGACACGAATGACGTGAAAAAAGGTGACGACGGCTACATCCATATTCTTTTGCTCTTCCGCAAATACGACAAGCTGCGACAGCCCGCCCGGAATACTGGCTGTAATCGCCGTCGGAATGGAAAGCCCAGCTACTTTATGCACGGCATAGGCCAATAACAGGCACAAAAGGCTCAGTATTACATTGAAGAGAAACATAAATAATAGATTTTGTTTCATAGCAATCAATACTTCCAACGTGAAATACTGCCCAATCGCTGTCCCGACGATCAATAAGCCTGCATTCCGGATGGATACCGGCCATCTCATAGGTATCTTCAGCAGAAACTGCGCCGCCAGCACGCCGAATAACGAGCCCAGCATCCAAGGCATCGGGAGTGACAAAAGCAAAAAGATACCAACTCCTGATATTGCGACCATTGACACTGTCGCAATAGGGAAAAAGGTGCGCATAAAATGTCTTCCTTCCTCTTTACACACTAATTGCTCCAGTTACAACCGCTAGCACGATTAACACAACGGATGTTAAAAAGGTCCATAACAAAGCATATTTCTGATACTCCCCTAATTCTTTCGAAATCATCCCGACCAGTAAAAAAGTCGAGGCCACCAGCGGGCTTAGCAAGTGAACTGGTTGCCCTAATACGGATGCCCGCGCCACTTCTATAGGAGCCACCCCAAAAGAGGAAGCGGTTTCTGCTAAAACGGGTAAAACGCCAAAATAATAGGCATCATTGGACATGACGAACGTAAAAGGCATGCTGGTAATGGCAACGATTAAAGGCAGCTGGGAGCCCAGCGAATCCGGAATAAGCGATATAAGAGCATTGGACATGGCCGTGACCATTCCTGTGCCTGATAAAATGCCCGTGAACACGCCAGCTGCGAATACCAATGCCGTGACAATCAACGCGTTGCCCGCATGTTTCATGATAATTTCCTTCTGTACGCTGTTTTTAGGAAAATTCAGCATAAGCGCAATCGCAAAGCCGAAAATAAAAATGACAGCGGGCGGCCACATACCTTTTACCAACACGACCATGACGACCGCCGTCAGTAATAAATTCAACCACCAACGGACCAATGAAGGGCTAGGTGCCGCGCTGTCCTCCGTATGCAGAATTTGGTCTAGTGAAATGTCATGGATGCCTATCCGCTTCCGCTCGCGTTTCCCCAGGATATACGCTACGAATAAAACCCATACCGCCCCCAGTACCATAGCCGGAATTAAACTGACGAAGAACTCCGTGGGATCAACCCCTGTAGCAACAATGGCCCTCGTAGCCGGTCCCCCCCAAGGTGTCATCGCACTCATTACACTGAGAGAAATCATAGCGATCGTAGCAAGAACGAGCGGATTCATATTAATCCTTACATAAAGCGGCAACAGTGCCGATACAGTAATCATATAAGTGGTGGTTCCATCCCCATCTAATGCCACTGCCAATGCCAGGACAGCAGTCCCCATCGCAATTTTTACCGGGTCCCCTTTTACAATCCGCAATAAACGTTTAATGAATGGATCGAACAGCTTCGCATCAATCATTACACCAAAGTACAGAATGGCAAACAGCAGCAGTGCTGCCGTGGAAGATACCTGCTTCATCCCATCTAGCATCATATCCCCGACACTTGTAAAATGACCGGCAATTAAAGCGAATATGACCGGCACCGTGATGAGCGCCACAATAGGCGATAGCTTATTGCTCATAATTAGATACGTAAAAATAACAATTAGTGCAAACCCCAAAAATGCTAACATCCATCCTCCCCCTTATCCTATCAAGCAACTGAAAGCGCTTCATTTGCTTACTGTCAGAATAAATGTTATATTCAGATAAATAAAATACATATATTTCTCTATTGGCGATAAAATTTTTTTATATCAAAGGGGTGACCAACATGAATTTGAATGATTGCGAATTATTAACGGATCTCTATAAAACGAAGAATATCACCCATACCGCTAATAACCTCTACATTTCCCAGCCCGCTCTTACATACCGGATCAAGCAATTGGAAAAAAAGTACAAGGCAGAAATTATTGTCAGAGGGTCAAAAGGAATTGATTTTACAGAAGAAGGCCGGCTGCTGTTTGAACATGCACAAGATATTATCCAAAACGAAAAAAATCTTGTCGATCAGTTAGCGAATTTAGCCGAGGAGATAAAAGGTACCATTTGCATCGGTGCCTCTGGATTATTTTCACTTTATCGCTTGCCCCAAATTTTAAACGAATTTAAAAGCTTATATCCGCATGTCAATATCCAATTAAAAACAGGCTGGAGCAGTGAAATTAAAGACGCTTTAAACGCCGAGGAGATTCATGTGGCCATCATTCGAGGACATTATACAATCAATGCATGTAAGCATCTTTTAAATAAAGAGGAGCTTTTTGTCGTCTCTAAAACGCCATTTACAAAAGAGGAGATCCCAAGCCTCCCCTACATTACCTATAAAACGGATATGTCGTTAAGCACCCTCATTGATAAATGGTGGCGTATAAACTTCAAGCAGCCCATTAAGCCATCCATCGAAACCGACCAGGCCGCTACATGTAAGGAAATGGTCAAATATAATTTGGGGATTGCCGTATTACCGGAAATCAGCATTGAAAATGAAGACTTTTACAAAATGTCGTTAAATGAATTCGAAGGGGCCAGCTATTACCGTGAAACCAATTTGTTTTACAATGCGTATGTCGAAAAATTAAAGCACGTTCGGCTATTCTTGAATTTTTTGAAAAGTAATTACTAGAAAAATAGATGGAAAGAAGCTGTCCTGACAGAAAGTAAGT
>JBJEFP010000162.1:2222-4227 GCA_051874195.1 Lysinibacillus sp. | reverse complement strand
CGGGCTGATTGGGCAGCTTCTTTAGCTTATGGGATGTTAGTTGCAGTACGTGAGTCCCGTCATGGATGGTTCCTCACGCCCGGCTCCCCCTCTCGATAGGGGTCGGCAATGGGAATAGATTGCAGGACCGGCATGCAATGAATGCATCGTCAAAAGCCGACATCTTCAGTTTTTTGCCTGATGCCGACCGCCTTGCCGCCTTCTGCCGACACCGTATCCGCGATGACGCCCATGATGCAGCCTGCAAAATTCAGCAATTATTTTCATCAGTTCTACTCCTTCCTTTATTAGGTAATTTGTAGTATTATTATGGTAAATATTAAATTTTTATTAAGAAGGTGGTGGCTTCAAAATGGACATAAATCAATTCCAACAATGGTTGAAGGAGTTTGGTGAAGAAAATGGTTGGTCACAGGAAAGCATTTTCATGAGCATTGGCCTTTTAGCTGAAGGAACAGGCACTTTGGCAGTAGCGATCAAGGAGCTGGAAACGATGGAGGACTGGCCACTCATAAACAGTATTTCCCATGAAGAAAACAAGCAGCTGCTCACGGAGGGGCTCGGTGAGATGCTAGGGAATCTTTCCTTCATCGCCAGCCAATATGACATCGATTTGAACGAGGTGTTACTGGGACACCAGAAGAAATTAACTGAAAGATACAGGACACTGAACAACTAGCAGGAAAGATACACGCGGTATCTTCTATTCCCTCTCGTTGTTCCGTGAAAGGAAGAAGTATTGGTCGTCTGCCTTTTGCAGGGAGAGAATGACGCCAAGCAGCAGGAAATTCGACAGCAGTGAACTTCCGCCGTAGCTTAAGAACGGCAACGTGACGCCTGTCACCGGTAGAAGCCCCATTGTCATGCCGATGTTCTGGAAAATCTGAAAGGTCAACAGCCCGATAATCCCTGCTCCCGCCATATAGGCAAAGACCGTATTTGCATTCAACACGAGGATGACAAGACGGTAAAGTAGCAGGAAATAGAGCAGGATGACAAGCGCACCGCCAATGAAGCCGGTTTCCTCTGCAATTGTAGAGAAGATGAAATCCGTATGTTTTTCCGGTACATATACGTCATTCCCCTGATAGCCCTTCCCCGTCATCTCGCCGGAGCCGATTGCCAGTATCCCCTGCCTCGTCTGATACGAGGAGTCCCCGTATTCGAATGGCTGCAGCCATCCGTTAATGCGCGACACCTGGTGCGGAGAAAGCCTGCCCAGCACCTCATCCTGATAAAAGCTATGAAACTGAAAATACATAATCATGATGCCGAGCAGCAGTGTAATCGGCACTGCCGCCACTGTAATGAGGATTTTTTTACTGATGGACGAAAAGAATATCATGGGTGCGAGCAGCGCGCCATACAGGAGAATCATACCAGTATCCGGCTGCTGGTACACAAGGAGCATCGGCGGGACCGTGACGAAGGCGATTTTGCACAGCAGCCAGCCATCACTGCGGAACGACCGCTCCTCCGTCATCACGTGGTGCCGTTCCATGACTTTCGCCACAACGAGCACAAAGGCGACCTTCAGGAACTCCGAGGGCTGAATGGAGCCGAGGTATTTGATCTGGTACCAGGACTTTGCCGCATTGACCGGGCGTGCGATGCTTTCCGGCGCAAATACGAGCCCGAGCAGCAGCAGGACGACGACCGCATACACATACCACGCCACCTGCTTCAGCCGGTATTCATCCAGCATGGCAACCCCGAACATCAGGCCAAAGCCGAGCATGTAGAAGATGACCTGCTTCATCACAAAGGAGCCCGTATACACCGGGAAGGCCTCCGTACTCGAATAGATGAACAGGCCGCTCGCCAGACCGAGCAACACTATGTATAGAACAACCTGCCAATCCATGTATTTCTCTATCCCAAGCTTCACCCTCCTTTGTTTTCCTACCATACCTTATGTCCCTTCACGAACAAAAACGACACGGCATGCAAATTAATTCGGAGGTAACGTTTTGGGATGGAAAAAGCCGGGACGGTCAAGCACCAT
>JBJEFP010000162.1:0-2122 GCA_051874195.1 Lysinibacillus sp. | reverse complement strand
ATACTTCACTAGCAAAAACGTAAAAGCTCTTCAAAGCTTTCAATTTCTTCATCAATCTTTACTACAAATTATCCATCTTTTTATAAGGCTACACATGTTTCGTCGGTCTATATCTGTTGTCCCCGGGCATGCTTTTGACAACCTTCCACGCATGGATGGCGTCTTCCCTCGTCCTTCCCTTATTGTGCGGGTCTGCAAAGTAGTCCCGGATGAACTGGTTGTATTCGAACTGCGGCGCAAGCTTTTTCTTTATATAGGAAGGATCCTTCTTCCGCTCCTCCTCCGCCTGCCAGGCATCCACCACATCCCGGTATGTCCTGCCCGCATTTTCCCTGAAGAACTGTTGAATATACGTCGAGAAATGGAAGTTCGGGATGACGGAGGTGAAGAACGCCCTGACCTGCTGGCTGCAGCGGTGGTTCTCCGATATGACTGTATCCAGGCTGAGTTCCGTCTCCATCCGGCCTTTTCTCGCGGGCTGTCGCTTGCGGCTTCGCGGTTTCAGCCTTTCCCCCGTCTGCAGGAATACGGCAATCCGCTCTGCTATGTCGATCTTGGAGCCGGAAGCACTGAGCTTGTGTTCCCGGCAGAACGCCTGCAGCTCCTCCTTCAGCCAGTAGTACTGTTGAAATTCTTCAACGTCCAGGTCCTTGTGCAATATCGGTCGCATATTTTCTCCCTATTTTTCCATTAATGTAAATATAATTATATAGCACGAACGGACGTTCTGCAAGTGCCTTTTTTAAACAGACGGATTCAATGGCCCAAGGTATCGCCCTCGTCAACCTCCACCCGGGAAATTTCCCACGCCCCGTCCCCTTCGACTGCCGTTATTTTCACTTCCGTAGACCAGGCGTTCAGTGCATTTGAGCTGATGTGGGTCTGCTCTATATCGACCGCATAGGACACTTCAATACGCCCGTCCTTCTTCTCCTCATCCAGCTTTTTGATGGCGGCCGCCTTGAAGTCACTGCGGCTGTCATAGGCCACTTGATACAGCGACGTCAGGACGCCTTCGTTCAGTAGCGTTTCCAAGTTTTCTGGTGTCAGGTAGTTACCGAATTTGTTATCAACCGCTTCCTCGATCGTTTTGCTGTTGAAGGTGACGATCTCCTGATTGGCACCAGCCAGCGCCTCCTCGATCTCCTTCTCCAGCGCCGCAAACAGCCCTTCACTCTCTTCAAAGCCGACTGTGTAGAGCTCGGTGATGAATCCGGTCATTTCCTCCTCCTGAAGTTCCGGACCTTTTTCGAAAACAAGCAGTGCCACTACTGCAAGCACCCCTGCAAAACCGAGCAACACCTTCCTCCACTTCCGCATCCACATCCCCCTTCCTCGAAACAATCGAATTGCTATTTCTAGCATATCGGTAGGCTGGTGGAAATATGCCGACCATCAGCTCGGTTGGACCGATAACGGCAGCCGCATTAAAAAAAACGGAACTTCCACAAATCCCGAAGTTCCGTTGATTTTTTTAATCCATGTGTTAGAGGAATGTTTACTCAGGCAAATCCCATTTATCATCTTCTGTTACTTCTCGTAATATTCTACATGGGTTGCCCACAGCAATAACACCTGCTGGAATATCTTTTGTGACAACACTGCCTGCTCCAATGATGCTTCCTTTACCAATCGTCACCCCTCCGATAACAGTACAGTTCGCACCTATCCAAACATCATCTTCAATCGTAATCGGCTTTGAACTACCTATGCCTTCAGCCCTTTGCTCTGCATCAATGGCATGACCCGCACACGACAGTACAGTCCCCGGTCCAATAAATACGGCTTTCCCCACATGAATGGGTGAAGTATCTAACATGACACAATTATAATTGATAAATGCCATTCCACTAAAATGAATATTGAACCCGTAATCACACCGGAAAGTTGGCTCGATAAAAGTCAGCGGGGTACTTGAACCAAAAAGTTCTTTTAAAATTTCCTGTTTTCTTTCATTATCATCTGGTTTTGCATGATTATACTCCCACAATAAATTCTTTGCCTTTGTTTTTAAATTCGGATCCATTTTCGTATGATCAGATATATACGGTCTATTTGCTTTCATTTTTTCTACATAATCCACAGTACTATTCTCCTTATCAAATCTTTATCAGCAAAACAG
>JBJEFP010000161.1:0-11464 GCA_051874195.1 Lysinibacillus sp. | reverse complement strand
GCGAACGACAGTTTTTGACATCTCTCTTTCCCTCCCTCCGAACACACGTCAATACTCATTAACTGTATAAGTTAATGTGTACTAAAGAATTATAACGCAAGGTTTTAGATTAGTCAACAAAAACTATCATAATTAATAGTCAGATTGAGAAGTTAACCCTTCCATGATAGCGACGCCAGAGCTTGCCCCAATACGAGTCGCCCCGTTGTCGATCATCTTCTTCATATCTTCCAGATTCCGCACACCGCCGGAAGCCTTTACGCCAAGGTCAGGTCCAACTGTCTTGCGCATCAATGCGATATCTTCCGCAGTCGCTCCACCTGTCGAGAATCCTGTAGAGGTCTTGACGAAGTCTGCACCAGCCTCCACCGACAATTCGCAAGCCTTCACTTTTTCTTCATCCGTTAGCAGACATGTTTCGATGATAACCTTCACCAATGTACCGTTTGCAGCATCCACTACCGCTTTGATGTCGTCACGGACGACATCGTATTCGCCGTTTTTCAGCGCACCGATATTGATGACCATGTCAATTTCACCTGCACCGTTAGCAATGGCATCCTTCGTTTCAAATGCCTTCACTGCTGAAGTAGATGCACCTAGAGGGAAGCCGATTACTGTACAAACCTTTACATCAGTACCTGCTAATAGCTCCGCGCTGTATTTTACCCACGTTGGATTTACACACACAGAAGCGAACACATATTTCTTTGCCTCTTCACAAAGCTTTTCAATTTGAGGACGTGTTGCATCCGCCTTTAATAGTGTATGGTCGATCATTCCAGCATAGTTTTGCGTCATGGTCAATTACTCCTTTATATCATAGATGTACGTACAACTATATCATACCATCAAATGAGAAATACACTAAAAAGACAGATTAATTCATCATTTCTTCCCGATTATTCTCGATAAAAAGGCCGCCTCCTCGTCTTGTCCGAGAAAGCGGCTTATTTTTTAGGCTTCTACAGCATCCAGTACACGCACGAATTGCCCTTCATTGTACGGATAGCCGGCTTTTGTAATTTTTACCTTCACAAGTTTGCCCACCATGTCTTCTGTCGCTTCGAACACCACTTTCAGGTAGTTTGCAGTGTAGCCCACATACAGATTGCCATTGTCCGATTCCTTGAAGCGCTCTTCCGGGATGACCTCTAGTACTTCGCCCTCGAAGCGAGACGCATATTCCTTCGCCAATTGGTCATTTAATGCAATCAGACGATGAACACGCTCGTTTTTGACTTCCTCATCCACCTGGTCCTCCATACGCGCAGCAGGCGTACCTGTACGTTTAGAGAACGGGAAGACATGAAGCTCAGAGAATTTGTGGTCGCGGATGAAGTTATACGTTTCCATGAATTCTTCTTCCGTTTCACCAGGGAAGCCGACGATAACGTCGGACGTCACTGCAAGGTCCGGCAATGCTTCCTCCAGTTTGCGCAGGCGCTCGGAGAAGAAGTCCATCGTATATTTTCGGCGCATACGCTTCAGGACTGTATCAGAACCTGATTGGATTGGAATATGCAAATGGTTGACGACAATATTGGAATTCTGCAGTACGTCGATCACTTCGTCCGTTAATTGAGACGCTTCAATCGAAGAGATGCGCAGACGCTTCAACCCTTTTACCTGTGATTCCAAATCACGTAGCAGTTGGGCCAGGTTATAGTCTTTGAAATCCTGGCCGTAGCCGCCTGTATGGATGCCAGTCAGGACGATTTCAAGATAGCCTGCATCGACCAGCTGCTGGGCCTGGCGGATGACTTCTTGCGGATCGCGGGAGCGCATGAGGCCGCGTGCCCATGGAATGATGCAGAACGTACAGAAATTGTTGCAGCCCTCCTGGATTTTCAGCGACGCACGCGTACGGTCTGTAAATGCCGGTACGTCCAGTTCTTCGTATACACGGTTCTTCATGATGTTGCGGACCGCGTTGATTGGTTGGCGCTCTTTGCGGTATTGGTCGATCAACCCAAGCATTTTATGACGGTCCTGTGTCCCGACGACGATATCGACGCCTGGAATCGCCATGATTTCAGCCGGCGAAGTTTGTGCATAGCACCCTGTTACACAAATGACCGCATCCGGATTTTGACGGATGGCGCGTCGGATGACCTGACGGGATTTTTTATCCCCTGTATTTGTTACTGTACATGTATTGATAACATAAACATCAGCTTGTTGTTCAAACTCGTTACGGTCGTAGCCCTGCTCTTTGAATAATTGCCAGATCGCTTCTGTTTCGTAATGGTTTACTTTACAACCTAATGTGTGAAAAGCCACTGTTGACAAGGCCCCTCCACCTCTTTCATTCAAATTCATAGGATATTGCAGATAATGCATATAACGGCGCTGTTTCAGCCCGTAAAATACGCGGACCGAGCGACATGATCTGCGCCCCGGCCGCTACAAGCGCCTCGGCCTCCTTGCGCGAAATACCGCCCTCTGGACCAAAAATACATAAAATCGATTTCGATTCATTATCATACACGTTTTTCAACTTATCCGCAAACCTTGTGCGTTTTTCGCCCTTTGCATCTTCCTCGTCCGCAATAAAAACGGCATCATACTGCGGCAACAATGCCAGCAGCTGCTTAAAGGAAACCGGCGCTTCAATGCTCGGCACATGGGTACGGTGCGATTGCTCGGCAGCCTCCCGGGCGATTTTCTGCAGCCGCTCCTGATTCTTGCGGGCCTTCTTGTCATCCCATTTGACAATCGAGCGCTCTGCGGCAAATGGGATGCAGGCGTACATGCCCAGTTCCGTCCCCTTTTGGGCGATCAGCTCAAGCTTATCCCCTTTCGGCAACCCGCAGGCAATCGTCACCTGTACTGGCATTTCCGGAGAAGGAATCGTACGGCCTGTCGGTTGTGCCGACACTTCCGCACCCACTTCTGTAATTTCGCAAATATGGGCAGTGCCTCCGAAAACGATGATGATTTCCTCACCTGGCGTCATGCGCATCACTTTTCCAATATGCCTCGCATTGTCGCCGGTAATGAGGAATCCTCCCGCCTCACCTGCGGGCTCATCTACAAAATAACGTTGCATCGTATTCTTCCTCCTCTTTCTAACGAAAAAGTAGACAAAGCCCGATGACCTTGTCTACTAGCTTAGTTGTACATGTTACTGCGGACGGCGTGCAACAATCGCTACCCAGTCTTCCATCATCAATACTTCCTCGATGGCAAAGCCCGATTTCTCCAGCGCTTCCTTCACGTCGTCCTTTTTCGCTCCGATGATGCCGCTCGTTACATATACGCCACCAGGCTTCACGATTGAGAAGGCGTCGTCTGTAAAGGTCACGATGATTTCAGCCAGAATATTCGCCACTACGACTTCTGCAGGCTCCTTGACCGTATCTAATAGATTGCCGTGGAATACTTGCACGACACCGTCTACCTTGTTGAGCGCAACGTTTTCACGGGCAGCCGTCACCGCGACTTCATCCAAATCCAGCGCATGCACCTTTTGGGCACCGAGCATCGCCGCACCGATGGATAGAACGCCGGAGCCTGTTCCTACATCGATGACCGTGTCCCCAGGCTTCACTACCTTTTCCAACGCCTGGAGGCACATGACTGTCGTCGGATGCGTACCAGTTCCGAAGGCCATGCCCGGGTCCAGTTCGATAATCAGTTCATCTGTACTGACAGGGATATATTCTTCCCACGTCGGTACAATCGTGAAACGTTCCGAAATCTTCACAGGATGATAGTATTGCTTCCAGGCTGTCGCCCAATCCTCCTCATCCACTTCACACAACGTCAGAATATTTTCACCAATATTGATGTCAAAATTTACAAGGTTGGCAATTGCAAGTTTAATTTCCTCTACCGTTTCCGCCAAAAAGCTCGTTGCGGATAAATACGCCTTCACCACAACCCCGTTTTGCGGGAAGTCATCCGGGTTCAATGCGTAAATTTCTCCAAACTGATCAATTCGTTCCTTTGTCAATTCTTTTGAATCTTCTATCACAACGCCACTAGCGCCTGCCTCATGTAATATATTCGATACAGCTTCAACGGCTTCATTTGTTGTCAGAATCGATAATTCCGTCCATTTCACTTGCAACTCTCTCCTTTATGATTCACCTTTAAATGTCTTTTTGATTTTATCAAACAGTGAGCTTCCCTGCTCTTCCGGAATATCGCCGCTGATTTCTGCAAATTCACGTAGCAGCTGCTTTTGCTTTTCCGTCAGTTTTGTCGGGGTTACGACTTTTACGACGACGTACTGGTGCCCCATGCCGTAGCCGTGGACATTTTTTACCCCTTTGTCCTTGATGCGGAATTGGGCGCCGGATTGTGTACCGGCAGGGATTTTGAGTTTCACTTTACCGTGTACAGTCGGCACTTCGATTTCATCACCAAGGGCCGCCTGCGGGAATGTCAGCTTCAGCTCATAGTAGATGTCATCCCCGTCACGCTCGAACAGCTCATGTTTACGGACGTTAAATACGATATAAAGATCCCCGGCAGGGCCGCCATTGATGCCCGGCTCCCCTTGGCCTGTCACACGCAGTTGCTGGCCATCATCCACACCAGCTGGAATATTGATTTTGATTTTCTTCGTTTTCTGCACTTTTCCAGCACCACGGCATGTTGGACATTTTTCGACAATGATTTTGCCGGCTCCGCGACATGATGGACATGTACGGCGGTTCATCATACGCCCGAACGGTGTATCCACAGCCTGGTTGATTTCGCCCGCCCCTTTACAGTGTGAACATGTCTGCGGCGTCGTACCCGGTTTGGCGCCTGTTCCGTTACATGTCTCACAGTCTTCCTCTTTCGGAATTTCGACTTCCGTCTCCTTCCCGAAAACCGCATCTTCAAAATCGACGGTCATGCGGAATTGCAGATCGTCACCCTTGCGCGGTGCATTCGGGTCCTGGCGGCGGCCGCCACCAAAGAAGGAAGAGAAAATGTCCTCGAAGCCGTCAAAGCCGCCCCCATTAAAGCCGCCTCCACCGAAACCGGCCTGCGGATCCTCATGACCGAACTGGTCGTAGCGAGCACGTTTTTGATCGTCGGATAACACCTCATACGCCTCAGCAATTTCCTTGAATTTCTCATCAGCGCCCGGCTCTTTATTGATATCCGGGTGGTACTGCTTTGATAGCTTACGGTATGCCTTTTTAATTTCATCTTTGCCCGCCCCTTTTGAAAGGCCAAGCACTTCATAATAATCGCGCTTACTCATCGTTCACTCTCCGCTCTTTTTACATAACGTTTATTTTAACATGTCGAAAAAATGATGTATATGCAAAGCACCTTTACAAATTCAATTTTTCTTTTCAACATTGAAAAAGTCAAAGCCGGCATTGCGGTCTTTGACTTTTTCACACTTACTTTATTCTAGGATTATTTGTCATCCTTCACTTCTTCAAAGTCAGCATCTACAATGCCATCGTCTTTGTTGTCAGCGCCTGCATCGCCTTGAGCAGCTTGTGCAGCGGCTGCAGCTTGCTCATACACTTTCATAACAAGCGGTTGCAAGATGCCTTCCAATTTCTCTTTTGCAGACTTGATGCCTTCTAGCTCGCCTGCTTCTAATGCTTTTTTCAGCTCATCGCGTGCATCTTCCACAGATTTCTTTTCATCCTCTGTAATTTGCTCGCCCAAGTCTGTAATTGTCTTATCCACTTGGAATACTAGCTGATCGGCTTCGTTGCGAAGTTCCGCTTCTTCCTTGCGTTTCGCATCCGCTTCTGCATTTGCTTCCGCATCTTTCACCATACGCTCGATCTCTTCTTCTGATAAACCGGAATCAGATTGGATTACGATTGTCTGCTCTTTATTTGTGCCAAGGTCTTTTGCCTTAACAGATACAATACCATTTTTGTCGATATCGAATGTTACTTCGATTTGTGGTACACCACGTGGTGCTGGTGGAATATCTGATAATTGGAAGCGGCCTAATGTTTTGTTGTCTGCTGCCATCGGACGTTCACCTTGCAGGACGTGGATGTCTACTGCCGGTTGGTTGTCTGCTGCTGTTGAGAACACTTGAGATTTTGAAGTCGGGATTGTTGTATTACGGTCGATTAATTTCGTGAACACGCCACCCATTGTTTCGATACCAAGCGAAAGTGGTGTTACGTCAAGAAGTACGATGTCTTGTACGTCACCAGTCAGTACGCCACCTTGTACAGCTGCACCCATCGCTACTACTTCGTCCGGGTTTACACCTTTGTGCGGCTCATGACCTGTTTCTTTTTTGATTGCTTCTACTACCGCTGGAATACGAGTAGAACCACCGACTAAGATGACTTTGTCTAATTCAGAAGCTGAAAGGCCAGCATCTGATAACGCCTGACGAGTTGGTACAATCGTACGCTCAACAAGATCGCGTGTTAAATCATCGAATTTCGCACGTGTTAAAGATACTTCCAAGTGAAGTGGACCTTCCGCACCCGCCGTAATGAACGGTAATGAAATTTGTGTAGATGTTACACCTGATAAATCCTTTTTCGCTTTTTCAGCTGCATCTTTTAAACGTTGCATCGCCATTTTATCTTTTGATAAATCGATACCGTTTTCTTTTTTGAACTCTGCAACTAGGAAATCAATAATTTTTTGGTCGAAGTCGTCCCCACCAAGTTTGTTGTCACCGGCAGTCGCCAATACTTCGAATACACCGTCACCAAGCTCTAGGATTGAAACGTCGAATGTACCGCCACCAAGGTCGAATACAAGGATTTTTTGGTCTTGGTCTTGCTTATCTAAACCATATGCCAAAGCCGCTGCAGTCGGTTCGTTGATGATACGCTCTACTTCTAGACCAGCGATTTTACCAGCGTCTTTTGTTGCTTGGCGCTGTGCATCGTTGAAGTAAGCCGGTACTGTGATAACCGCTTTCGTTACCTTTTCACCAAGGTAGTCTTCAGCGTAGCCTTTTAAATATTGAAGAATCATTGCTGATACTTCTTGTGGTGTGTATTCTTTATCCTCTGCTTTTACTTTTTCAGCAGTACCCATTTTGGATTTGATGGAAATGATTGTATTTGGATTTGTGACAGATTGGCGTTTTGCTACCTCACCGACTTGTTTTTCACCATTTTTAAATGCTACGACAGATGGTGTTGTACGATTGCCTTCTGGATTTGGGATTACTTTTGGCTCGCCGCCTTCTAATACAGCGACACAAGAATTTGTTGTACCTAAGTCAATACCGATAATTTTACTCATACTAAGTTTGCCTCCTAATAGTTAAACACAATATGTGTTGGATTACGTAAAGCTGGTTGAATGTATGAAGTTTGCCACAGCAAGCCCGCGTACATTCCTATTCATCATTCGTTTACTGATACCATGGCAGGTCGCAATACGCGATCCTTTAGCTTATACCCTTTTTGCAGCTCACGAAGAACGATACCGCTCTCTTTATCTGCGTCCTGCTCCTGCATGACCGCCTGATGTACGTTCGGATCGAACACTTCCCCTTCAGCAGCGATTGCTTCCAGGCCTTCACGGCTAGCGGCATCCAGGAACTGGCGGTATACCATCTCTACCCCTTTATATAAAGACTGGGCATCTTCAGATGTCACTTCCACCTGCAGGGCGCGCTCTAAATTGTCAAGCACCGGCAGCAGGTCCGTCAGCAGACTTTGTGCACGGAATTTTTCAGCTGACTCGCGGTCCAGCTTGTGGCGGCGAAGCGTATTGTCATAATCCGCACGCAGGCGAAGATAGCGGTTTTCTTCTTCCTCTAGCTTCGCTGTCAATTCAGCGATTTTTTGCTCTTTTTCATCAACCACGGCCTCTTCGGCAGTCGCTTCTACTGTTTCTTTAGATTGTTCGGTAGCTTCTACTACCTCTTCTGAAGCTTCTTGTTGCTTCTGCTCTTCTTTTTCTTCGTTATGCTCTGTCGAATTAGACACGTCATTTCCTCCTTATAGTCAATCATTCCGTTGAGACAAGGCATTGGATAATCCACGGCGCATCAACTCCATAATCGTCACCACACGCCGGTAATCCATACGTGTCGGCCCGATGATGGCAATTGCGCCCAGTTCCTCGCCTGCTCCAAAAGAAGCGGTAATGACACTACAGTTTTCTATAGCCAAGTGGTTGTTTTCCGAACCGATCCGGATTTGGATTCCCGTATCCACCGGTTTGAATAAATGTTGCACCTGGCTTTCCTTATCCATCAGCTCCATGAACATTCGGACCTTATTTAAATCATTGAATTCCGGCTGGTTGAGCATGTTCGTCTTACCTGCATAGTAGACTTTGCCCTCCTTATGGCCGCTTGTCACCTGCATTAATGATTGAATTACTGCATCCGCTGTCTTGATGTGCTGCTTTAATACAGCAAGCGCTTCAATTTCAAGCTTTAAA
Source organism: Lysinibacillus sp. (assembly GCA_051874195.1). GTDB lineage: Bacteria > Bacillota > Bacilli > Bacillales_A > Planococcaceae > Lysinibacillus_B. The sequence goes on along the minus strand of JBJEFP010000161.1, from coordinate 3,118 downwards.
TGTAGTTCTTGAAGCGATACCCCGATTAGACGGTCATTCAGGATGTTGACCATCTTTTCAATGTCTGCCGGACTGAAACCCTTAGGAAGGGAGAACACACGATTTTCCACATGTCCATTGTCCGTCACGATAATCGCCACTGCGCTGTCCTCAGAAAGCGGGACAATCTGGAACCTTCTCACCTTATGGTGCTGTACATCCGGCCCAAGTAAAACCGTCGTATAGGTCGTCAGTTCAGACAAAATATTCGCCGATTCTTTAATGAGCTGCTCCGCTTCAACGATTTGCCGCTTGAAGACAGATTGAATCTGGTTCACTTCACCAGCTGACATGATTTGGGGTTGCAATAAATGATCCACATAAAAACGATACCCTTTTTCGGAAGGTACTCGTCCAGAGGAAACATGTGTTTTTTCTATAAAACCCAATTCCTCCAAATCCGCCATTTCATTGCGGATTGTTGCTGGACTGAATGTTATCCCATCTTTTTTTGAAATTTGGCGGGACCCGACAGGCTGGGCAGACGACACGAAATCATCAACGATTACTTGTAAAATTTGCAACTGCCGATCGGTTAACATGTTCATCACCTCTGTTAGCACTCATCAACATCGAGTGCTAATACTAATATTAAATTATCAAATCCCTGTTTTTCTGTCAATGGAATCGCTCAATCTTCAAGTAAAAATTGTTGAAAGACCTCGTTTCCGACAAATCGACCTCTACGAGTCAGTCGAATACCCTTCTCATCGCTTTCCAGAAGACCATTATGTACCAGTCCTTCTATTACATTTGTACGGTACCGGTCCCAAATGGTTTCATGAAATTTTTGTTCAAAAATTTGCGCGTCCACACCTTCCACCTTGCGAAGCCCCAAAAACATCTGCTCTTCCAAGCGTTCCAGCGGAGATACTTCATGGTCATGGTGTATCGGTAAATGTCCCGATTTCACAGAATCGATATATTTTCTGATTGGACCGTGATTGGAATACCTTACCCCATCAACATAACCATGTGCCCCGGCTCCGAAACCTGCATACTCATCATTGTCCCAATAAATCTTATTATGAATAGAAGCAAAGCCCGGTTTTGCAAAATTACTGATTTCATACTGCGACAGACCATGCTCTTCCATTTCCCTCATCAATACATCGTACATATCTGCTTCCAGATCCTCCGTCGGCAGTGCAAGGCGGCCTTTTGCATATTGAATGTAGAAAATCGTTTTCGGCTCCACGATGAGAGAGTATGCCGAATAGTGCGGCAAATCTAGGTCCAGCGCCAATCTCAGCGTCTCCTTCCATTGCTCCATTGTCTGTTGTGGAAGGCCATACATCAAATCGATGCTCAGATTGGTGAAGCCGACCTTCTTTGCCAACGCCACCGTCTCGTACACATGTTCATTGGAATGGGTCCGCCCTATCCTCTTCAGCAGGTCCTGATCGAACGATTGCACACCCATGCTCAATCGGTTGACACCTCCGTCGAACAAGGCGGCCAGCTTGTCCTCGGAAAGTTCATCCGGATTTGCCTCCGAACTGAATTCCACGACATGCTCCATCGGGATATAGGTGCGGATCAGCTCCAGCAGCCGTGTAATCTGCTGTGCAGATAAGGCTGTCGGCGTACCTCCGCCCAGAAAAATAGTTTCAATCTGTGCAAATGCGTGCGGCCTGCTCTCGACAGCCATGGCCATCTCCCTGCCTAACGCTTCTATATATTCATCGACCGGCTGATTTTTAAAAAACACTTTGTTAAAATCGCAATAATTACAGATTTGATGACAAAAAGGGATATGAATATACACTCCTCGCGCCATTCCATCACTTCCCTCAAGTTTACTTTGTACCTTTTCATTGTACCTATTCACCGCAAAAATACAATTTTGACGCAAAAAAAAACGTACTCGCCACGGTGCGAATACGGAAAATGGGTAAATGTTTAGGCCATAAAAATCGGTTGTTCCTTATTCAACAGCATGACTAAATCGAGTGCGTTCAGATTACGAAGGTTGCCAGAGAAATGGATCGCCTCTTCTTTAGAGCGGAACGGAAAAGCCTCAAGTTCCTTTGTCACTTCAAATTTACCATCGATCAATTGCAATAAGTATAAACGAACAGTCGGGCAGCAAGTTTTCGTATCATCCATGTTTTCCCCCGCCACCAATATTCCTACATTTTCCGAGATCGTGCTTACGATGGTATCCAACGAATCCAATCCATCCATTTCAAACCATTCCGGTACGTTAATTTCAATCTGCTTTGTCATTACATCATCTCCCTCAAATAAATAGCAATTACCATGACAGCGCTAATAAACCTACCAGCTGGAATGCCGGGGTTTAAGCACCTAAACTACACACACCTAAATTTTTACATTAAATCTATCGAACTAAAACATATGTACTAATAGTTGGTTAACTATGACGCTATTAGCACTATTTCTCTTTATACATTAATATTACTATTAACTCTATTTTCTAACAAGCATAAATTTAATAAAAGCAGGAAAAATAAAATTATTTTTAATATGAAATTTTTGGAAATAGTATTATTTACCTTCTATACTTTTTATTGTAAATGTAATTTTCTATCAATGGAACCGTATCAAAATAACTTTTTTCTTTCATTTTTATTCAGAAATCATCAAAAATGGAATGATTCCAAAAAAGGAAGCGTTTCCACGGAGCATGAATGTATTACATGTCAGACAACCGCTTTTATTCCGGGACAAAAAGATAGGTAGTAGGCACCTGCTTCCCTGGCTGTGCATTCCGCGGCAGTGGGTTGCTTTTTTTTGCAGGTGGGAAGAATGGGGTACTGTCGTTCTAAGAGATGGGGGCACATGATATGACGTTGTTGGCCATCGTCCCCTATGCTTTTTCCCACAAGAAAAGATCTCAATGGCGAACCAGAAAATAGAGAGAAATTCTTTTACTTCCTCTATGCTCGGTGTAGCATCGTAATGCCAAATAGGAAAATCCATATACAACATAACCTAAAAAAAGCGTCCTGTGGGGGCGGTGGGTGCTGCACTATCATGACATTTATTTTTAATTAAGTTGTATGGGAAAATCGACCAATAGATGTTTTGACGGTCGAATTTGAAAGCCTACATG
>JBJEFP010000160.1:0-1524 GCA_051874195.1 Lysinibacillus sp. | reverse complement strand
TATGTGGCCGCCATTAGGCTTTTACATCATTATACTCACTACTTTTTCCGAAAGATTCTACAACGTATGGACAGACTGCCTTCATCTTATAGCCGTTTTTTCTCGCATAGTCTGCAGCCTCATCGAGAAGCTTCTTGCCGACTCCCTGCCCACGCAGTTCTTCTGACACATGTGTGCTGTTCATGACCATTGTATCTCCTTCTAGAGACCAGGTGATTTGGGCCTTGCTGTCACCATCCTGTATATATTCGAAGCCGTCCTTTGATTCCATCAGTGTGATTTTCATATAGGCTCACTCCCTTTGTAGATATATTGTAAGGCTTCCCTTTGGTTTGAAAATTAAACACGTCAGCCGTTCTGACTCCTTTTTGTCCACCAAAGGTAATTGAAATTGTTTTTTGGAATTAGATGTGAGGATGGTGGCAGGTACATATAGTTAGATAACGATTGTTAATGGACTGTTTGGGTGAAGTTCTTTACAAGGAAAGGATGTTGCAGGGAACTCCAGATACCGTCATTTCAACTGGGAGGAATCGAATGAAACACAGCCTCATCGTCATCATTGCCGTATTGATCGCCGGTGCCGTCAATGCCCTCCGCTTTTCCTATTTTTCAATCAACACGATTCATTCCATGCTTCCGCTGCTTGTCATCGGTCTGATCGCTGTTTGGCTTTATTCGAAAAAAAGCAAGGAACACGCCATTTACATGACATCCATTCTTGCCCTGTTTATCCTTGCACTTTTCGGGTCGATATTCGGGGAGCTGGATGAAATTACTGTCGAGGTGGCTGCCGGTTATGTATTACGCATATATATTGTCTTCACTGTCACGATGATTTGTTTATCAGGGGCGCTTTGGTATGGGTATAATCACTATATTATTAAAGGCCCTCGCTGAACGAGAGCCTTCATCTGTTCTTACTATAACAAAAGCAGTCCATTGTATGATCGTTCACCATGCCGACCGCCTGCATATAGGAATAGCAGATGGTGCTGCCGACAAAGGTGAATCCCCGCTTCTTCAGATCCTTGCTCATCAGGTCGCTGATTGGGGAAGTGGTGGGCACTTCCCTTATAGACTTCCACTGATTGTAAATCGTCTTATGTTCCGTATAGCGCCAGATGAAATCATTGAAGCTGCCAAACTCTTCGCGGATTGCCAGAAAAGCCTTCGCATTCTTCACAACGCCACGCACCTTCAATCGGTTGCGGACAATTCCCGGATTGTTGAGCAGCTCCTGAATCTTTTCTTCCGAATAGTGGATGATTTTTTCTGCCTCGAAGAAATCGAATGCCTTCCGGTAATTTTCCCGCTTCTGCAAAATTGTCCACCAGCTCAAACCGGCCTGTGCGCCTTCTAAACAAAGCATTTCAAACAGGAGACGGTCATCATGGACCGGCCTGCCCCACTCTTCGTCATGATATTTTACATAGAGAGGCTCATCTTCCTTCACCCATGCACATCGTTTCATCATTTCCCCTCCCTTCCATACAATAAAGGATTCCCAAACTACCATTTAAA
>JBJEFP010000159.1:0-1528 GCA_051874195.1 Lysinibacillus sp. | reverse complement strand
AACGGCATGACAAGCGTGCAGACGGCTGTCGGTGACCGTTATGTGGTGGAGGAAATGCGTGCGAACGCCTATAATGTAGGCGGTGAGCAGTCAGGGCATATCGTCTTCTTGGATTACAATACAACAGGTGACGGCCTGCTGACAGGCATCCAGCTAGTGAATATCATGAAGGCGACTGGCAAGCGCCTGTCCGAGCTTGCAGGCGAGATGACCATCTTCCCGCAGAAGCTCGTGAACGTGCGTGTAACGGACAAGCATGCCGTCACGCAAAATGACAAGGTGGCTGCCGTAATCGCAGAAGTAGAGGCTGAGATGGCCGGCAATGGCCGTGTATTGGTTCGTCCTTCGGGTACAGAGCCGCTTGTTCGCGTCATGGTCGAAGCACCTTCAGCGGAAGCATGCGAGGAATATGTGAACCGCATCGCCGACGTAGTAAAAGCAGAAATGGGCTTAACTGAATAATATGATTGACCGCCTTCTAATTGGAAGGCGGCTTTTTATTAGGAAAGACAGCCCAATAGGACGTATATGAGAAGGGGTATTGGGCACGCCTGGACATTGAGGACCTCCCTCCGAAGTCCCTTTGTGAGCATCTAGCGAGCGCTTGTTGGATTAAAACGGACGAGTGTACGCTTTTATTGTGCATTTTTTCGGGTTCGCAGGAAACCGATTGCCGGCACTTTTAACCTATTGATATAGCTGTATCCTCTCAGGTTGCTTCATGTCGTGCAGGACATAAGGCTGTTTTCGCCTTTCTTTTGTTTGGTCCCATGTTCGGGTGGGTACAGTACCTAAGATTCTCCAAACGAAAGGGTGTAAGGAATGGCAAAAGTTGCAACAGTTATAACCAATATGTTTGAGGATAGTGAATACACATCCCCGAAAGAGGCACTTGAGGCTGCGGGGCATATACTAGTAACAATCGAGAAAGAAGCAGGCAAGGAAGTGACAGGGAAAAATGGTGAAGCGACCGTTACCATCGATAAGGGAATCGATGAAGTGAACCCAGCTGACTTCGACGCGCTCTTTATCCCAGGCGGATTCTCGCCTGACCAGCTTCGTGCGGATGAGCGTTTCGTATCCTTCGCCAAGAGCTTCATGGATGAAAAGAAACCTGTCTTTGCCATCTGTCATGGCCCGCAGCTGCTCATTACAGCAAAAGCGCTGGAAGGACGCGATGCAACAGGCTATAAATCCATCCGTGTCGACATGGAATATGCAGGAGTGAACTTCCATGATGAAGAGGTATTCGTATGCCAAAAGCAGCTGGTAACGAGTCGTACGCCGGATGACCTACCTGCGTTCAATAGAGAAATAGTTAACCTACTAGAAGAAAAGGGATTGTAAGGAGAACCCGCTAGTACGTTACGTACTGGCGGGTTTTTAGCGATGATTTGACGAATGTGAGGCAATTATGTATGATGAGTATGCTTGCGCAAGAAGTTTGCATGACAAACAGAAAAAACGCTAGGCATGCGCGTAGAAAGGGAGGAAAGGACACGCGCGTTATAAATGACAGGAAAACAAT
>JBJEFP010000158.1:0-11631 GCA_051874195.1 Lysinibacillus sp. | reverse complement strand
AGCATCCCGCCGCATCTTCCCTCCTGCAAAACAAAGAAAAGATGCTCGTTTTATTGCGAACATCTTCCGTCTATTTCATTATTTTCCGCATATCAGGTGGTAGTATACTCTCGAATGCAAGCATCTTCCCGGAAACGGGATGGACAAGCTGCAGCTTCACACAGTGGAGCGCCTGCCTTCCGATGAGCTCCCGGCTTCCCCCGTACAGCTCGTCGCCGACCAATGGATGGCCGATATGCGCCATATGGACGCGAATCTGGTGTGTGCGACCCGTATGCAGCTTCAGCCGGATATGGGAATAAGGCGACCCGTTTATCATCAGCTGCCCAAGCAAAGAAACGTCCGTATGGGCGTACTGCCCATCTTCCCTCACTTCCCGCTCGATGATGCTGGAATCCTTCCTGCCGATCGGGGCGATGATCGACTGCGGCTCCACATGGCCATGCACGATCGCCTCGTATTCGCGATGGATGGCCCCATCACGCTGCATGAGCCCCGCCAGATGGTGGATATGGCGGTGCTTTGCGATGCAGAGGAGACCCGATGTGTCCCTGTCCAGCCTGGTCACTACATGGACGGTGGAGGCGATGTCCCGCTGAGAAAAATAGCCTGCAACGAAATTCGCGATGCTGCCATCCGGATGCTCACGGGACGGAATCGTGCTCCTGTAGGCTGGCTTGTCCAGCACGAGCAGCGCCTCATCCTCAAATACGATGTGAAGCGGCCCGTCCTGCGCAATCAGGCCTTCGCTGATTTGCTCTTTCGGGAATTTGACCGTAATCTCATCCCCCGCCTGGAGGATATGCCGGACATTCTGCTCCTGGCCATTGACGAGGATTTCCCCGCCATCGAATTTGATGGCAGTCAGGGCACGTTTGGAAATCCCGAAATCGCCGATCGCCTCGCGCAGCAATTGCCCTTGTTTTTTTGCAATGAACGTTACTGTGAATCTATTATCCATATTTCCCCCGCACTACTCGTTCGAAACAAACGAATCATGCACGCGCTCCCAGAACGGGAATGGACGGAAGCGGGCAAAGCGTACACGCTCATTCGCCACATTGAACGTAATCGACTTGACATCTGTCTGTGTGATATGGATATGGTCAATCGTCATGTTGAACTTCTGGTCGTTCACCGGCTTCAGCACGCAATTGTGATGGGCCGGCAATACGAGCGAGGAGCCGACCGTACGGAATACACGGTTATTGATCGAAGCCATTTCCGTGAGCTGGAACGCATGGAGCGTTGGATGGATGATGGCCCCGCCAAGCGCCTTATTGTAAGCCGTGCTTCCCGAAGGCGTCGATACGCAGAGCCCGTCACCACGAAAGGTCTCAAAATGCTTGCCGTTCAGCTCGACGTCCATCACAAGCGTGACGTCCGGCGACTTGATCGTCGCCTCATTCAACGCCAGGTACGTGCTTGCATCGGAGTTGTTGCGATGCACCTGCACCTCAAGCAGCGGGTACTCCACTGAATTGAACTCCTTCTTCGCGATGGACAAGACCAGCTTCTCTAACTCTGAAGGTTTCCAATCTGCATAAAAGCCCAGGTGCCCTGTATGAATGCCGACAAATGCGACCTTATCCAGCCGGTGGGAATAGCGGTGAAACGCATGCAAAAGCGTTCCGTCACCGCCGATCGACAAAACGATTTCCGGCTCTTCTTCATCCACTTCCAATCCGAAATCCTGCAGATACGTTTTGGCAAGCTCCATCAATTCATTCGACTGGGTGTCACGGCGTGATTGGATGGCAAATTTCACGGTTTGTCACGCTCCTTTTCTGAGTTATTGAATATGGCGAGGTCTTCCTTGTATTCATTGAAGTACACCTGCGCCTCTTGAATCTCACTTCGGATCTGACTCATTTCTTCATCCAGGCGGAATGCGGCCTCCGCAGCATTTTGCAGCCGATCTTTGATTTCTTCCGGGAATTCCCCTTTATATTTATAATTCAACGAATGCTCGATCGACGCCCAGAAGTTCATCGCCAGTGTACGGATCTGGATTTCGGCAACCACGATTTTACGGCCCTGCACCGTTTCGACCGGATACTCGATGATCATGTGGTACGAACGATATCCGCTTGGCTTGCTGTTCGTAATATAATCCTTTTCCTCTATTACTTTCATATCTTCGCGCCGACGAATCAGTTCCGTCACCCTCGAGATATCATCAACAAACTGGCACATGATGCGCACGCCCGCGATATCCTGCAATTCCGTTCCCAACTTGTCGGAAGGCTCGAACGGCATGCCCTTCAGCAGCGATTTATCATAAATGCTTGCCAGAGGCTTCACTCTCCCCGTCACAAACTCGATCGGCGAGTTTGCATTCACAATGCCGAATTGCGAACGCATTCCCTTCAGCTTCACCTTCAACTCGTCCACTGCCTGCTTATAAGGGCTTAAAAAAACATCCCACTGTCCCAAAATAGTTACCTCCCAACAAATGAAGCGACGACAAAATCACTTCATCAGTACATCTCCTGCTTCACTTTATTATACTTCATCAGTTGCTAAAATCGCTTGAAAAGCCGCTTCAACACGACCGACAAATTCTTCTCCATAATTGATGTTCCCTTCGATATTATAAATCAGAGGCTCCAATTCTTCATGGAATCCGTGCAATTCCATCGTGCGTTCGCCCAGCGACAGGAGCGGGTCCTCGCCGCGCCGCAGCATCTCCACCAGGGCCGGCCATGTATCTTCCCCGAAACGCAAATAGCTAAACTCGCCGTTTTCCTCAACGATATAAAGAAAGGCGAAATGGTCCGAGTCCACAAAAAGCCTTCCGGTAGGAATGATTTGGATGTCCTGGTCCCTTTCATTTACAATGAATGTAACTTTGTTATGTATATCAACATATTGTTCGATATTATATATTTTACGCAATGGACGTCTTCCTTTCCAATCTATCTTCTCATATTCTAACATAGAGCTTATTCGTATGCAGTGTGCTTTTTTAGAACCAGGAATAGGAAAAGCAGGCGGCCAACTAGAAAGGATGATTTGATGAGTCAGCAGCTAGAAATAGAATTCAAGAATTTATTGACGAAGGAGGAATATCACCGCCTCCTCGACCATTTCAACATTCAGCAGGAGCAGATCCAGCGCCAGGAAAACCACTACTTCGACACGCCGGAACAGCATCTGAAAAAAGCGATGAGCGGACTGCGCATCCGCGTATTGCCTTCCCATATCGAATGTACGCTGAAGGAACGCGCCTCGGAAAACACCTATTTGGAGACGACCGACCGTTTGTCTGACGATGCAGCGGCCGAGATGCTCCAGGGAAGGGCATTTCATGCGCCATCCGTCAGGCAGCGCCTCCTTGGCATGGATGTCCAGCCTGAACAATTGCAGCTGTTCGGCACCCTGGCAACCAACCGTGTCGAGCTGGCATATGAGGGCGGCATACTCTTTTTGGACCATTCTTTTTATTTGCAATGCGAGGATTATGAAGTAGAATATGAAACAAACGACGAAGAAACAGGTATTGACATTTTTCGACGTTTTTTGGCTGAACACCAGATTGAAAAGAGACAAGCCAAGAAAAAAATCGCGCGCTTTGCGGATGCGTTGGCGCAGCAATCCGAGTAAGGGACGATGAGATGGATATTCAATCACTACGCACATTAATGGAGATTCAGGCAATTCAATCAATCGGCAGCGAGAGTCCGACCAATGCGGTTTCAGGAACAGGTTCATCCGCCTTTTCAGACATGATAGAGGAATTGATAGACAGTTTGAGCGATGGACAGTCCGCGGAGCTTTCAAGCATGCTTGGCAGCCATGCAAGTGTAGCAGGAATGTTTGAAGAGGGCCTGCAGCAGAAGACGGCCGACTATTTGCAGTCGCTGATGTATGATGGGAAGGTCAGTGTCCCGGAATCGGTGCTAACATCCCTTTCCTCCTCTACAGCGTTGCCGACAAGCACGGACGGAGCTTCTGATACGGATTACAAGGCGGCGATCATCGAGGCGGCCGCAGCATACAACGTCCCTGCCAAGCTGATCGAGGCGGTCATCAAGCAGGAGTCCGGATTCAATCCAAATGCCGTCAGCTCTGCCGGGGCGACGGGCCTGATGCAGCTGATGCCTTCAACGGCCAAATTCCTCGGTGTCGCGGATGCCAGGAATCCAGCCCAAAACATTATGGGTGGGACGAAATACTTACGACAAATGTTGGATAAATTTGATGGTGACATGTCCCTGGCGCTTGCAGCGTACAACGCAGGACCTGGCAACGTCTCGAAATATAAGGGGATTCCGCCCTTCAAGGAAACTCAAAACTATGTAAAAAAAGTATTAAACACATATAATACGTAGCATTTTTTTACATTCCCCTTATGTCATTCGAGCTCTTTATTTGTGAAAAAGGCAAGTCGTTGTTAGAATGAACATATCGTCTACTAATACGTTTGTGAAGCAGCAAAGTATACATGACTGTGTATACTAGAAGAAGTTAGACATAAAGGAGTAGCACCTATGAATCGAAAATATACGATTCCTTACGAGGAACTTGGCGCTGAAAAGCTTTCGGAGCTCATACACGCTTTCTATGCACGCGTTGCAAAGCACCCACATCTCATCCCAATCTTCCCGGAAGATTTAACCGAAACGATCCGTAAGCAGATTCAGTTTCAAACCCAGTATCTAGGTGGACCGAATTTATATACAGAGGAGCATGGCCATCCGATGATGCGTGCTCGCCATATGAACTTTACCATCACCCCCGATCGTGCGCAGGCTTGGCTGGAATGCATGGCTGAAGCGATGGATGAGGTCGGTTTGGACGGAAAATTCCGCGAAACATATTTCCAGCGTCTCGTTATGACTGCTCATCATATGATTAATGCAGAGAATGAGAAGGAGGGATTAGATGAATAATGTTCAGCTACTGTCGCAGCCTGTCTCACCTACCATTACTACTCATAAGCCGGTAGAATTATATATTTTCATTGATCCACTTTGTCCCAAGGCATTTGCAATGAAAAGCATACTGCACAAGCTCCAACTCCAGTATGAACATTATTTCACGTGGCGCTATGTGTTAAGTACACAACTGTCTTCACTGAATTCGTTAACGAATCGATTGAAAGGCTGCTACAGCGGGGATGAACTCGACATTGCCCACCCGGTCCTTCCATCAATCGCCATCAAGGCCGCAGAGCTGCAGGGCAAGCGTGCCGGTTCTCGCTACTTGACGAAGCTGCAGCAATACGCAGCGTTGAAGACAAAAAATGTAAATTCCCATTCGACCCTTCTTGAAATAGCGGAGGAAGTCGGTCTTGACATGAACGAGTTTGCAATCGATTTCGGATCCAGGGAAGCAGCCCGCGCATTCCAGTGCGACCTTTACATCACACGTGAAATGGATGTGGATGAGGTTCCCAGCATCGTCTTCTTCAACGAATGCATCGAGGATGAAGGCCTGAAAGTAAGCGGATCCTATCACTATGAGGTATATGAACATATATTACAAGAAATGATTGGCGAGGAGCTCGTATGCCAGCCCCTACCTTCCATAGAAGATGTCTTCAAGCGCTATGAACTCCTTACGACCGAGGAAATAGCTGAAATTTTTTCCCTCGATTACGCTGTCGCAGAACGTGAACTGAAAAAGCGGATGCTGCAGCAGAAAATCGAGCGCATCACCAATGATGACTTTACCGTATGGCGTATAAAATAATCGCAATTATAGATAGTTTCTTTCATATTTTTATAGTTTCTTACTAGTCGCTCAGGTTGGGCGGCTTTTTTCGTGTCGGGAAAAGAGTCGTGCATAGGAGGAATGCTTTAATTTAAGCACAATAAAAGAGGCGCCCTAACCTCGACAGATAGGACGCCTCTTTTCACAAAGGGGATGGGAGAAATGTTCACGTTCAAACAAAGGGGTGTATGTTTGTTATGTGATTTATTTCACATTTATAATTTAGCACACAATAATATTCTGTGCAACAAAATAGATATAAATTCACAAATCCGACAAATAGAAAGCGTTTGCAGAACGTTGATGTACCAACTATTCCCTTCTATCATTCAAGGGAGGAATGCAAGATTCCCACAATCGCCCAATGTTATTGCAGAAAAACAAAGAGGAAGCTAGAAAAATTGTTTCCTAGATAGAAAAATAGAGACGTTAGATAGAGCATTCAGGCATCCGCAAGACCACCTTCCAACCAGCAGGTATTTTTATATAGAACGCGGCAAAAAAATCAGGCGCAGGGACATGTCAGTACAGCACCTGCCAGACAACAATCAGCCTGTTTGAAAACCGGCTGGCCATGACAAAAATATCACCCATGCGCATGGAGGAGCTCCGTTTCCCGTTGCATCGGCACATTCGAAGCTCAGAGCACGCCCTATTATACCAGTCATTCCGTCCGGCAGATCCACTCCTGTGTGCCATAGATGCATGTATAGCTGCTTCTGCTATTGGGGCATGTTGAAGGCAAGATGATTTGCAGTTTGCCAAAAAAGGGGCTGAATGTATGTACCGTTTCTTCAACCCTCTCCTGCCGGTCGAGCTTAGTATGGGTGTCCACGTCGATGGCTATGTAACGGCGGCAAAGATACAACTTCCCACCATCGAACAACTGCTTCAGGATGCGAAGGAATGGCCGGAGCCTTCTTCACCCATCCCGTTTGCTGCAGAAGATATGCATCGGATGAAAAGCCACATCCAGCTGGTAGAGTCGGCCATCTCCCAGATTCCACATCATTTGAAGGAACTCGAGACCTGCCTGAATGCTTCAGCATGCTTTCCTGCAAAATGCTTCATCATTTCCGATACAATCTACTATTCCCATATCGATCTGCATCGCCATTTTCTCTTTGCACCGCTCGGGTATGATGCATTTCTTGAAAAGCAGCTGTTCTGCATTGTGGAGATGCATGCAGACACGACGGCAAAGGAAATACAGAAATGCTCATTGGGCTTTTCTTCCGAGGCAATCGACAGCCTCGTGCTGTATCCCTTGGATTTGCTTTACGAACTGGAAAAGTTTGATGCCATGGAATCGATTGAGGCTTCGGAGGCGCATCTGGAATATTGCCGCAAGCTGCTGCTCGGCTATTTCCAGGCAGACGAGCTCTACGACTTGTATGAAATCGAAGAATCGCACCTCCTGAAATATATCGGGGATCCGCTCGCGCTGCTCCGAACCATTCAGAAGAAGCATAATGACAACCGCATCAGGCTCAGTCTGGCGCCCCATTCTCCCCGGCAGATCGACCAGGCCCTCATCGAACTGATCCACATCGAAAGGCGGGTCATGAAGCAGTTGCAGCTGCGGCCTTTTTGGAGCAGGGAGCAATTTGGCGCATACACAAGCCAGCTCCAGTACACGAAACGACGCCTGATGGGGGCGGCCGGTCTATCACAGGAGCAGCTGGACATCTTGATGGCGCACATGCCGGCGGATTTTTGGTAGCTTTTCTTCACGCATGCATCCGCCATTCCACAAATGAGAATCTGTCACAGCATGCAAAAACACCTTCGACATTCACCAATCTCGAAGGTGTTTCATTTTGTTCAGATGATGAGGCTCCATCATCCAAAGCGGCCGGAGATGTAGTCTTCCGTACGTTGGTCCGTCGGGTTGGAGAAGATGACATCCGTCTTGTCGTATTCGACGACCTCCCCGTTCAGGAAGAATGCCGTCTTGTCACTGATGCGCGCCGCCTGCTGCATGTTGTGCGTCACGATGACGATTGTGTAGTTCTCCTTCAACTGCGCAATCAGCTCTTCCACCTTCAATGTCGAAATCGGGTCAAGCGCTGAAGTCGGCTCATCCATTAAGATGACGTCGGGCTTCATCGCGATGGCACGTGCGATGCATACACGCTGCTGCTGTCCGCCGGAAAGGCCGAGCGCCGAGGATTTCAGACGGTCCTTCACCTCGTCCCAGATGGCCGCGCCGCGCAGGCTCTCCTCTACAATCTGGTTCAATGCCTTCTTGTTTTTGATGCCCTGCATGCGGGGGCCGTATGCCACGTTATCATAGATGCTCATCGGGAACAGGTTCGGCTTTTGGAATACCATCCCCACCTTCGTACGAAGCTTGATGACGTCGTTCGAACGGTAGATGTTTTCCTCGTCAATGACGATGTCGCCGTCGATTTTCACGCCGTCAATCAGGTCGTTCATGCGGTTCAACGTGCGGAGGAACGTCGACTTCCCGCAGCCTGAAGGACCGATCAATGCCGTGACTTCCTTTTGCTGAATGTCTAGAGAGACATCGTAGAGTGCCTGTTTTTCGCCATAGTGGAGGTTCAGATTTCTTACTTCGATTTTCGCCTTCTCGGCCGCCTGCTGTGCAAATGCAAATGAACTTGCTGTCATCATCGGTTTTTCCATTGTCATTGTCATGAAGATTCCCCTTTAGTAGTCTGCCTTGTTCAATTTTTTCGAAACGAATGTCGCGCCAAAATTCAATGCCAGAATGATGACAATCAATACGATTCCTACTGCTGCGGCCAGCCCGATATCACCGGATTCCTGTGTGACCAGGTAGGAGTGGACCGTCAGCGTACGCGCCGAGGACAAGATGCTTTCCGGCATCGCCGCCACCGTACCCGCCGTCAGGAAGATCGCCGCCGATTCGCCGACGATGCGGCCGATCGATAAGATGATCCCTGATAAAATCCCCGGCATCGCACTCGGCAAAATCACCTTGACGAGCGTCTGCAGCTTTGTCGAACCCAGCGCAAGCGAGCCTTCACGGTACGAATGCGGCACCGTCTTCAGCGCCTCCTCCGTCGTCCGGATGATGACCGGCAATACAATGATCGTCAGCGTCAAGGAGGCGGAGATGATCGACATCCCCAATTTCAATGTCGTGACGAAAAATACAGCCCCGAACAGACCATAGATGATGGATGGGATACCTGTTAGGCTTTCCGTCGCAAAGCGGATCATCTTCACTAGTCGGCCCTGCTTTGCGTATTCCTGCAGATACACCGCCGCCAAAATACCGATCGGCGTTGCAATCAATAGCGAAATGCCAATTGTATAGAGCGTCGTGACGATCATCGGCCAGATGCCGCCGTCACCCGCCGGAGAATAGTCGCCGAAAATGAAATCAAAGCTGATATAGGAAATGCCTTTATAGAAAATGTAGCCGACAATCACGACGAGGATGGCCATCGTTACGAAGGCGGATAGCCATAGCAGGCCTCGCAGTATATTCTCTTTTGCTTGTCTCACCTTATTGTCCACCTTTAGCCGTAATTTTCGCCAATACAAAGTTCAATAGCAGAATGAAGGAGAATAGCACAATCCCCGTTGCAAACAGCATTTCCTGATGCGTCCCGAATGCATAGCCCATCTCCAGGGCGATATTCGTCGTCAGCGGACGGACCGAATCCGTCAGGCTTGTCGGGATGATCAGACTGTTCCCTGCCACCAGGATGACCGCCATCGTTTCACCGATCGCCCGGCCAAGACCGAGCACGATTGCCGCCATGATGCCTGACTTCGCCGCCGGAACCACCACCTTGAAGATGGTGCCGATGTGGGATGCGCCCAGCGCCAGCGAGCCTTCACGATACGTTTTCGGCACTGCACGAATCGCCGTTTCTGCAACCGTCACAATCGTCGGAAGCATCATGATGGCCAGCACGATGATGACCGCGAGCAGGCTTTGCCCACGTGCAAGCCCCAGATTGTTTTGCAGGAAAGGCACGATGATGGCCAAGCCGAACACCCCGTATAATACGGACGGGATACCAGCCAGCAGCTGGATGGCCGGCGATAAAATCCTCGCTACCGATTTTGGTGCAATCTCAGCTAGAAAAATCGCTGTAAACAACCCGATCGGTACGCCGAGCACCAAGGCACCGGCCGTCGCAAACAATGATGCGACGATCATCGGGAAGATGCCGAACTTGTCCTCGCTCGGCACCCACTCCGAACCGAAGATGAAGTCGATGAAGCTGTAGCCATCCATGATGAATGGATTGGACCCTTTATAAAATACAAAGCCGATAATGAGCAGTAAACTGAATACCGCCAATAATGCACAGCCTAAAAATACTTTAGATGACAGGCTTTCAAGCAGATATTTGCGCTTGTTGGCCTTCGTCATTTCCTCATGCTTTTCCATGTTTGCGGTCGTCACTACAATTCCTCCAATTAGTTGACGCGAATGGCGCCGGATGCTTCGACAATGTCCTGCCCCTCATCGCTAAAAATAAAGTCGATGAACGATTGGCCCGCTTTCGTCGGCCCTCCTGCCCGATGGACGAATAGGAATGGGCGGGACAGGCTGTATTCATTGGCCAATACGTTTTCCGCCGTTGCTTCTACCCCGTCGATGTCGACTGGCGCAATCGACTCATCAATATATTCAAAGGAAATGAATCCTACTGCATGCTTGTTTGTTGCAACTGTTGTTTTAATGTTTCCGTTACCGCTTGCTACGATGGCATTCCGAATCAGTTCCCCAGAGGAGTAACCGACGATTTCCTGGAATGCATCGCGGGATCCGGAACCATCCTCACGCGACACGACGACGATTTCCATGTCGTCCCCGCCGAGCTCCTTCCAGTTTGTCACCTCACCAGTGAAAATCTGCTTCACCTGCTCCATCGTCAGGTTGTCCACCTTGTTCGTCGGGTGTGTCACGACGACAATCCCGTCGTAGGCAATGACCACTTCTTCAAGCTCCGCCTTCTCTTCCTCTTTCAAGTCACGGCTGGACATACCAATTTCCGAAACGCCGCTGATTGCATTCGTAATCCCCGCCGAAGAACCAATCTGGTTGACTTCGATGTTCACCGGCTCCTGCTCCTCGTATTTCATCGCAAGCTTCTCCGCTAACGGGCCGACCGATGTCGAACCGGAAATGGCAATCGTCGCTCCCGCAGCCACCTCGTGGACGCCATCCTTTCCGCAGGCAGCGAGCAGTGCGGCCATCGTCATCAGTAACAGTAGTTGCATCCATCTTTTCATCATTCGGTACCCTCCATGGCTTCTTGTGTAGTTCTAGAATAAAGGATGTTTATTAACGCCCGATGGATGTTTTGTAAACGCAATGTAAAGAGTTTATTTTTATTTGAAAATTCGCATATAATATTCTGACTTTTATAATAATTATTAATGATTTGTAAAATTGATCAAAGGGCGCTGTAATATGTAGGAATAAACCACATCCCCAGCTATAAAGAGGCTCCGCTTTGCCACCACAAAAAAATGACCTTGAGTAACCAAAGTCATTTCATTGCGTGTATAAGCTCTATTCATTGTCTCTTTCTCCATGAACCTCATCCATCAGTTTTTGGAGGTAAGCTTGTTGAAGTATTCATACGCCTTCTCTATTTTTTCTTCCAGGAAGCTTGTTCTTTCGTAAAGGACCGACCGCAGATGGTCTATCTGGTGAATCAATTTATCCATGATCCCCTCCTGGCCCTCCACCCGGCCGACCAATTCCTGCTGCGTCTCTTCCATTGCTGAAACCTTGTCGGCCATCGCATGCTGGAGCGCATGCTGTTCATCCATTTTATCCTTCACTTCCGCGGTCGAACCCGATAGTTCCTCCAACCGCATCACCATCTCATCCGTTATAAGCGTGAACTGCTCCAGCTGCCGGGAGATTTCCTGATTCAGCTCCTGGTGCTGGTC
>JBJEFP010000157.1:0-1553 GCA_051874195.1 Lysinibacillus sp. | reverse complement strand
GGTTGGGTCCAACGGCGTTTTTCATTGCCCGTGCATTTCAGGCCTGTAAAGCGGCGTCCACTTCCTGGAGGATTTCCTTCGCCGACCCTTCCATTATCAAATCGAAATCATGCTCGAAGCCGTCCGTTTCCCGATTGATGTAGACGAGCCTGCCCCTTGTCATGCGCGGCAGTTGATTGACCGGATATACCTGGAGGCTCGTGCCGATGACAATGACGACATCAGCCGTCCGGATCGCCTCCATTGCATGATTCCAAGCCTGTTCGGGCAACAGCTCCCCGAACAGCACAATGCCAGGTCGGAGCCTTCCCCCGCACCGGCTGCATGGCCGCTTGTCACAGAAGTCCGGCTCTTCTGCCGGCGCCCCGCATTTTTGGCAACGGACGGCATGAATGCTGCCATGCAGCTCATCCACCGCTGTATTTCCCGCCTGCCTGTGGAAGCCGTCCACATTCTGTGTCGCCACCCGCTCGATGAGTCCCCTTCTTTCCCAATCGGCCAAAATATAATGGCCCTCATGAGGCTTGCACCCTTTCAATGCGTCAAGACGTGCGCAGTAGAAGTCGTGAAACAAATCATAATTGTGTTCAAGCGCTTCCGTATTTGCTACGGTTGCCGGGTCGATATTGCGCCACCACCCGTCACGCGAACGGAAATCGGGAATCCCACTTTCAGTCGACATGCCGGCTCCCGTCAAGACCACCGTCTTCTTCGATTGCTTGAGCCATTCGGCCAGCTGCTGTACCTTTTCCATGCAACCACCTCCATGCTTCCTATTATAGAAAAGAAAAAAGACAAGGTCATGCAATTTCACATTCCTTGCCTGTTTGACATGATGGACAGCGGCTTCTCCAGCAGTGCAATGGTAATCGGTACACCGTTTCGCTCCAGCAGGTCCTCGCCACACTGCCTATAACCCAGATGTATGTATAAATGCATGTTGCGTTGTGATGTCGAACGGACCCGGCACTTTATATAGGCAAGACGGTTTTGCAATGCCTCCTTCTCCAGTTCAATCAGCAGCTTTTTGGCATACCCCTTCGCCTGGTGACTGCGCCGGACCGACATCCGGAAAAAGGAGAGGCAATCGTCCGTCATTTTATACCGGACCATGCCAGCAGGTTCCCCCTCCTCATTCATGATGATGAACGACTGCTCGCCTGCCTTTATTTCCTGACGGATGAAATCGGGTGTTTCCTGCAGGGCAGTAGACGGTGCAACATCCTCCTTGTACTCCGAAAAGGCATCCTGCATGAGCATCCATAACAGCTCAGCGTCATCAATCGTCCCCTTCCGTATTTCCATATAACCACTCCTCATGCCTTTTCACCTATTGTAGTCAAAATAGGTAGAATATTCAATCGTTTTTCGTACTTTAGTCTCGTTCAGGCTGGTAGACGGTCAAAGCAAGCCGCTTGGGAGGGCATCTTCCCCCGAATCTGCACTCCGTAAAAATTACTGAAGATTAATTTCATATATATAGAAAAAGGGCGCCGGGGCGCCCTTTTCCTTCTACTTCACATGCTTCTTCACTTCATCCGCCAATTCCTCGA
>JBJEFP010000156.1:0-11817 GCA_051874195.1 Lysinibacillus sp. | reverse complement strand
GATTGCTTCGGCGCGCTTGTCGTAGCTGAACGGGCGCGAATGCGCTTTTGTTCTTAGGAATGACGAGGCGGCTACTGGGCATAACCCTTCACCAGTCCGATGATTTGTTCTGTCTGGAGGGGACCGTAATCTTTGCTGTCCGTTCCCCGCCACCACTGGTCGACTAGGACGAATACTTCATTCTCCCCAATGGCCGCAGCAGGCAAGGAAGTGGAGAAATAGGCACGTATCGCCTCTTCGTCTACGATATTGCTTGGGTCTACCTTTTCAAAATAAGCTGTTTCATTCAGTCCATGCATCGTCGCCTGCGCATAAAATGAAACGAGTTTTTGGTTGTTTATCCACACCTGGCCGTCGATAATTTCAATCGTCTCGCCCGGTAAGCCGACAATTCGCCCTATGTTTTGTGCGGGTATCTGCGGATTCATCTTGATGGCGGATGCAGGGGTTTCGTAGTACACAACATCGCCTCGTTTAAAAGTTGATACTTCCGGATCGATAACGAGCGGCGAGTGGTACGATGTAAGGTAATCGTGATTGCCTC
The DNA here is from genome assembly GCA_051874195.1 of Lysinibacillus sp. Lineage (GTDB taxonomy): Bacteria > Bacillota > Bacilli > Bacillales_A > Planococcaceae > Lysinibacillus_B. Next base: position 11,273 of record JBJEFP010000156.1, on the reverse strand, counting down.
TGTCCATTGCATCGGACAGCCATTCAATTGTGAATAGATCACCTGTTACAGCTACATGCTGGAGGCTCTGCGGTGTGTCTGTATCTGAAATCGTTTCAATCGCCATTTCCTCAGGTGGATTCCCTGCAATGAGGAAATACAAGGAACCTATCGCAACCAAACTGAAGAGGACAAGAGCCATCTGAGGAATGAGACGAAGCGGTAGCTTTTTGCGGTTTATCCTGTCCAGCACAGCCTGCTTATTTGCGTTTGTAAACGTGATGTGTACCAATGCTTGTTGGTTCTGCTTTTTCTTCAGGGTTTTAAGCCGCTCATCCACCGAAATCACCATCCTTCACAGTCTGTTTCAATAACTCCCGTCCTCGCTTCAGCCTTGTTTTTACTGTATTTTCATTAATCCGAAGCATAAGGCTCATTTCGGCAATCGATAAATCCTCGTAATAGAAGAGCAATAGGACTTCCCGGTATTTGACCGGCAATTCTAGTACAAGCATTAGCAGATCATGCTGCTGCTCCTGTTCGATGAGCATAGTCTCTGTAGAATGGCGTGCCCTTGCATAGGCAGGGATGAGATTGTCGAGGATTACCCGTTTCAGCCATCCGCTTCTCAGCTTATCCTTGGAGCGGTTGATTGTTACTTTGTATAACCAGGCCTTCAATGAAGCAATCTGACGGATTTCTTCGCAGCGGTCATAGCATAGAAAAAACACATCCTGTACAATTTCCTGTGCACTCCCTAGATCTTTGACATAGGTGAAGGAAAGCTTTGTCAGCGCATCCCCGTATGTATCCATCAAATGCTCCAGCCATACGGTATCTGCCATGTTTTGTGTAGCGGAAGAAAGGCGAGTGGACTCCATTTCATCCCTCCTTCTGAATCGTTTTATTTAAAACGAATGAAAACAGGGAAAAGTTTCAAAAAAAGCCTCTCTTAAATGGAAAATGGACGGGAATTCTTTTGCCTTTGCTTCATTTTTGCCACCTTTGTTGTCTCGGATGGGGAAATCCATATACGAATTACTCTCAGATAATCATCAAACAGACACTTTTTACTCGTCATGACGCTTATTTTTAGTTAAGTTGTATGTCAAAATCGACGAATGGCGGTTTGGATGGTTCTATCGTGATGACATCCTTTTTCAATAATTTTTCAACACTTGCGCCAGCTCTATGTTAGTAAAACCGGGGTCGAGGAGCATGGTTGATGTGCTATGCAGAAAGAGCAGGATGGACTTGTATAAATGGAAAGGCAGGGGGGATTTCCTGATTCTGAAGGGATGATAAAAGGCTATCGCATGGATAGCCCCTTCTATTCGTATTATGACTCTTCCATTGTGAAGATGATGCGGATGCCGTTTGGATCGACGGTAGAGAAGAGCTGCTTGCCGCCATATAATGGGCCGTCTGCATAGTGCTCCACCAGCAGGCCTGCTGCTTGTAGCCTGTTTTTGATGGAATCTGCATATGCTTCATCCTTCAATACGACCGTATAGGATTTCAGCCCCGCAGCATGGTCGGGTAAAGCGGGGCTGCCATTGCTCTGCCAAGTATTCAGGCCGATATGGTGATGATAGTTACCGGTAGAAATGAACAGCGCCTGACCACCGTATCGGCAGACGACCTGATAGTCGAGCACGTTCGTATAAAATTCTTCCGTTTTAGCGAGGTCGCTCACAGACAGATGGATATGCCCCATGACAGTCCCTGATGGAAGGCCGCTCCAATTGCCATCTGCCTCTTCTAAAATCTGCTGGACGTTCAGCTGCTCTGTCGTCATATGCACAAGACCTTCGCGTGTCCATACCCATTCTTCCTCAGGGCGGTCGATGTAAATTTCAATGCCGTTACCATCCGGGTCATTTACATAAAGCGCCTCACTTACCTCATGATCGGCTGCCCCCAGACGGACATGGTGCTGGATGAAATGCTGCAGGATGTTGCCAAGATCCTTCCGTGTCGGCAATAGGAGGGCAAAGTGATACAGCCCTGTGAACCCTTGCGGAGAAATGGCATCTTTCACTTCTACTAATGAAATCAGGCTGGATGTCCCGTCAACTGTCAAATAAGCCGTATCTTCGGTTTGATTTAGCACCTGGAAGCCTATAATAGTTGTGTAGTATTCAATGGATCTCTCCAGGTCGGAAACCTTCAATTGCATATGGGATGTGTATAAATTAGGTTTTTTATGAAAGTGTGTAGCCATGGGAAACACTCCCTCTCTCAAATTATTATTTTATAGTTACTTACTTTATGTAACTTATTGTAGAGGCTGAGGAATGGGGAGTCAAGAAAAAAGACGGCCGTTTAGAACGGCCGCCGCTGATGAGCATCGATTACAGATTAGTTTTCTTTAGAAAATGGTTTACCTTCGTAACCAGCTGTGAAGATTGCAGTTAAGAATGCTGCACATACACCGAGAATTAATAATAATTTCATGGAAGTACCCTCCTGACATAGTAAAAAATCTCTTTTATCAGTATATATCATCTACCAAGTCTTTACCAATAATATTTTGTGGCGAAAATGGTTCAAATGATTAAACAGGGGAATAGTGTAAAAAAGGAGGGGTATATATGACCAAGGATAAAGATCAAGTAGTGAACGGGAACATGGCAAACACGATGGAAGAGCTCAAAGATTTGGGAAAGCAGATGGAGCATCTGCGTGATGGACAGCAATTGGAGAGAGACGGAAGAGAGGCCGATCCAGTACAGTTCGATGAGGAGGAGCTGTAGGAGCGGGCATTGAAAGTCAGGCGTCTTTTGGTCATGGTGGAGAAAAGGAGAGCTATTCAGTGGGAGAAATGAAATATCGGGTAGACAACTAGGACAAGGAGATGACCGCATCGGAAATCTCCTTGTTCTAATTTAGGTATACGTCATTTTCTTACAGAGGCAGCTTATAGTCAGTCAGCTCTTCGCGCAGCTTCGCCTTTAGGAATTTCCCTACAGACGTCTTCGGAATCTCGTTCAGGAACACGACATCATCCGGAATCCACCAGTTGGCGAATTGGCCGCGAAGGGAATCCAGAAGCTCCTCTTTCGTGGCAGCTGCTCCTTCATGCAGCACAACGCATGCCAACGGGCGCTCCTGCCATTTTTCATGAGGAATGGCCACGACGGCAGCCTCAAATACGGCAGGGTGGGACATGAGGGCGTTCTCCAAGTCTACGGAGGAAATCCATTCACCGCCGGATTTGATCAGATCCTTCGTCCGATCGGTGATTTTGATATAGCCTTCCTTCGTCAAGGCGGCGATGTCACCCGTATACAGCCAGCCATCACGGAAGGCCTCGGAAGAGCGTTCATCCTTGTAATATTCGGAAGCAATCCAAGGACCACGAATGCGCAGCTCGCCCATTGTCTTGCCGTCCCATGGAACAGGTCCGTCCTCATTGACGACCTCCGTTTCGACAAGTGATGATGTCAGTCCCTGTGTTGTGCGAAGGTCCATTATTTCCTCAGTGGAGTAGTCATCCATTGTAGAAAGAGGATAGGATATGCTGACAAGCGGCGATGTTTCCGTCATGCCGTATGCATTTACATAAGGGATGCCATGCTTTTCATTATAGGCTTTGATGAGTCCCTTCGGCGATGCAGAGCCGCCGGAGATGATGAGGCGGATGGACGATAAATCACGTGGATTCTTCTCCTGCTCATTCAGTACCCCGAGCCAGATGGTAGGGACTCCTGCTGTGACGGTAACCTTCTCCTGTTCAAATAAATCCAGCAATAATGCCGGGGTAAACATGGGACCGGGTAAAACCTGCGTCAATCCATAATTGACCGCCGCGAACGGGAAGCCCCATGCGTTCACGTGGAACATCGGCACGACAGGCAGGGCGACATCGCGTTCACTCACCCCAAATGACTCGGCGAGCCCCAAAGCCAGACTGTGCAGGACGATGCCGCGGTGATTGTAGACGACCCCCTTTGGCATGCCGGTCGTGGCGGATGTATAGCACATCCCGGCCGGCATCTGTTCGTCCAAGTCATCGGGGAATTCAAAGTTTTCATCCGCTTCCGCCAGCAGGGCTTCATACGAATGCACGTTTTCAAAGCTTGATTCGGGCACAATCATGTCGTCCCGCATGACGATGACGTGCTTGACGCTTTTCAGATGGCCGAGTGCAGGCTCCACCATCGGGAACAGGTCCCCATCAATCAGCAGAATCTCATCTTCCGCATGGTTGATGATATAAATGATATGCTCGGGAGCCAGGCGGATGTTGATTGTATGAAGAATGGCACCCGTACATGGAATGGCGAAATAGGCCTCCAGATGACGGTGGTGATTCCAGGCAAATGTTCCTACCTTCGTCCCGCGCTTCATGCCGAGCTTCGTCAAGGCATCTGCCAGGCGGCGCGTACGTTTGGCATATTCGGCATAGGTGAGGCGGTGCGTCATCGTGTCGCTTGTGCGCGAGATGATCATCTTATTCGGAAAGAACCGCTCTGCACGTTTCAAAAATCCTGTCAGTACTAACTGTGTGTCCATCATATTCCTCATCCCCTTTGTAGGAAAAATGTGTAACTTCCTTAAAAATTCTATTTTATAACCATAAATCCTCTAAAAAACGAAATGATTCTACAATAACGACGGCGAGGGGGAAGAAAAAAAGAGTGCCCCGGACCGCGCCGGAAACACTCTTTTGAAAAGATGGATAGTAAGTGATGGAAATGCCTATGCATTTTCCTGCTAGTGAGGAAGGAACACCAATTGAATGATGAATAGCACGGCGAATACATAAAGCAGCGGGTGTACTTCGCGTCCTTTCCCTTTCACCAGCTTGATGATTGGATACGTAATAAAACCAAGGGCGATACCTGTGGCGATGCTGGATGTCAATGGCATCGTCAAAATGACGAGGAATGCAGGGAATGCTTCATCGAAATCATCCCACTCGATATTTTTGACGGCACCGATCATTAAGCTTCCGACGATGATCAGCGCAGGCGATGTAATGGCAGCCACACCGGAGATGGAAGCAACCAATGGACCGAAGAAAGAGGATAGAAGGAACAGGATGGCTACCGTCAATGACGTCAATCCAGTTCGTCCTCCTGCCGCTACGCCTGCGGAAGATTCAATATAGGCAGTTGTCGGGCTTGTCCCGACCATTGCACCAGCAGTACTAGCAATCGAGTCTGCAAGCAGTGCATGACGAGCTCTTGGCAGATTTTCACCCTTCATGAGGCCGGCTTGTCTTGCCACCCCTACCATTGTACCTGTCGTATCGAACAGCGTAACTAAAATGAAGGAGAAGACGACCCCGTACAATCCGTAGGAAATGACATCACCGATAGCGGCAATCGGATTCCACACAAGGATGCCTTCAGGAAGGTGTGGCATTGCAACGATTTTGTCAATCGTTAATTGACCTGTAAAGATGGCAACGATTGATGTCACAGCCATACCGATGAATAATGCACCGTTGACATTCAGTGCCATCAATATAACTGTTATTATCAAGCCGAATAAAGTGAGCAATACACCAGGACTCGATAAATCACCTAACTTTACGAGATTTGATTTATCGGCTATGACAATCTCAGGCATGCGAAGACCGATAAAGGCGATGAAAAGACCGATACCCGCCGTAATCGCCAGCTTCAAATTCTGGGGGATGGACAGGATGAGCTTCTCACGGAACGGCGTCAGGCTCAAAATGATGAAAATGAGGCCGGCTACAAATACAGCGGCAAAAGCCGTCATATAATCGATTGCGCCGTTAGAGCCGACGACTACTGCATACGTAAAGTATGCGTTCAGACCCATACCCGGTGCAATGGCGATCGGATAGTTGGCCATGAGCGCCATCCAGAGCGTCCCGATGACCGCGGAGATGATTGTAGCCATGAATACCTGGTCAATCGGCACCCCGGCGTCAGCTAATATAATAGGATTCACGACAACGATGTAGGCCATCGTCAAGAATGTCGTCAAACCCGCCAGCATTTCAGTTTTTACAGTTGTATTGTTTTCCTTCAGTTGAAACATACTGAAGTAACCTCCTTTAAACACGAACATTTAAAACAACATTTTATATAATATTCGCTTTTGAAGAACTTTGCAACCATTTTCTCGAAAATATCATGAAAGTGCTAAACTTGCTATAATGGAATCATTATGGGCAAGGAGTGATAGAGATGGATTTGCAATCAACAAAAAAATTGGCTAATGGTGTGGGGATGCCAATATTCGGGCTGGGCGTCTACAAAATGACGGACCCGCAGGAAACGGTGGAGGCCATCACAAAGGCGTTGCAGGTTGGATATCGTGCCATCGATACAGCGGCGCTTTATTACAATGAAGAACAGGTCGGGGAGGCCATCCGCCATTCGGGTGTTCCCCGGGAAGAGATTTTTGTCACGACAAAAGTGTGGAACACCGATCAAGGGTATGACAATACGCTGCGTGCATTCGAGGTGTCGCTGAAAAAGCTCGGTATGGAGTATATCGACCTTTACCTGACGCATTGGCCGGTCGAAGGCAAGTATCCGGAGACCTACCGTGCGATCGAACGATTATATGATGAGAAATTGATCCGTGTTCCGGGCGTATCCAATCATCACGAACAGCATCTCGCTGAAGTGATGAAGGTGGCACAGACACCGCCGATGGTCAACCAGGTCGAAGTCCATCCTTATCTTTCCCAGGAACCGCTCCGCATATTCTGCAAAGAACATGGGATTGCCGTCACTGCATGGTCACCGCTTGGGCGCGGTGGGGTGCTGCATGATGAGGCCATTGTACAAGTCGGAGAAAAGCATGGAAAATCCCCGGCACAGGTAGTCCTTCGCTGGCATATCCAAAATGATATACTTGTCATCCCGAAATCGGTGACGCCTTCCCGTATCGAGGAAAACGCGGATATCTTTGATTTCGAGCTTACTCCAGAGGATATGAAAGTGTTAAATGACCTCAACCGCAACAAACGATTTGGCCAAAATCCGGAGAACTTCCATTTCGACTTCTAATGTAATAGGGAATTAGGGGGGCGGCAGGGGAAAGATACTGCCTGTTTATAAGTAGCCGGAATTTATTTTGCGTCAAGAGGGCTTCTGTATTTCGAGTGTCGAAATTTTGTACGGCTTGCCTTATAATGGTTCTGTAATCGAAAAAAGGGGGATTATCATGACAATAGGTACAACAATCACATTAGCTAACGGCGTTCAGATGCCTCGCATCGGCTATGGCGTATTCCGTATGAAGGAGCACGACGTGGCGTACAACGGCGTCACAGAGGCGCTGAAGGCAGGCTACCGCGCAATCGATACGGCTGCCATCTACCAAAATGAAGAAGCGGTCGGTCTTGCGATAAAAGATTCAGGCATTCCACGTGAAGAAATCTTTGTGACGACGAAGGTCTGGAACTCGGACCAAGGATTTGACAATACATTGCGCGCATTTGAGACATCGCTGAAAAAGCTGGGTCTCGAGTATGTGGACCTGTATTTGACACATTGGCCGAAGCCGACGCTTGCAGAAACATACAAGGCGATTGAACGCCTGTATGAGGAAAAGCTGATCCGCGTGCCGGGCGTGTCCAATCACCACCAGCACCATCTGGAGGAGGTATTTGCGGTGGCGAATGTCAAGCCGATGGTCAACCAGGTGGAATGCCATCCTTCTCTTTCACAGGATAGCCTGCGTGCCTTCTGCGCGGAGCATAATATTGCCGTAACGGCATGGGCGCCGCTTGGTACAGGCATTGTATTTACACACCCTGTCGTCAAACAGCTGGCAGAGAAGTACGGCAAGACACCGGCCCAAATCGTCCTTCGCTGGCATTTGGAAATCGGCAATATTGCCATTCCTAAGTCCGTGACTCCGGATCGCATCAAGGAAAACCTGGATGTATTCGACTTCAGCCTGGCAGCCGATGAAGTAGCGGCAGTGACAGCGCTGAACACATTCCACCGTACAGCTGCAGATCCGGATAATTTTGATTTCTAAATGGCTGGGGCTGCCTGTGAGACAGCTTGCTGGCGGAAATGAATGAGGGAAGCGGAGGGGACGTCTGAAAAGCAGTTTGAGCCGTCCCCTTTGCGACGGGGAAGCCGGCATTTTGATGCGGCCGCCGCAGGGAAAATGCTTCTTGTGGGATGGTGAATAAGAAAAGGGAGCTGTTCAGAAAGTTTCTAACTTTCCGGGCAGCTCCTTTTTACGTAATATAAAGCTTGTTGGTTGAATGGGCGTAATAATGACAGGCACTCGCCTTCGCGTACAGTTTCTCGAACGTGGCCGCCTTCATTTCCTTCGAATAGGCCAGTCCGAAATGAATCGGCAGGGCATTGGAGGGAGAATCTGTTTGGCCGATTGTTTTTCGGATTTTCTGATAGATGGAATAAATGATGTTTTCTGCATCTATGTCGTTGAACAGGATGATGATGCCTTCTTCATGCTCCTTCCTGGAAAAGATATGTGGTACGCTTTTCAAAAGGTCCTGAATGATAATGAATGCAGCATATGTCAGCTGATGCGGAGGATGAGCATCGGATTGGCTGTCATGCAAGGAAAAGAGGAGGCAGGCACAGCTTTCGCCCTTCAATAATTTTTTATTCACGACTTCGCTTAGGCGAGGCACTCCCATTAATGACAAGGAATCAAATAGCATATGGTTGTCTTCATAGGCGATGCCGACATCATAGTGAAAAGGCTGGCCTTCCCGCTGCGTATTTTTCCGCCAGGCATTCATTTGGACTTCCATCACTTCTAGCTGTGTACGGATATAGCCTTTTGGGAAATAGATATCCAACTGATGATGTAAAATATACTGGTATATATGCTGTAAATAAACAAATTGATCTCCTGGGTCCAACAGCTCGAGTCCCTTTTTGAAAGCAACGACGCTACCTTTGGAGTCATGCAGATTGTATAATAATCTCCCTTCACTGAACTTCATGCATGCAAAAAGAAAATGGAGGGGGCGGCTGCCGATCAGCTCCATCGTCTTGTCCTCAAGCTCGGTAAACTCCTCTTTCATGCCCAGTTGTGCATAGGTATGCATGAGCGCTATATTTACCCGGAGCATCGCATCAGTCTGGTCGGTAATGGGGAGGCTGTAGTGCTGCGCAAGCTTCATGGCGAACGTGGCTTGCTGCATCTCCTTCCCGTTGATGTAAGCGTTACTGATCAAGGCATAGCAGATGGCCAGAATTTCCTCATCATTCAGCTCATGCGCATAATGAATGGCACATTTGTAGGCTTTAACAGCAAACGCCACGTTATTTGTACTGGCATGGAAAACCGCAGAAAAACGATGGTAATGCATTTTATCTTCGAGGGTGCCATGCATTCTGCACAGCTCCTTGTATTCAATCAATGTTTCATGTAAAAGCGGGATTTGGCCCAAATTGCAATAGGCTTCCATCATATTTTTATAAAATATCAGGGCTTCGGAATAGGAGTGGCTTTTAAGGGCCATGGTCAATGCTTGGTGGGAATGCTCCAGCATATGCTTAAATCGGCCCTGGGCATATAAATGGTGAATATATTCCTTTGTATCTGACAGTTTATAGTGCATGGATCATCACCTCGATTGATTAAATGAATGCATCGTATAATAAATAATACATATCCTTTGCCTTTTTGATTCCTCTCTCTACAGCAAGCGCTGCCTCCGTCTGGCGGGCAGCCATGATCTCGGTAATCTTCCTGAACGCCCTTGCCTGGGTGGTGGCCAGCTGTTTCGGGTAGGATTCTAGCGTTTGGAAAGATTCATCGAAATAGCTGGAGATATCTTTGGAGGCATAGGCCGCCACATCCTTTATGCACCGGGCATATTCAGCATCCCGTCTAATGATTGTTAAGAAGAATTCATCAAGCTCTAGTATGGTATAGAGGGAAAACAGATAGGCGAAACGGTCATTCTTGTTCGTCAAAGGCAATACACGACGGACTGCCTGTAATTGAAAGGTTTCGTAAAGTAAGGCTTTGCGAACTATGTAAATAAGTGAATGATGCGGGTGTTCAATTAGCTTGTCTTCCGGGAAGGAAAACTTTATCCAGAAATCCAATAATAGATTCCAGGCTTGAAGGCGATCTAGATGCGGCGGAATCATGAGCGTAATTAGTTCTAATTCATTGCGGATGGCATTGAAACGGTCGAGTACTGAATCATTTATTAAGAACAGACTGTCGTTTTTCTTCAAATCTATAAACATGTACACCATTCCCTTTATTATGAAAAGAATAATTTTTTACTATCATAATCTAAAAATAAGGAAAATTTAATAGAAAGAAGGATGCTTTTAAGAGAAAAATAGCAATGATTCTCACTGACCTATAAAAAGGTAAAAAAAGGGTTTTAATGGTTCTTGTGGGTTTTGGGATAATGGAAAATCTGTCTCAAAATGGTTTTTGAGACAGATTCAGTAGAGTGTTATTTATCTTTTACAATCACGAGCTGATGTGTGAATGGATGGGTGAATTCCAGTTGGACGGCATGGAGCTCGTAATCGTTGTTTGGCGTTTGCCGTGCATTGTACAATGTATCCCCGACAATCGGGTGGCCGATATGTGCAAGATGGACCCGGATTTGGTGCGTGCGGCCCGTTTCCAGTACAAGGTGGACGAGGCAGGTCCCCTTGAAGCGCTTCACGACCTCAAAGTGTGTAACGGCATGCTGCCCAAAGGATGAAACGATGCGCCGTGTATTATGATGGCGGTCCTTGCCGATCGGCTCATTGATCGTGCCGCTGTCTGAGCGGATATTCCCCTGCACCTCGGCTTCATACGTACGGATGATCTTCTTCTCCTCGAGCATCCGGTCGAACACCGATTTGGCGATTGGGTGTTTGGCGATGAGCAGCAGCCCCTTCGTTCCCTGGTCGAGACGATGGACATGCTCTGCGTAGGCCCCGCCATTTGCCTGTACATGCGCCATGACATGATTCATGCATGTATCCGTATCGGCGGCATCGTTCGGGTGTGTGGCCATTCCTTTTGGCTTCGAGACGACCAGGCAGTGCTCGTCCTCATACAGCACTTCCACCCCGCACGCCCTTGTCGGCTTGTAGGAGGAGGGGGAGACCTCGAATGTGAACGCCAGTTTCGTCCCCTTTGGAAGAGGCTCCTTCCAATCGACCGGTTCGCCGTCTTTTGACACGGCCTTTGCCATGCGCAGTTCGTGCACCTGCTTTTTCCCTAAGCGCCACGTATTTCGCAGCAGCTCTTCTACCGTTATACCATCTTGCATAACTTCATATTGGAACATCTGTGTTTTCCTCCGTTTTCAAAAAAAGGCGTGCCCTCTTATACAGGACACG
>JBJEFP010000155.1:0-1569 GCA_051874195.1 Lysinibacillus sp. | reverse complement strand
AAAAAACTTCTCGGGGAAATGTTTGCTGTTTCATTGACAAAGGTAATGGGAAATTGGTAAGATACAATTAATAAAAAACCTATTTACTTGGTAGGAATTAAGGAAGGATGATATTAATGGGTAAATTGGCAAATTCTGTAGCTGATTTAGTGGGACGTACACCGATCGTTAAGTTAAATCATGCGACAGGGGAGAACGAAGGTACTGTATATGTAAAATTGGAGTACTTCAATCCAGGGTCATCAGTAAAGGACCGTCTTGCATTAGCGATGATCGAAGCAGCTGAAAAAGACGGTACATTAAAACCAGGCGGTACAATTATCGAGCCGACTTCCGGTAATACGGGCATCGGTCTTGCGATGATTGCTGCTGCAAAAGGTTACAAAGCAATCCTTGTCATGCCTGAAACAATGTCTTTAGAACGCCGCAACCTACTGCGTGCTTATGGTGCACAGTTAGTATTGACACCTGGCCCGGAAGGAATGAAGGGCGCTATTGCCAAAGCAGAGGAATTATCGGCTTCAGAAGGCTACTTCCTGCCACAGCAATTCAAAAACCCGGCAAACGCAGAAGTCCACCGTCTAACAACTGGTCCGGAAATCGTAGACGCATTCGAATCAGAAGGCTTGCAGCTTGATGCATTCGTAGCGGGCATCGGTACTGGCGGTACAATCACAGGTGCCGGGGTAGTATTGAAAGAAAAATTCCCGAACATTGAAATCATTGCCGTTGAACCAAAGGACTCCCCGGTTCTTTCAGGGGGCAACCCTGGTCCACACAAAATCCAAGGAATTGGTGCGGGCTTCGTACCAGACGTATTAGATACTGATATCTATGATTCTGTATTCCCGGTTGAAAACGAAGTAGCATTCGAAAATGCACGTAAAGTAGCGCGCGAAGAAGGTATCCTGGCTGGTATTTCTTCAGGTGCGGCAATCTATGCAGCGATTGAAACGGCAAAACGTCTAGGCGCGGGCAAAAACGTCCTGGCTGTAGTGCCATCAAACGGCGAGCGCTACCTGTCTACACCTTTATACCAATTCGAAGACTAACATAAGTAGAATAAGGACCAGCCGCTTGCGGCGACAGGTTCCCCTACTGGGCGTGGCGAGAAATCGCTGCGCCTTTTTGGTGTGCCGGGAAAATGGGGAAGGCCTCCTCCAGCCATCCCTTAATATGGTGTATTCATCTATATGATGAATCAGATAAATGAGAGGGGATGCACCCTGCCTCTTCCTTGCTAGATTTCTTCTTCATTTTCGAGTTTAATAGTAAGTAATTGCAGAAAATTTGGAGGGTCTTATGTCAGTAGTAAAAGTAGAAGCGTTGTCGTTTCCGATGACGAAGGATGCATTTTTTTATAGCTTCAAGCAGCAAATCCAGCATGAAACGGAATATGCCTTTTTGGAGAGCGGACGCGGCGGCCATTATTCAATTGCCGCAATCAAGCCGTTTGCGACGGCTGCTTCACAGGAAGATGGTCTGCATGTCCGCTGGCAAAGCGGGCGGACAGAGGTCAGGAAAGGGGAGGCGCTGGCGCAGCTGGAGATGCTCATCGATGAGTACAAA
>JBJEFP010000154.1:0-11960 GCA_051874195.1 Lysinibacillus sp. | reverse complement strand
TTTTTTCAAAATGGATTCTTTTCATTCATCATACAATGAAGTTTACGAGGCATTTTTAATCAAATTTTATTTTAACACTACATTTTGAAAAGGGATCATATCGTTGTCGTTTTCGGTACATCTTGCGGCGGCGTGACTAGATGCAGCATGAGCTCGATCGCCAGGCGCTTGCTGCCCGTCATGAAATCCTTGCCTAATAGGCTTTCGATTTTCTCAAGACGGTGATACAGCGTTTGGCGCACGATGAATAATGCCTGCGCCGTTTCTTTTTTCAAGCCATTCAACGCCAAATAGGTTTTCAGCGTTTTAACTAATTGTCCATTGTTCACCTTGTCGTACTCGAACAGCGGGCGCAAAAAATCATGGGCAAAATCAACTAGAATATCATTTGTCTGCAATTGCAGCAGCATGTGCTGAAGCGGAAGATCCTCAAAGAAAAACGGCAGCTCCAGTTGATGCTTGCGCACACGCAGCGTATTTTTGGCCGACGTATAGCTCTGAAGAATTTGCTCAAATGAACAAACCCGGTGTCCAAAGCCCATGAGGAGGTGCTGCGTTTTCTGGTCGGTCTTCACCAGCTGCTTTGTCACTTTTTCAAGGCGTTCCTTATAATCGGACGATTGCCATAAATCCGCAATGAAAAACACCAGGTCCTGCTCATGCTCCAACGTCAGCGCGTAAAAGCCGTACTTCTCCAGCAAATTGCGCACGAACAGTTTATGATACGTCAGATTATCGCGCTTGCTGACATTTTGCACCCGCTGCAGCATGACAATCCACGGCTTATCCACCGTCTTCGGCGCAAATTCCTCTAAAAATTGGCGCATGTCAATTACGCTCAGTTCGCCCGCCAGCCACTGCGTCAAAAATAGCCGGTTTTCATTTTCGATGCGCTCATCAATGTATAAGTCACGCAATAAAAAATTCGATAGCGCGACAATGGTACGGTCTAGAATGAGCGCATCAAATTCATTCAGCAGCCGCTCGGACGTATAAATGTGAAGCGTGCCGAACTTTTGCTTCAGCAGATGGATGTCTCGGGACAATAAATGCTCGGCATCGCCGGCCTCCTGCAGCTCGTAAAAGACCTCCTGCCTGATATTCGGCAGAAATACTGTTTCCTCGCCCTTCAGCTCGAACACGACCGACACTTGCAGATATTTCTGCAGGCGCATGAGCAGCTGATCGTAGTTCGTGATAAACAGCGTCAATTTGTGCACCTCTTGGGCATACGTCTCCAACTGCTGCAGCATTTCGTAGTGCTGGTTGATGAGCTGCCTATGGATATCCTGTGTAATTTCGATAAATGGCACGACATCGGGAAATACAATGATCGGCAGCTGCAACGCCTCCGCTGCTTGTAAAACACGCGGCGAGATTTGCTGGATGTGCTCGCCCAGCTCAATGCAAAGCGCTGCCGTATTGAAGGATGCGAGCTTTTCTAGGAAGCGTATAAAATCATCCTCATCCTCAGCAAGGCGGATGCCTGTTGTTAAAATGAGCTCCTGCCCCTTCAGCAGATCATCAATCGAGAGTGTTTCTAAAATGTGAACCCATTTGAACGTTTTGCATAAATGGGATTCCCCCGCCACTATTTGCGCTGTTTGAAAATGTTTATGCGATAAAATCGATTGAACAGTTAATGCGAATTCAGTCATGAAACACTTCACCCCGTCCTCTAGTGTGTTAGGATAATCGTAAATTTTTTTCTGAAAAATAACAATCTATTTCTTATTTTATGTATATTTTATCTTGACATGAGAATGTCAGGGTTTTAAAAGCGAAAAAGAGAGCCGTCATCTAAAAAGATAAGGCTCTCTCCTTTTGCGAAAAATCATTCGACATCTACGGGCTGTTGTTCGATGATGACGCCGGGCAGCTGCTTGCGCTGCTTAATCAAATAGGCGATGTAGATGCATGCGACGATGACACATGTAAATAGAATTTGCGAACGGAATGCATCGATGAAGAACATGGCAACCGTCAGGGCAATCAGAACCGCCATCGTAAAGTAGGTCAAGTATGGGAAAAGCCACATTTTGATGACAAGCTTTTCAGGCGATTCCTTCTCTATTTGGCGACGCATGCGCAATTGTGACAGCGCAATGATGAAATATAAAATTAGCGCAATGGCACTTGATGAATTTAGTAAGAATAAAAATACCTTATCCGGCGATACATAGCTCATAATCACCGCAATGTAGGAGAAGAACGTTGCAGCTAATACGGCGTTTGCAGGCGCTCCGTTTTTATTGAGCTTTAAAAAGGCTTTCGGGGCATCGCCTTTTTCAGCCATCGCAAAGGCCATACGGGATGTTGCATACAACGCCGAGTTCAGGCACGACAGTACGGCAGTCAAGACGACGATGTTCATGATGGTGGCGGCTGCCGGAATGTTCAAGTAATCCAAAACCGCCACGTACGGGCTTGTCAAAATGCTTGATGACGACCACGGAAGAAGTGTCACGACGACCGCTATGGAGCCGACGTAGAAAATGAGAATGCGCCACGTAATCGAGTTCGTCGCACGTGTGATGGATTTCAGCGGGTCCTTTGATTCACCAGCCGCAATAGCTGCAATTTCCGTGCCCATGAAGGAGAAAATCACGGTTACGACACCCATTAGAACTGCACCAAGCCCGTTCGGCAAGAAGCCGTCATGGACGAATAGGTTGCTGATGCCTGCCGAATGAAGATCTGGCGCCAGGCCGAAAATGAAGAATGCGCCAAGTGCAAGGAACGCGATGATGCTGACCACTTTCACAAGCGCGAACCAATATTCGAATTCGCCAAATGCTTTTACGGAGACAAGGTTTGTCAGCGTCAATAGAACGGTGAACACCAAGCTCAGTACCCATAACGGGATGCCTTCATACCAATAATGGATGATTGCTGCTGCGGCTGTCGCTTCGATGGCGATGACGATGACCCAGAAGAACCAATACAGCCACCCAATCATAAATCCTGCCAGCGGACCAATCGCCTGGTGGGCATAGTGTGCAAACGAACCACTGTTCGGATTGACCGCCGCCATTTCGCCTAGCATCCGCATGACCAAAACAACGATAGTGCCCGCTAGAATGTAGGACACAATGGCACCTGGTCCTGCCATATGTATAACCGACCCGCTTCCCATAAAGAGCCCTGCTCCGATTACACCGGCAATGGCAATCATGGTCATGTGCCGCTGCTTCAAACCCGGCTGTAGTTGCTGTGGTTGCTTTTCCATAAAATCACTTCCCTTTCACTCGTTCGTTTTATGTTAAATAATATAACATCCCAATGAATCTAGCAATGTGGACAAAGTGACAAATATCTACCGGCATTCTGTAGACAAAGTGGTAAAAATATGATGAATTTTAGTAGAAAACGCTTTTAAAACTACCTTTTTAAAAAGCAGTTCGGGATAATACAACTGAACTTTCGATTTATACGTCAAGATTTATTACGCAATGTAGAAGAAAGCACGTCTTTGGAAAAATGCACAAAATAAGATGGCAGCTAATCCAATTATGCTTGTCTCTTTCATCCATCTCTTCTTTCATAGTTGTAGTCTATTAAACGTACCATACAACAGAATGTGGCGAACATTGACAAGATGTGAAGCGAATCTGGAGAAAATATAGACAAAACGTCAAATATGCAATTATTTTCTGCTTAAAGTTGTCATATTCTACTTTCACAGACTTTTGTCATGCAGCTCACCAGCAAAGGAATGTGCCCCTTGCTCATCAAAACCTTCATCACAAAAAGAGGCAACCGCTATAATGGGTTACCTCTGGACGAAAGAATGCCTCATGCAAGCAGCAGTCACTGAATCACGCTGTAGATAAATTCATATTTCTCGACGTTTCCATCCGCCTCAATCGGAATGTCGATTGTAGACGCACCTTGCTTTAACGTAATAAAATGTTCATATACTTCGGGGTTCATCTTAATTTTATCCACCCGCTTGCCCTGTGAATATAAATATTCCACGTCTTCTTCTAGTTTGCTGATGAGAAAGTCCAAGCCCGCTCCTCCTCCCATTAGTTTAAAAAAGGAATGCCTGCTTGAAACCTGTTCATTTCAGCCTGTCTTTATACAATGGTTTTTCCCCGCAAAAACGACCTGGCTGCACACACACCACAGCCAGGTCGCGTATTTCCTACTTATTTAATGCTCGTATCCTCCACCGTGTAAACCGCACGCATATGGGAGAACGTTTTAAATCCATGCTGCCCATGGAAATGGCCAAACCCGGATTGGCCAACGCCGCCGAACGGTAATTCCGGATGCGTATTATGCAAAGCAATGTCGTTGATCGTCACACCGCCAGACGAGGTATTGGCAACAACATGCTGTTGGAACTCCTTGTCTTCACTGAAAATATATAGCGCAAGCGGCTGAGGGCGCTGACGAATGTAGCGAATCGCTTCGTCCACCTCTTTGTAAGGCTTGATGAATGTCAACGGACCGAAGATTTCCTCTGAAACGATTTCCATGTCATCCGTCACATCGCCTATAATTGTCGGCTCAATGAGGCGCAGGTCATCATTCAATGTGCCACCCGACAGCACCGTCGCGCCCTTCTCCAGCGCATCGTTCAGCAGGCGTTTCAAACGGTTGTAGTGCAGCTCATTGACGATTTGCGTGCGCTCTGTATTGCGGATTTTTCCGTCCTCATATAGCAAAGCCTGCACAACACCTTCGTAGCTTTGGACGAATGCCTCCACATCTTCCTCAGGGACAAATAGATAATCCGGGCAGATGCAAAATTGACCGCCCATCATTACTTTTCCATAGGCAAGACGCTGCGCTGTGCGAACCAGGTCAATATGACGGTCCAAAATAACAGGGGATTTCCCACCAAGCTCCAGTGTCACTGCAGCGAGATGCTTTGCTGCTCCCTGCATAATCATTTTCCCCACTTTTTCGCCGCCCGTAAAGAAGAAGTGATTGAACGGCAGTTCGAGCAGCTCTGCAGCTACATCCGCGTCGCCTAATACGACCGCCACTTCCTTTTCGTCAAACACTTCTGCCAATATGTCCTTAATGATCTGGCTGTAGGCAGGCGTATATTCCGACGGCTTCACGACTACACAGTTTCCAGCAGCAACCGCTTCTACCAATGGGTGAATCG
The DNA here is from genome assembly GCA_051874195.1 of Lysinibacillus sp. Taxonomy (GTDB): domain Bacteria; phylum Bacillota; class Bacilli; order Bacillales_A; family Planococcaceae; genus Lysinibacillus_B. The sequence goes on along the minus strand of JBJEFP010000154.1, from coordinate 6,838 downwards.
TTACGGACGGCGGCGAATTCCATGTTCCAAAAATACAGACCAGTCCCCTTGGTTCGTAGATGGCCTTGGCCGTGCTCCCCACTTCGCTCGTGTAGTCCTCGGGCTGCATCCAGTCTTCCAGGTGGGCAATGGTATGCTCTATGGATTGCGTCACCGCATATACCTGGTATTTCGCCTCTTCAACGGGACGGGCATAATCCGCTATGGCCGCCTCTACCATCTCGTCCAGTCTACGAAGCAACACATCACGCAGATTTGTCAGCTTGCCAATCCGCTGGGCCGCCGTCGTTGCACGCATCTCCCACTGATGCGCAAGTTGCGCCTCAAAAATTTCCTTCAACCGATTTACCGCTACATTCTCCATTTTCCGGACCTCATTTCCTTAGTAAATGGGGTGCTATTGAATCAAAGATGTACTGTCTACTTATATTATATATAACTCGCTTTAAAATTCATAATTTTCAATCTACTAAATTTAGGAAAATAAGATGCAACACATGCTCCAGCGGTTGACCTCCAGAGTGAATAAAGCCTCAATCCAACTAAGGATTGAGGCTCATTTTCATTTATCATTTTTTGCAACTAAACTTCTATTTAGATTACGCTATATACCTCGTCCCTCACATCACTGATGAACATGCAGCCCGGTGCATGGGTGATCATGATGGAAGGCTTGCTCTGCATCGCCACTGCCTGTGGTGTGACGCCGCATGCCCAGAATACCGGCACTTCTCCCGGTTTGATGGTGACGGCATCCCCGAAGTCCGGCTTTGTAATGTCCTCGATGCCGATCTGGCTTGGGTCGCCGATATGCAAAGGGGCACCATGGACAGCCGGGAAGCGCGATGTTATCTGGACGGCACGGATGGCGTCCTCCGGTGACATCGGGCGCATGCTGACGACAGTCGGTCCCTCGAACACGCCCGCCTTTACGCATGGGATGTTCGTCTTGTACATCGGCACGTTGCAGTTTTCCTCGATGTGACGGACCGGAATGCCGCTTTCGAGCAGCGGTGTTTCAAAGGTAAAGCTGCAGCCGATCAGAAAGGCGACCATATCTTCCTCCCAGTAGTCTGTAATATCGTTTACTTCCTCTGTGAAGACACCGTCCCGGTAGATGCGGTATTTCGGCAGGTCCTTCCGGAGATCCGCGTCCTTTGCGAGCAATGCCGGACGATAAGAGCCTGCCTCTGTGACATCAAGCACCGGACATTGCTTTTGATTCCGCTGGCAGAACAACAGGAAGTCGAAGGCATGCTCCTTCTTCAGGATGGCCAGGTTTGCCTGCGTGTACCCTTTTGACATACCTGCCGTCGGTCCCGTTATGTGCTGCTTTCGAATAAGCTCCCGTACCGCTTTCGGAGCCAGTGATGAAAAATCGTCCATTCCCTTCCCCTCCTACTACATTTACTTAAACAACAATGGGATTTGTTCGAACAATGTCACAACACTCATAACCGCCATGATGACGACGACAATCGCTCCTGTGACCGTCAGCCATAGGGGATGCTTGTAATCTCCGACGATATTTTTCTTGTAGGCCGCCACTAACAGCGTCCCCAAGGCAAGCGGCAGAATCAGTGCATTTAATGCACCAACAAGCACCAGGACATTGACCGGTCTTCCAATGAATGCGAACACTGTCGTGGATATAAGGATGAATGCGATGATGATCCAGTTATGGTATTTTTCGATTGCCGGGTGGAATGTTCGGATGAAAGATACCGATGTATACGCCGCGCCTACGACAGACGTAATGGCCGCCGCCCACATAATAACACCGAAAATGCGATAACCGACCTCTCCTGCCGCCAACTGGAACACGGATGCTACCGGATTGTCCGCATTGATAGCGAGCCCCTGTGATACCACGCCAAGGACAGCAAGGAACAGGGCGATACGTATTATGCCTGTCGCTACAATCCCGGTCACGGAACTTTTGGTAATCTGCGGTAGGGCCTCTACCCCTTTTATTCCTGCATCAAGCAGACGATGCCCACCCGCGAAGGTGATATAGCCGCCCACCGTCCCCCCTACAAGCGTTACGATGGCAAACCAGCTGATTGTTTCCGGCATCACCGTATTCACAAGCGCTTCTCCGACAGGCGGAGATGTTTTGAAGGCGACATACATCATTAAAAGAATCATGATAAAGCCCGCAAACTGGGCAGCCTTGTCCATCGCCTTTCCCGCCTCTTTAACGACAAAGATGAAAATGGCTATCGCTGCACTAATGACAGCACCTACAATGGGGTCGAGCCCCAGCATGGCATTCAGCCCTAAGCCTGCCCCGGCAACGTTCCCGATATTGAACGCCAATCCACCGATGACAATCAGAACGGCAAGTACAACCCCAAGCCCCGGCAATACTTTATTGGCGATTTCCTGTCCGCGCAACCCCGAGACACCGATGATGCGCCAAACGTTCATTTGTGCAACGATATCCAGCAATAATGAAATTAAAATAACAAAACCGAAACTTGCAGCGAGCTGCTGTGTGAACACTGTCGTTTGTGTTAAAAATCCAGGCCCGATAGCGGATGTCGCCATCAAGAAGGCGGCTCCCAGCAGGACGCTGCGGTTGCCCTTCTTTTTGCCGCCTTTTTTCGCAGCTGCCGGCTCAGGATTTTCTACTTTCCTCTTCTTTTCAGTCATCCGCTACTTCCCCCACTTTCCGATTGCCGAAGTGATGATTTGATCGGCCGCCAGCCTATCCTTCAAATATTCGGCAAAGGCCAGCGCGTGTTCCCCGTCCCCGTGGATGCATACCGTATCTGCACGCAAAGCGACCTCTGTATACTGCTGGGATAAGACTTTCCCTTCCTTCACCGCCCGGATCACTTGAGCCGCAGATTGCTCACGGTCCGTAATCATCGCATCCTTTTGCGCCCGGGAAGTGAGCGAACCATCCGCCTGGTATGTACGATCTGCAAAAAATTCATGTGCCGTCCGTAGACCTATCTTCTCTCCCGCTCTTGTCAGCTCGCTATCCGCGAGAGCGAACAAAATCAATGACGGTGAAACATCATAAACAGCCTGGGCGATCGCCTCGGCCAGCGCCCGGTCCTTTGCTGCCATATTGTACAGAGCTCCGTGCGGCTTCACATGCTGCATCTCTTCATTGAATGTCGCCAAAAACCCCTGCAATGCCCCAATCTGGTAAACGACCATATCATAGCCCTCCTGAGGTGTAATGGCCATCTCCCTTCTGCCAAAGCCATTCAAATCAGGCAGGCCGGGGTGGGCGCCTATCTTCACTCCATGATTGATGGCCATTTTGATCGTCTCCCTCATGACGGTCGGATCACCGCTATGAAAGCCGCATGCAATGTTGGCCGATGTGACGTACTTCAAAATCTTCTCCTGCTCCCCTAGCTTGAAGCGCCCGAAGCTTTCCCCTAAATCACAGTTCAAATCTACATGATACATTCTATCCCCTCCCAAAACTTGTCGGCAATCCTTGTTCCGAAATTCGGAACTTCAGTTTTAAATAACAGTCTCATTCTAGCACACCTTTTTTTCGTTTGGGAAGGGGAAAAGTTAGAATTGATAGAAAAATTGAATAGTTCAAAAATATTCGTTTGTTTTTCTTTCCAGACCATCTATAATAGAATCGTTATCCATTTTACAGAACTGCAATTCCAAATTTCGAAACTAAAGGAGATGGCTCTCATGACCATTCATGCGATAAGTGAAACGATTCATCCTTTAGGTGACTCAGCACTCGTCGTCCATTTGGGCGAAGGAATCGACCCAGCCATTCATGAAAAGGTGCAGCACCTGAGCTTATTACTTGAGAACAATCCCTTCCCCGGTTTTATAGAGGCTGTACCCTCTTATAATCGTTTGACTGTTTACTATCATCCGGCCGCTGTATATTCCATGACTGCAGCACCAATGAAAAAAAGCCCTTATCAGATGGTAAGCAGCTTTGTATCCGAGCTATTGAAGGAGATGGGGACCTCTCGAAGGGCCGAACAGCGGCTAATTGACATCCCCGTGGCATATGGCGGAGAGCATGGTCCGGATCTCGGGCACGTCGCCTCCCATAACGGCCTTTCCATCGAAGAGGTCATCCATATCCACTCCTCTGCCGAATATCTTGTGTATATGATTGGATTTGCACCGGGTTTCCCGTTCATGGGCGGAATGGATGAGCGCATCGCCACGCCGCGAAAGGATTCGCCAAGACTGTCCATTACACCAGGCTCCGTAGGCATTGCGGGAAAACAGACGGGCATCTATCCACTCGAGACACCCGGCGGCTGGCAAATCATCGGACGTACCCCGCTCGACCTGTTCCTTCCGGAGGATACTCCCCCGACGCTCTTACAATCGGGTGACAAAGTGCGTTTCATCCCGATTTCTCCTGAAGAATTTGCAAGCTATAAGGAGGGAAAATGATGGGCGTAACTGTTTTACACGGAGGACTGCTGACGACGGTGCAGGATTTGGGGAGGTTGGGCGCCCAAAAATATGGCGTCATTGTAAGCGGGGCCATGGATGCCGTTTCGATGCGGCTGGCAAACTTGCTTGTAGGGAATGCAGATGGAGAAGCGGCGCTTGAAGTCACGTTATTCGGCACAAAGCTTCTGTTTGAGGCGGATCAGCTGATAGCGATTACAGGCGGCGACCTGCAGCCGACCATCGATGGGCAAAAGGCACCCATGTGGAGACCAGTCCTCATACGGAGGGGATCGGTTTTACACTTTGCATCAGCCGTCAGTGGTTGCCGGGCTTACGTATCGTTTGCCGGCGGGATTCATGTACCTGCTGTAATGGGAAGCAAAAGTACATATCTGCGCGCAGGAATCGGCGGCCTGTCCGGACGTGCGCTTCAAAAGGGAGACTGCTTTGCTTGCGGGGAGGCGGTTGGCGATATCAGCCGCGCATTCATCAGGCAGCTGGAGCAGATGGACCGGCCTATCGCATGGTCCATCGACGCTACACAGCTGCACTTATTCGAGCAAAATGAGGCGATTCGAGTCATGCACGGTTCCGAATACAGACGCTTCACCCCTGAAAGCCAGCACGCTTTCTTTTCTAGTCCCTATAAGATTACGACACACTCGGATAGAATGGGCTACCGGTTAGAAGGAGAGCCGCTACACTTATCAGAGAAATTCGATTTACTTTCAGAGGGGGTGACATACGGCACCGTTCAAGTACCATCCAGCGGACAGCCGATTATTCTGATGGCAGACCGGCAGACGACTGGCGGCTATCCGAAAATCGGGCAAGTCATTTCCGCGGATCTCCCCCGCCTGTCCCAAATGCAGCCAAACGCTGACATCCACTTTACCGAAGTATCATTGGAACAGGCAGAAGCAGCCCTGTTTGAAATGGAAAAGGCTATAGCCGTCATGGCACTCGGCATTCGCCTGAAGGCCCGGTTATGAGGGTGACAAAAAAAGAGGGAGTCCCGAATGGAAGGGGCTCCCTTGCCTTATCATTGTAGATAGCCTAGCTGCCTGGAAATTTCCTGGGCGGCTTTTTTTACTTTCTCCTTCAATACATCCACCTTGTCCTCCCTATAGTTGGCCTCGATGCCCGCAATGCTGAGGCCTGCAACAACTTCTCCCAGATTGTTGTAAATAGGTGCTGCCACGGCTGATGTATAGTCTTCCAATTCAGAATGGCTGACGGTACATCCTTCCGCTCTATCCTGCCGAATTGTTTCGTATAGCTTGTCCTTGTCGGTAATCGTCCCTTTCGCAATCGGCATGAGCTCTATCGTCTCCAAATAGGCATCGATCTCTTCATCGGGAAGAAAGGATAGGATGGCACGTGGACAAGCCCCTGCATACAAGGGACTTCTACGGCCGATTGCTGTATAAAGACGGACCTTTTGATGCATGTCTATTTTTTCTATATAAACGGCTTCATTTCCCTCACGGATAACCAAATTAATGGCTTCCTTCGTTTCTCGATGAAGGGCCTCCATGAAAGGATAAGCGACCTTTCGTATATCAAGCCGTGACGACACTAAATGGCCGAATTTCAAAAACAGCAGACCCAGCCGGTACTTGGCGTCGCCCCCCTTCTCTAGAAATCCCATCTCCTCCAGCGTGGCAAGCATCCGGTATACAGATGTTTTCGGCATACCTGACAACATGATGATTTCCTGGAACGACAGCTCACTATGATTGATAAATAAATTTAAAATGTCCATCGAGCGGACAACTGTTTTATTTTTGTTATTCACTTCATTCTATCTCCTATCGTATACAATTCCCGTTACCTGCATATCTTCCTTTCCATACGATAAATAATTCCGGAACCCAGGCTGGTATGTATATTAATCACAATTCGTGCGAATGTTGCGTTTGATGTCGGATGGTTATGCTATAATGTAATGCATCATCACACTAAATCACCAAAACCATTGTTCTATATCCCCTATTTACTCAGACCTTTGTACGAAAACAACATGTTCATGGTTGAAAAGTAAAGTAAACCGATTTAGAATAATAAAGAAGCTCAGGGAACAGCAATGATAAAAGGAGAGGTAACAATGCCGAAATATACAATTGTAGATAAAGATACATGCATCGCTTGCGGCGCTTGCGGCGCAGCGGCACCGGATATTTACGACTATGATGATGAGGGAATTGCCTTCGTTATTCTAGATGATAACATGGGTACTGCAGAAATTCCGGAAGACTTATTGGAAGATATGCAGGATGCTTTCGAAGGCTGCCCAACTGATTCCATCAAAGTGGCGGACGAATCATTCGAAGGCGACGCATTGAAATACGAATAGATTATAAGGGCATTCGCGTAGGCGCGTATGCTAGACATAAACAGCAACTCTGCTTCGAGCGAAGTTGCTGTTTTT
>JBJEFP010000153.1:0-12002 GCA_051874195.1 Lysinibacillus sp. | reverse complement strand
TATACGAAAGTATAAAAGCGGTCCATAAAGACTTCCGTTTGGCGGACTCCTCCTGGGATCAAATCACGACATTTTTAAAAATAGAGGACTTACATAAATTTTTTACCCTATTTTGTAATGCCCTGTCTGAAATTCCTGAGGAAATCTATATCGTCATCGATGATTTTCACCTCGTCCATCATGTATTTCAAATAAATTATGTGTTCGAACAGCTCGTGAAATTTGCCCCGGCCCATGTTCATTTCATTGTGGCGACGCGTATTCATCCTACATGGGACTGTCTGCAACAGCTGAAAAGCAAGCGTCTGCTTACTGTTGTGACAGAGGAGGATTTTGTATTTATCCCGGAGGAAATCGGTCTTCTGTTTGAAGAGTATTATGGGGCGCTGCTACAGGAGGATGAAGTCAAACAGATTTATGAGATTACTGAAGGTTGGGCAATGGCGGTCGTTCTTTTAGCGATGCAGATGGAGAGTGAACGGTATCCATTTGATTTTTCTAAAATCACGCTGCAGGATTTCAACGACTATCTGTCTTATGAGCTATTCCGTCATTTGGAGCCTGCCATACAGCAGACGCTGATGAATTTCAGCCTGTTTGATACGTTTTCCGAAGAAATCGTCCTGGATCTTTTTGGTGAGGAAGAGGTAGAACGGCTCGATTATATTTATCACCATTATGCTTTTATCCAGATGCTTGCCAATAATAAAGATTACAGGTTCCATAGCTTGATGAAACAGTTTTTAATGCAGCAATATCGAGAAAAGAGCCGGCAGGACGTTGCAGAACGGCATAAAAAGATTGCCGTCTATTTCATAGAGAAGAAGGATATCATTCAAGCGTTTTATCATATCAGCCAGACTGATGATGAGCGGTTCATTTGTGAGATGCTTCTTCATTATGCGGATTATTTCATGCAGACCGGGCGTTATAAATGGTTGCATGAGCAGATAAAAAAATGCTCCCCTGCGGTACGCGAGGAATTTTACCCGCTTTATTATATAGAAGGGGAGTGTCTGCGGCTGAGTGCTTTCTACAGGAAGGCACAGCTCTCTTTTGAAATGTGTATCGAAAAGGCCAGGCTGCATGACGACCTCTTGACCGTTGTCAGATCGAAGGCTGGGCTTGCCAGAATCTTTGTGGATACCCTTCAGCCCTCCATAGCAAAAGGGTATCTCCAGGAGGCCCTGCAACTTGCCGGACAGTGTCAGGTACCAAGACAGGAGTTTATCCATCTAAACCTTCAGTATGTTGAAAACCTGGTGAACATCGGGCAGGCCTTCAACGGCATTGAATATTGGCAGCAGCTGCATTTGGACAATGGACTGCTGCAGGAAGGCAATATCGATATACGGATGTATCTAAGGCAGGGCGCCCTGCAGCAGGCAAGAGGGCTTGCGGAGTCGAGGCTGTTCGATCAGCAGAGCGCCACATCTGCACATAGGGAAACGGATGCCTTATTATCCCTCATTTATGCGATGATGGGAAACAGGGCGCGTGCAAAGGAAAGTGCCTTCAGGGGACTGCAAAACAGCATTACATCCCATGAAGCGTTCAATATTGCCGTTGCCAACATTCGCAATGGACATGCGGAACTGTTGTTGAATCCATACGACCCTGCTGAAGCAATCCGTTATTATGAACTGGCGGCCAGACAGATGGAGAAGCTACAGGTAAAGCGCATCAAGGCCGAATGCTATGTGGGGCTGGCCCTTGCATACGGAAGACAGGGGAATGTAACGCAGGCAAAGCGCTATGCCATGCAAGGATTGACGGCTACAGAAAAGGTGGAGGACCGCTGGGTGACGGGGCTGCTGAAGCTGGCGCTGCTCATCTTATATGTGGAAAATGAAATGCTCACGGAAGCCGCACAGCTGGCTGCAGAAACAAGGAAGATTTTTGAGGAAGTGAAAGATTCTTATTGTCTGATGGTCACATATTTTTGGCATATGGTGCTGTTTATGAAGAACAATGACCGAAGTGGCTATGCACAGTTCCGCCAAATGTTTGAAGAACTGCTGGAAAAGCATGGCTACGACTTCTTTTTGACAAAAGTGACGCTGTTCGGTCCACGGGATACCGTTCAAAAGCAGCAGGTGCTGGCCTTTCCAGAAAGGGAAATCAAGCCAGCCGTTTATATCAAGCTTTTTGGACCTATGCTCTTGATTCGTGATTGGAAAGTGGAGCATGAAAAGGTATGGCAGAGAGGAAAGGCGAAGGAGTTGTTCACATACCTCTATATCAACCGTAGCCGCTTTTGTGCAAAGGAAGAGATCATGGCGGCATTATTCCCAAACAGTACGGAGGAAGTAGCAATCAGGGATTTCAAGGTTGCCTATAACGCGCTGTTGAAGGTGCTGGAACCTGGTCGGGGTGCAAGGGAGGAGCCATTCTATATTGAACGGAAACAGACGATGTACCGTATTCACCAGGAGCCGTTCATTCTTAGTGACATCGCCTACTTCGAGCGACTGCTGGAGCTGGCCAAGAGGCAGGACGAGCCATTCCAACAGAAGCAGTGGCTGCAAAAGGCTGTCGCACAGTATACGGGTGATCTGTTTGAAGAAAATATGCAGGCTGACTGGATTGAACATGAAAGGAACCGATTGAAGACCCTTTATTTGAAGGCTATGCAGCAAATCGCGACGCTCTGTTATGACGAGCGGCAATATGAGGAATGCCTGCTTGCCTGCGAAACCATTCTGCAAAAGGATCCTGCCTGGGAAGAAGCCTATCGTCTCATGATGTGGTGCCATTTCTACCTTGAAAATAAGGTGGAGCTGCAGAAAACATATGACCGATGTGAGAAGATACTGGAGCAAGAGTACGACATGGAACCGATGCATGTAACGACGGAAATATTTGAAAAGCTGATAAGGATGTAAGAGCGGGCTGTCCAATCATTCATTGGGCGGCCTTTTTAGTGTAGGCGCATCCCGGCAGCTGCTGTCTCTAAACTGTTGTTTAGTCAGCTTTTTTATGTCATGTAACTCTTTTGTAACTCCAGTCGGATAGGATAGCCTTAACGCATCATGAAAGCGCTTTACTAAAGAAAAGGGGGAATGAAAGGTGAAAAAATTTTGGTCGTTCTTATTTTTATGCATGTTCATCATTTTGCTGGCAGCCTGCTCGGGTACAGATGACGCAGATTCTACTGCCGATGGTGACGATGAGGCTGCAGAGGAAGGCGGCACAATCAAGGTCGGTGTGCTTGCTTCTTTGACAGGCGCGCTTGAGTCCTATGGCAAGCAGACGCAGCGCGGCTTCGAGCTTGGGCTTGAATACGCAACGGAAGGTACGATGGAAGTAGAAGGAAAGAAAATAGAAGTCGTTTGGGAGGATACGGAGACGAAGCCTGAGGTAGCTGTCCAGAAGGCAACAAAGCTTCTGGAAGATGATGCCGTCGACTTTTTAGTAGGCTCCTCCAGCTCCGGCGATACACTGGCGGTACTACCGCTGGCGGAAGAATACGAGAAAATCATGATTGTAGAACCTGCAGTAGCTGATAGTATCACAGGTTCAGAGTTTAATGAATTTATATTCCGTACAGCCCGCAACTCCTCACAGGACGCATACGCAGCAGCAGCGGCCATCGCGGGTGAAGGGGTGAAAATCGCTACGTTCGCTCCTGACTACTCGTTCGGCTGGGATGGGGTGTCAGCCTTCAAAACAGCGGCAGAGAAACTGGGCGCCGACATCGTGCTGGAAGAGTTTGCAGACCCGGCAGCGACAGACTTCACATCCAATATCCAAAAGATTGTGGATGCAAAGCCGGATTACCTGTTCGTTGTATGGGCTGGCGCCAACTCGCCATGGCAGCAAATTTCAGATATGAAGTTGCAGGACAAAGGCATCAAAATTTCCACAGGTGCCCCGGATATCATCGCACTGCAGCTGATGGGACCGCTTGTCGGCATGGAAGGGTTCAGCGTGTATTACCATACGCTTCCTGACAATGAAGTGAACGATTGGATGGTGGAGGAGCATAAGAAGCGCTACAACGGTGAGGTACCTGATTTGTTCACACCAGGAGGCTTTTCGGCTGCTGTAGCGATTGTAGAGGCACTGAAAAAATCGGGCGGCGATGCGGACGGCAATACATTGATTCCGCTCATGGAAGGCATGTCATTTGAAACGCCGAAAGGAACGATGACATTCCGCGAAGAGGACCATCAGGCATTGCAGCCGATGTATTCCATTCGTCTAGAAAAGGTGGAGGGAGTAGATTATCCGGTTCCCGTATTAATCAGGGAGCTTTCACCAGAAGAGACGGAACCCCCAATTATGAATTAGATAGAAGAATCAGACCGTAAGTAGAAAAGCGGTCTGGCTCTCTTAATACTTCTCGCTAAGGAGCATTAAGAAAGTCAGATCGAAGGAGGATGGAAATGGAGACGATTTTAAAAACATCACAGCTAGGCATTCAGTTTGGTGGGCATAAGGCGGTGGATGATGTCACGATCGACATCCCCATAAAGCATTTCAAATCCATCATCGGTCCTAATGGGGCCGGGAAGACAACATTTTTTAATCTAATCAGCGGAGAACTGCAGGCAACAAGCGGAGAGGTGTTCTTCAAGGGGGAGAATATTTCGAAGCGGACGCCGGTTGAACGTACAAGGATGGGGCTGGGGCGTTCATTTCAAATCACAAACGTCTTTCCGAACCTGACTGTGCTTGAAAATGTGAGGCTGGCGGTCCAATCACGCGAGAAAATCCGGTTCCATGTGCTGCGGCATTTTACGTCCTATAAGCGCATTACGGAGGATGCCATCGCTATCTTGGAGCAGGTGCTGCTGGCCAACAAGCTGCATATGCCGGCGAGCCTTTTGTCCCATGGGGAAAAGCGCAAGCTCGAAATTGCGATGCTGCTGGCGCTCGATACAGAGGTGCTATTGCTGGATGAGCCGACTGCCGGCATGTCCTTGGAGGAGGTGCCGGCCATCCTGGATGTCATTCGAAACATCAAAGAAAACGGAGAAAAAACAATCCTGCTGATTGAACACAAAATGGATATGATTCTGGATTTATCGGATTCCATCATGGTGCTTTTCAATGGGCGGCTGCTCGCTGATGGCACACCGCAGGAAATCATGAACAATGAAACGGTGCAAAATGCGTATCTGGGGGGACTTTATGATGAACAGCTTATTATGCCTTAAAGATGTGCACACGCATATCGGACAGTACCATATTCTGCAGGGCATCAATCTCGATATTGTGGAAAATGAAGTGAATGTCCTGCTTGGCCGGAATGGAGCCGGAAAGACGACAACCTTGAAAACGATCATGGGCCTGACGCCTGCTTCAAAGGGTTCCGTTCAGCTGGGAAACGCTGAAATTACGAAAAAAATGACCCATGAAATCGCCAATATGGGTATCGGCTATGTCCCGGAGGACCAGGGGATTTTCGGCGAGCTGACCGTCGAGGAGAACCTGCGTGTAGCGATGCGCAAGGAAAATGAACAAACGCTGCAAAAGCAGGAGTATATCTTGGAGCTGTTCCCCGATTTAAGAAGGTTCTGGAAGAAGGCTGGCGGGAAGCTGTCAGGCGGCCAGAAGCAGATGCTTGCGATGGCCCGGGCATTTGTCAACGATAGCCAGATGCTATTGATTGATGAGCCGTCCAAAGGCTTGGCGCCCATTGTCGTCGAGAAGGTAATGGAAGCAATTCAGGAAATGAAAAAGACGACGACCATTGTGCTGGTGGAACAGAACTTTCTGATGGCTAGCCGCATCGGGGACAATTATACCATCATTGATGACGGAGAAACGGTCCATCATGGTCCGATGAAGGCTTTGATCGACGATGAGCAATTAAAGAGAAAGTATTTAGGAATCGGATAAGGAGGGATGGCAAATGGAGCTAGTAATTAGCCTCATCATCAATGGCTTGGCGACGGGAATGCTCATATTCCTTTTGGCGGCAGGTGTTACGCTGATTTTCGGCTTGATGGACGTGCTGAATTTCGCACATGGCGGTCTGTTCGTCTGGGGGGCATACAGCGGCATATTTGCCTATGCAGCAACGGAAAGCTTTATCATCGGGATACTGATTGCCTTACTTACAGGCGCTGTGCTCGGTTTTATTACAGAAAAGCTGATCATTACACCGGTCTATGGCAATCATGTGCAACAAATATTGATTACCCTTGGATTTATGATCGTCCTCTCGGAATGCATCAAGGTCGTATTCGGACCGAACGGCATACCGGTAAGCGTACCACCTCTCTTGGCGGGAAGCTGGGAAGTAGGCAATATCATCATTATCAAGTATCGTATTTTCATCATCGTGGTCGGTTTCATCATCTATGGTGTGTTCCATTACATTTTGACAAGGACAAAGATTGGGCTGATTGTCCGGGCAGGCGTCATGAACAGGGAAATGGTGCAGGCGCTCGGCATCAACATTAAAAAGGTATTTCTGTACGTGTTCATGGTAGGGGCGGCTCTGGCAGCGCTTGGCGGTGTACTGATGGCTCCCTATTCAGGCGTGATTTATGCAGAAATGGGGATGGAATACGCGATACTGGGCTTTATCGTCGTTGTCATCGGTGGAATGGGCAGCTATTCCGGCACACTCTTCGCCGCCATCCTGGTTGGACTTGCGGGCAGTTTCATGGCCTACTATGTACCGTATTTATCGCTCGCAGTCAATATGATCATCATGGTAATCGTGCTCGTGTTCCGCCCGCAAGGATTATTCACGGTGGCAAAGGGGTGATGGCATGACGAAAAAACAATCAATGTTTACCGCTTCTAATACGTTCTTCGGCATTATAGCCATAGTACTTCTCATCGTCCCCTTTGTATCCGACTCGAGGACGATGCTGATTCTGCTGACGCAGATTTTCATTTTCGGTATTTTGGCGATGAGCTATGATATGCTGCTCGGCTATACGGGCATCGTGTCGTTCGGCCACGCGATGTTCTTCGGGATTGGTGCCTACACGTCGGCCATCATGCTGAACATGTACGAAAGTACGATGACTACCTTCATCCTGTCCATTGCTGCCGGTATGCTGCTCTCGGCCATCTTGAGCTTCTTTGTCGGCCTGTTGACACTGCGTTTAAAAAGCCATTATTATGCGATGCTGACACTTGCCATTTCAGGCCTGCTGCTGGTCGTTGCGGAAAAGTGGCGTACGATGACGAAAGGCAATGATGGCTTTACCTTCCGGGCACCGGAATTTTTCAAAGATCGCATGATGTTCTATCTGTTTGTACTGGCATGCTTGATTCTCGTTTATATCATCTTTAAACGGTTTGTCGGGTCGCCGCTTGGACGAGTGCTGATTGCCGTACGGGAAAATGAACAGCGGACGGCATCCCTTGGCTACAAGACGCTCCATTACAAGGTAATCGCCTCTGTACTGGCGGGTGTCGTAGCCAGTCTTGCAGGCTCTCTGTATGCTGTATCGCTCCGCTTTGTCAATACGAGCGTCATGTCGATGGATATCACCCTTGATGCCCTGCTCATGACGATTATCGGGGGCGTGGGTACGCTGATTGGGCCATTGATTGGTGCAGCGGTTATCGAGTTCGCACAGCATTATTTATCCGGACTTGCACGGGACTATCCAATTTTCGAAAGATGGATCATCATCTTTGGCATCATCTACATCCTGGCTGTTATTTTCTTCCCGCGTGGAATTGTGGGGACAATCAGCCAAAAGGTTGGACAGTGGAAAATGAAAAGAAAGGCCGCGACGGTTGAAGAATCCTTACAAAAGGTATCACCGCCAGGCATGGCTGATGAAAGTGGTGAGTGGAAATGAATGTCGGCATTCTATCGACGGGCATTTATCTGCCCATGAACCGGATGACGGCAGAGGAAATCAGCAATCGATCAAACATACCCCTTGCCGTCGTAAAGGAAAAGATGGGGATTCAGGAAAAGCCGGTACCAGGTACGGATGATCACACGGTCCAAATGGGCATCTGGGCGGCACAGAAAGCGATTGAAAAGGCGGGCATCGACCCGAAATCCATCGACGTCATCATCTACATCGGGGAAGAGCATAAGGAATATCCCCTCTGGACCGCCGCCATCAAGATGCAGGAGGAGCTTGGTGCAAGCAATGCATGGGCATTTGATGTGCAGCTCCGGTGCGGGACTGCCATTATGGCGATGAAGGTGGCGAAAAGCCTCATGTTGGCGGATGATTCGATTCACACTATTTTGCTTGCTGGCGGCTACCGCAACAGTGATTTCATAGACTATGAGAATGAGAGGACCCGCTTCATGTTCAATCTGGGGGCAGGCGGGGGAGCGATGATTCTTCAAAAAAACTTGCAGGAAAATATTGTGCTTGAAGCAGAAATAATAACGGATGGCTCATTTTCCGAGGATGTCGTTGTCCCGGTTGGCGGCACAAAGCAGCCATTGACGCCGGAGCTGCTGGCGCAGGGAGTGTACAGGTTGGATGTCCTTGATCCGGAAGGAATGAAAATGAGACTGGAGGAAAAGTCGCTTAGTAACTTTATTAAGGTGATCCGCTCTTCGCTTGCCAGGAGCGGCTACAGCGAACAGGACCTGCGCTACATCGCCATGCTGCACATGAAAAGGTCTGCACATGATTATGTGCTGGAAACGCTTGGTCTAGCAGAAGAACAATCCATCTATTTGGAAAACTACGGCCATATCGGACAGCTGGATCAGATTCTGTCGCTGGAGCTTGCGCTTGCGCAAAAAAAAATCAAGCAGGGGGACGTACTTTCGCTTGTCAGCGCCGGGATTGGCTATGCATGGGGTGCCATCACAATCAAATGGGGGAAGGTGGAAGAACATGAATACAGTAAATGAATTGAAGAAAGTGGAGCTGCCAAACGGGGAGACACTGACATATCGTGAACGACCGGGTGAAGGGCAGCTTGTAATCCTCGTTCACGGGAACATGACATCATCAAAACATTGGGATTACCTAATGGACAGTCTGGATGGGGCCTATCACATTATCGCGCCGGATCTGCGAGGGTTCGGCGGCTCGAGCTATCATCGGCGCGTCACACATATCCGCGATTTTGCAGAAGACCTGAAGCTGTTCGTTGACGCATTGGCACTGAAAGATTTTGCCCTCGTCGGATGGTCGACAGGCGGGATGGTTTGTATGCAATACTGCGCACTCTATCCTGACGATTGTACAAAGCTTGTACTGCTTGCTTCGGGCTCCACCCGCGGCTATCCATTTTACGGTACGACGCCGGATGGGCAGGTAGATATAGCGAACCGGCTGACAACGGTGGAGGAGGTCGAACAGGATGAGTCAAAAACAAAGGCGATGCAGGGCCTGTACGATACGCGAAACAGGGACGGGCTGAAGGCGGTGTGGAATGCTTCCATTTATACGCATTACCAGCCGGACGAGGCAAAGTATGAAGAGTACGTAGAGGATATGCTGACACAACGGAATCTAGCAGATGTCTATCATTCCCTCAACACATTCAATATTAGTACAATCGACCACGGAGCTGGAAAAGGTACAGGAGCGGTCAAGCTCATTACCCAGCCGGTGCTGATTATTTTCGGAAATCGCGACTATGTGGTGCCGGCATACATGACGAATGAAATCATCGAGGACTTTGAAGGAAGGGCAAAGGTTGTAAAGTTGGAGGATTGCGGTCATTCGCCGCTCATCGATCAACTGGAGCCGCTGACGGCGGAAATCGAACAGTTTTTAATGGAGGAATCATATGCGACTGAAGGATAAAGTAGCCGTCATTACAGGCGGTGCCGGGGGAATTGGGCTCGCCGCTGTACAAAAATTTGTCGAAGAAGGAGCCTATGTCGTCATTGCCGACTATAACGAGGCGGCAGGACGTCAGGCACAGGAGAACTTTGCAAGCAAGGAGCGGCCTGTTTTATTCATCCAGACGGATACAGCGGACCGTAGCAGTGTAGAATCCCTCGTCCATACAGCGATTGAGAAGTATGGACGAATCGATATTCTTGTAAACAATGCAGGCACGACGAAGGACGCTATGCTCGTCAAAATGACGGAACAGCAGTTTGATGATGTAATCAACATCAACCTAAAGGGTGTGTTCAACTGCACCCAGTGCGTCATCCCGTATATGATTTCGCAAGGTAGCGGGAAAATCATCAATACGTCCTCCGTAAGCGGGGTGTACGGCAATGTCGGACAGACGAACTATGCAGCTTCCAAGGCGGCTTTGATTGGCATGACAAAGACATGGGCAAAGGAGCTTGGCAGGAAAGGCATCCATGTGAACGCCGTAGCGCCAGGGTTTACACTGACGCCGATGGTTCAAAAAATGCCGGAGGAAGTACTGGAGAAGATGGAGGCGGCTGTTTCCTTACGCCGCCTTGGGAAACCGGAGGATATTGCCAATGCCTATCTGTTCCTTGCGTCCAATGAATCCGATTATATTACAGGTCATGTGCTTCATGTAGACGGGGGCATTGTGATGTAGGAGGGCGGCCATATGTATGAAGAGCAACAATGGATTTTAAATCGAATCCGATTAACCCCGCAAAAAGAAGCGCTTGTTGAAATCGACACAGGAAGAAGCTGGACGTATATCCAGATGGGGGAGGAAATCAGCAAGTGGCGTAACATATTATGTGCCCACCATATCCAGGCAGGGGACCGAGTGTGCATGATCAGTGAAAATAATATCGATACATTTGCCATCCTCTTTGCATGTGGACTGCAAGGCGCCGTATTTGTCCCTTTTAATTGGCGCCTTGGGGAGAAGGAAATCTCGGTACTTGCATCCGACTGTAAGCCGAAGCTGTGTATTTATGAAGGCTCGTTTGAACAGATAGCCTGTAATCTGTCGGTCGCACATACATGGAAACTGGGGGATGAGCTCGCTCAAAAGCATGCGTCTCCAGAGATAAACACTTCCTGGCAGGCTGCAGATCCGTGGCTTATCATTTACACGGGAGGGACGACCGGTCATCCGAAGGGAGCCGTCCTGTCCTTCGACTCGGTGAACTGGAATGCAATGAATACAATCATCAGCTGGAGCCTGAATAACGAGGATTGCACGATCAACTATATGCCATTGTTCCATACAGGCGGAATCAATGCGCTGGCAATCCCGTTATTAATGGCAGGGGGTAAGGTAGTAGTTGGAAGGAAATTTGATGCCGAAACAGCAGTGCGTGCGCTGGATGAATATAGCTCCACCATTTCCTTGTTTGTCCCGACCATGTATCAGGAAATTATTCATACCTCTTATTTCAGCGAGTCAAATTTCCCGACAGTGAGGGTATTCCTATCAGGCGGCGCACCATGCCCGAAGACCATCTATGGGCATTTTCAGAAAAGGGGGCTGTTATTCAAGGAAGGTTATGGCCTGACTGAGGCGGGTCCGAACAATTTCTATATCGACCCTGCTGAGGCGCTGAGAAAGGGTGGCGCCGTCGGAAAAAATATGCAGTTCAATCAGGTGCGCATCGTGAAGGAAGATGGTACCTTATGTAAGCATGAGGAGGTTGGAGAGCTACAGCTTCGGGGACGCCATCTATTCAAGGAATATTGGCAGAACGATGAGGCGACAAAGGATGCATTTGACGGCGAGTGGTTCAAGACAGGAGACCTTGCGAAAATGGACGCGGAAGAAGATGTATTCATCGTCGGACGGAAAAAGGACATCATCATTTCCGGAGGGGAAAACATTTATCCGCAGGAAATCGAACAGTGCATCATTAGGCATCCAAACGTAAAGGAAGTAGCTGTTGTCGGAACAGAAGATGGGTACTGGGGAGAGGTCGTCACAGCCTTCATCGTATGTGAAGAAGTGGTGGAGGACTTTGAAGCAGAAATCCGCGCAAGCTGTCTCGAGCATTTAGGGAAATTTAAAATTCCGAAGAAAATCTATTTCCTGAACGAACTACCAAGAACAACGGTTGGCAAAATCGATAAAATGAAGCTGAAGCAGCTTGTGCTGAACGGATAGAACGTTATTCAATCAGGCAATGTTTCAGCAAGTGCAACGGACATTTGGAACGAGGATTCCAGATGTCTTTTTTG
>JBJEFP010000152.1:0-1589 GCA_051874195.1 Lysinibacillus sp. | reverse complement strand
ACGTGTGCAAGAACCCCAGCCATGAATTGCATCGCTGTTTCAGATAGGCCAAGCTCTGTAGACTCGTCAAAGAATGCATTTTCCTTGCCTTTGAATAAAGACACGTTGAAGTGCATGCCTGAACCTGCTTCACCGAATAACGGCTTCGGCATGAATGTGGCATGCAGGCCGTGTTTACGTGCAATCGTTTTGACAACAAGTTTAAACGTCTGGATGTTGTCGCATGCTGTCACAGCGTCTGCGTATTTGAAGTCGATTTCGTGCTGGCCAGGAGCTACCTCATGGTGGGATGCTTCGATTTCAAAGCCCATTTCTTCAAGCTCTAGCACGATATCGCGACGGCAGTTTTCGCCAAGGTCAGTCGGTGCCAAGTCAAAGTAGCCGCCGTTATCGTTCACTTCAAGTGTCGGCTCGCCTTTTTGGTCCAGCTTGAACAGGAAGAACTCCGGCTCAGGCCCTAAGTTGAAATCTGTGAATCCCATTTCTTCCATTTCTTTTAATAGACGTTTCAAGTTCGAACGTGGATCGCCTGCGAATGGTGTGCCGTCCGGACGGGCGATGTCACAGATGAAGCGTGCCACCTTCCCCTTTTCAGCAGTCCATGGGAAAATCATGAATGTATCATAATCAGGGAATAGATACATATCGGATTCTTCGATACGTACAAACCCTTCGATGGAAGAACCGTCGAACATCATTTTATTGTCCAGCGCCTTGTCAAGCTGGCTTACTGGGATTTCTACGTTTTTGATTGTTCCTAAGATGTCCGTAAATTGTAAACGAATGAATTTTACTTCTTGTTCTTGCACGAGACGTTTAATGTCGTCTTTTGTGTATTTACCCACAATTCCACACTCCTAAAATGTTTAAGCTGTCTTGAGGCTATCCTCATTGTTTTATAATTTACACGCTCACCTACCGTACAGGAGGACCGCCCCTACGTTGTTGCATCAGCAATAATCGAAAAGGCGGCGCCACCCTTATTATTGGTAGAAACGCGATAAATCCCCTTGCCGTAATGATGTTTTTTGCATGCGTTGTGCCTGGCGCATCTCTTCGCGCAAAATTTTGCGCAGTTCGCCGTCAGTAATTTCCTTGGCCTCCGCCTGTGCTGCCGGGTCGTTCTTCATATCGAACACTTTTTTGATGCCCGCCATGTTCACGCCCTGCTCCAGCATGTCCTTGATTTCCAATAACGTATCGACGTCATTCAGGCTGAACATACGACGATTTCCTTCTGTACGGTGTGGCTGAATTAAATCATGCTCCTCGTAATAGCGAATTTGCCGTGCCGTCAGTTCCGTCAATTGCATGACGATGCTGATTGGCAAAAGCGGCATCGTTCTTCTGATTTCACTACTCATTTAATCCACCTCCCTTACCATTATATTACTCGCTGTCATTTACAATGTCAATCACACGTAAGAAAAACTGACACATCGGGGAAAACGAACTCAAAAAAACGCTTAAAAGAGCAAATAATCATACTATTTCTATAACAATCTACCCCTTATTTCATATGGATTCCATCTTTTATTACGGCAAACAGGAAGAATAAATCGATTTACGCCCGCCCCGGCACGGCTGGC
>JBJEFP010000151.1:0-1591 GCA_051874195.1 Lysinibacillus sp. | reverse complement strand
GGGAGGATTTCAGTATGGATCCAAGAGTTGAGAAGCGCTTAGGTTTAAAAGAATTAGCAGACAAAATCGTTTCTGCTGAAGAGGCCGCTGCATTAATCCAGGACGGTACAGTGGTAGGTATGTCTGGATTCACTCGTGCAGGGGACGCAAAAGTGGTGCCAATGGCATTGGCAGAGCGTGCAAAGAACGAGCAAATTAAAATCGATGTATATACAGGTGCCTCTTTAGGACCTGAGGTGGATAACCACCTGGCTGCTGCAGGTGTAATCAATAAACGCGGACCTTTCCAAGGCGACGCTGTCATGCGCGGTTTAATCAACAAAGGTGAAGTAACATATGTTGATGCCCACCTTTCACATAATGCTGAATTAGTCCGTCAAGGAATCATAGGACCAATCAAGCATTTGATTCTTGAAGCGGTTGCAATTACGGAAGACGGCTTAATCATTCCAACAAATTCTGTTGGTAACTCACCTATTTTTGCTCAATATGCTGAAAACATCATTATCGAATTGAATATCTCTCATCCGGAATCTTTAATCGGTATCCACGACATCTACGTTCCTGGTGAACAAGGAGAGCGCGAGCCGATTCCAATGACGAATGCTATTGACCGCATCGGCGAAATCGGTATCCGAGTAGATTTTGATAAAATCCAGGCAATCGTTATTTCGGAAGAGCCAGATGCGCCTTCATTAATCGTTCCTCCAGATGAGGAGACACAAACAATGGCAAACATCCTACTTGATTTCTTCAGTGATGAAATCAAGGCTGGCCGTTTAACAAAGAATTTAATGCCATTGCAATCAGGTGTAGGCTCTGTAGCGAACGCTGTACTTGATGGCTTTGCTGACTCAGAATTCGAAGATCTTATTGTTGCTTCTGAAGTACTTCAAGATGCTGTATTCAACCTGATCGATGCTGGTAAGGTTAAATTCGCTGCTGCTACTTCCATCACTTTAACAAAAGAGCTTCAAGAAAAAGTATATGGCAACTTGGAAAAGTATGCTGATAAAATCTGCCTGCGTCCACAAGAGATTTCCAACCACCCAGAGGTTATCCGTCGTTTGGGCTTAATCTCTATCAACACAGCTCTTGAGTTGGACATCTATGGTAACGTAAACTCAACACATGTTTCAGGTACGAAAATGATGAACGGTATCGGCGGTTCTGGTGACTTCGCACGTAACGCTCGTCTTGGTATCTTCGTAACGAAATCATACGCAAAAGGCGGCGCGATTTCTTCAATCGTACCAATGGTTTCTCACGTAGACCATACTGAACATGATGTGGATGTGATTGTAACTGAACAAGGGATTGCCGACTTGCGTGGCCTTGCTCCAAAAGAGCGCGTACCTTTAATTATCGAAAACTGTGCACACCCAGACTTCAAAGAGCAGCTATGGGACTACTACAACCGTGCTGTTGAAGCGACAGGCAACGCACAAACTCCTCATATCCTTGAGGAAGCCCTTTCTTGGCACGTAAACCTGGCAAAAAATAAAACGATGAAAAAGGAATCAACGAAAGCATAATTCCTTTATGGCCTGGCAAACTCGGTTTGCCAGGCTTTTTTTGTTGTTAAGGAAAT
>JBJEFP010000150.1:0-1592 GCA_051874195.1 Lysinibacillus sp. | reverse complement strand
ATACCATCAAGGAGGCAATGACATGCTACGTATAGAGTCTGAACTAAACGGCAGATACGCACAGTACGGGCAGCTGCGGGATAAAATCTGCCAACACGGCTTCTGCATCGGTGGCAACTGGGATTTCGACCGCGGGAGCTTTGATACGAAGCTATTTTACGACCGTGAAGAGGGAGAAACGATCTACCTGCGCATGCCCTTTGAAGTGATGCATGGCATGATGGATGACTACAATACGATCATCCGCTTTCTGGATCCGTATGTCATCAAGCATGTCGTCCATGTCGGGCTTGATCACGACGGCAGCTCCTTCGTCGATGCAACCGGCTTCAGCCAGTTCCAGACCCCGATCGACACGGACGCCCCCATCATCAATAAAAACAAATGGGTACATGTGAGCGAAGAGCTCGTCAAGGATGGGGTACTTCCTTTTGTGAGCGAGGAGAACATTTATTAGACATGTCAAAAGCCCCCTTCACTACCGAAGAGGGCTTCTGCTTGTTATCAACTATCCTTATCTAGCTTCACCTTACGAGACGGAATCACCAGGCCGATGACAACCCCGACAAGTGCTGGGACGACCCAGCCAAGCCCGAGCCCGTATAGCGGTAAAACATCTTTATAAAACGCGGCAATGGCATTCAGGAATCCGACTTCGAACGCAGGTACGCTTTCCACCAATGCCTTGTAGCCGTCGATGATGCTGACGAAGAACGTAAAGAACATGGCCGTCGCAAACACGCTTTGCTTATTTTTAAACAACGGCGCGGCAAGGCCCAGTAAAATCAGGATGATCGCCAGCGGATACAGGAACATCAGCACCGGAACGGCAAATGTAATGATGTTCGACAGACCGACATTGGCAATAGCAAACGATACACCACATAAAATCACAACGAATGCCTTGTAGCTGACTTTCGGGAACACCTCGTGGAAAAACTCGCTACAAGCTGTAATCAAGCCGATGCTCGTCTTCAGGCAGGCAAGGACGATGATGATTGCCAGCAAAATCGCGCCGTACGAGCCGAAGTAGTGGTCGGCCACTGCGGCGAAGATCTGCCCGCCATTATCGAACGTTCCGATTGTCGTGACGCTTGATGCCCCCATATACATGATCAGGCCGTAAATCAGTACCATCAGCGCCATCGCAAAAATCCCTGATTTCCACGTAGCTTTCGCAATCTCCTTTTTATCCGTAATCCCCAACCGCTTGATCGCATTGATGACGATGATGCCGAACGCCAGTGACGCCAGGGCATCCATCGTATTGTAGCCTTCCTTGAACCCTGTCATAAATGCTTCATTCACATAGGAAAGACTCGGCTCCACAAAGCTGCCCATCGGAGTCACGACGCTAATCACAATCAAGGCGAATAAAAACAGTAAAAATGCAGGTGTTAAATATTTTCCTATGTAGTCCATGATTTTTGCCGGGTTCAACGAGAAATAAAAGACGACCAAGAAAAAGAGGAAGCTGAATACCAATAGCCATAGTTGGACGTTTGCCGGATCGATGAACGGTTCAAATCCCACGACAAACGGGACGGTTGCTGTACGTGGAATCGCAAAGAACGGTCCGATTGTTAAATATA
>JBJEFP010000149.1:0-1594 GCA_051874195.1 Lysinibacillus sp. | reverse complement strand
TTTGTATCGTGAAGTGCCATTTCGATTCTTTCATAAGAATACTTATCGTGCATGTAGTGAATTACATTCAATGTGTTGATGTATAATTCAGCAATCCACTCCATCATTGTGTCGAAGCGAGCCATTACTTCGTCGTAATCTAGGATGTCCGAAGTAATTGGAGCGAAACGTGGTGCAACTTGGATTTTAAGTTTTTCATCGACACCGCCGTTGATTGCATATAATAACGTTTTCGCCAAGTTAGCACGAGCACCGAAGAATTGCATTTGTTTACCTACACGCATTGCAGATACACAGCAAGCAATTGCATAGTCATCGCCGTATTCCAAGCGCATGATGTCATCGTTTTCGTACTGGATCGCACTTGTTTGGATAGACATCTTCGCACAGAAGTCTTTGAAGCCTTGTGGAAGCTTAGTTGACCAAAGCACTGTTAGGTTTGGCTCTGGAGCTGGTCCAAGGTTTGATAATGTGTGTAAGAAACGGAATGAGTTTTTCGTTACTAAAGGTGTTCCTTCTACTGATACACCACCGATTGATTCAGTCACCCATGTTGGGTCTCCACTGAATAATTCGTTGTAGTCAGGTGTACGAGCGAATTTAACAAGGCGTAATTTCATAACGAAGTGGTCAACTAATTCTTGTGCTTCCACTTCTGTCAATGTGCCGTTTTGTAAATCTCTTTCAATGTAGATGTCAAGGAATGTAGATGTACGACCCAAGCTCATTGCCGCACCGTTTTGCTCTTTGATCGCAGCAAGGTAACCGAAGTATAACCATTGGAATGCTTCACGAGCGTTAGCAGCTGGAGCTGAGATATCAAATCCGTGAGCAGCCGCCATTTCCTTTAATTCGCCTAAAGAACGAATTTGTTCAGCAAGCTCTTCGCGAAGACGGATTGTCTCTTCTGACATCACTTTGCTTGTGTTTTTAAGGTCTTTTTTCTTTTCGTTGATTAAGAAGTCCACACCGTATAGAGCTACACGACGGTAGTCACCGATGATGCGGCCACGGCCATAAGCATCTGGCAGACCAGTGATGATACCAGCTTTACGAGCCAGCTTCATTTCATCCGTGTAAGCGTCGAATACACCTTGGTTGTGTGTTTTGCGGTATTTAGTGAAGATTTCTTTGATTTCTTCATCTACGTGGAAACCATAAGATTCAGCAGCTTGTTCAGCCATGCGGATACCACCGAATGGTTGTAATGAGCGCTTGAATGGCGCATCAGTTTGGAAACCTACAACTGTTTCCAACTCTTTGTTCAAGTATCCAGGACCGTGTGAAGTGATCGTAGAAACGACTTTAGAATCTAGATCCAAAACACCGCCAGCTTCACGTTCTTGTTTGTTTAAATCCATCACTTGAGCCCAAAGCTTAGTAGTAGCTTCTGTAGGACCAGCTAAGAATGAATCGTCTTTATCATATACTGTGATGTTGTTGATGATGAAATCACGTACGTTGATTTCTTTACTCCATTTACCTAATTGAAAGCCCTTCCATTGTTCCATGACGTTTTCCGCCTTTCTTGTTGTTTTCGTATAACTGAAAGTATACTTCTTATGTAACAGATTATACATTCACATTAGTACAG
>JBJEFP010000148.1:0-12392 GCA_051874195.1 Lysinibacillus sp. | reverse complement strand
AAAAATACCCATTCTATTGATAGCTAAATTATGGAATAATTTATACTACTTGTAAGATAAAATAGAAAAAAGAGATATTATGTATAACCTAAGAGATTTAAACATAAAATACGTTATCTGAGCTTGAAAGAAAAGGAGGAATGACCATGGTATTAGCCCTCAGCACAGATTTCCCTCAAGAGACACAGCTAGCCCAATGTACGATATTTGTTTCGACATCTTTGGAGATTGTATTTGTAAGCAAGCAGGCAAGGATTCTGCTAGAGCTTGCAGAGAATGAACGTGTCCTGCCGCTTGCCGCCGATTCCATTGCAAAATGGCAGGAATTTATAGAGCAGGCATGCCAGCAGTCCGAAGCAATTGGAGAAATCCGGGTGGAGACGTCAGCTCCTGCGTACCTTACCATCAGCGGGCGTTATGACGAGCACCGGGAGATTGTAATTGTAACGATTCAGGATATAAAGCAACGGGCTCGGGCGCAGGGAAATAGGTCGGGCATTTCGATGTTTAACCAGATTGAACTGGGAATGATCGTGTTTGATGCAAAGGGGCATATTCTCGATATAAATCAAAAAGCCCTGCAATATTTGGGGTTCGATAAAAATAAGGCATTATCCACGGATTTTAGGAAGATGCTGAAATATTTCACTTATGAATATAAGGCAGCTGCTGAATTTTTTGAAAATATAGAAAAAAAGAGCGCTGCCACACTGCTTCTTCAAAAAAGTGAAGGTGTAGAATTTTTTTACTATGAAGTAAAAGTCATGTACGATCATGACAATCATTTGTATATTACATCGATTTTTGATAATACGGACTATATGAGGCTGCAGGCTCAGGTCAAGGAGCAGAGCTATCTGAAGGAACTAGGGCAGATGAGCGCCTCCATTGCACATGAAATCCGGAATCCCTTGACGGCATTGAAGGGCTTCATGGAATTAATCAAGAGTGAGGCGCCGGTCAGCCAAGAAAGCTACTTTTCTATCATGAATCAGGAGTTCGAGCGACTGGACTCCATCTTGTCGGAGCTTCTATTCCTATCTAAGCCAAGAAGCATGAATGTAGAAAAGGTGGACTTGGTCGAGCTTGCAAAAGAAGCGATCGACTTCATGCAGTTCGAGGCCTTGATGCATCATGTGATTCTGCAGCTGGAGGTCGATGAAACGCTCTCCCACGTCGTTTTAGGAAACGAAGGGCGGCTTAAGCAGATGCTCATCAATTTGGTGAAGAATGCCATCCAGGCGATGGACAAGCAGGGCAGCATCTCGATACGGCTCCATGCCACGTCGGCCTATGTGCAGCTTTGCGTACAGGATGAGGGAGTCGGAATGAGCAAGGAGGCGTATAACAACCTCTTCAAGCCATTTTTTACAACGAAGGATCAGGGAACGGGCCTTGGGCTGCCACTTGTAAAAAAAATCATGGATGATGTAAACGGGACAGTGGAAGTGGAAAGCATGCCGAATATCGGAACGACATTTATCCTGACGTTCCCCCATGCCTTGGCAAACCCGATGGTGCGGCTACGGGGAAATATGCTGCCGGGGTGATTTTCATTTTGACAAAGCTTTTTTCTACTCGCTATAATAGCATTTATAATAAAAAAGTAGAGGATGATTTGTCAATGGCAACAGAAAATGTAAAACAATCGCTTAAACTATTTATCGTGCTATCGCGTGCCCATAAAGCGATTAGTGAGACGACAAATCAATTTTTCCATCAAAAGGGTCTGAATCCCACGGAATTCGCTGTACTAGAGCTGTTATATCATAAGGGAAGACAGCCGCTTCAGCAAATCGGAAACAAGATTCTGCTTGCAAGTGGGTCGATTACGTATGTGGTGGACAAGCTGGAGAAGCGGGGGCTTCTCGAACGCGTATCCTGTCCGACCGACCGTCGTGTAACATACGCGGAAATTTCTGAAGAAGGGGCTGCTTTCATGGGTGAGATTTTCCCCCAGCATGAAAAGGAACTTCATGAATTGATGAGTGTACTGACACCTGAGGAAAAAGATACGGCCATTGAATTATTGAAGAAACTAGGATTATCAATCAAGGACCTGTCCTATTAAAAAAAGGAGCATGCATCGAGCAGGCTCCTTTTTACTACTTTTTTATTTAACTGTCATACCCATTTCCAATAGGGCGTTCGTGATTTCTGAAGCGGTCCGGTCGAATACTGTCAAACGGACAATCTTTGATTCTTTTTCATAGATTACCGTGACGACCTGCTCTTCATCTTCAGGATATGTCACAATGAACCCTGCGGCATGCAGAACATCTTCATTTTCAGCTACTAGATCTTTCATTTCATATGGCTGATAATTGCCGTCCGGCGCAGTGACGCCTACAGTGCTTTCCGTTTGTCTTGCCATTTCTTCGTAATGTGTCTCATCTTTTGAAAATGTTTCCACGCGCATGGAAATCTCATTATTCGCATCATATGTCACCATGTCGCGTCCAGGTTCTTCCGCAACAAGTGTAAATCCTTCTGCCAAGGCCATTTCATAATCCTGTTCAGGGCTTGTTGTCCAAGCCATATTCGATTCTTGAGGCTGCCCATTTTCATCTGTGTATTGAATGGTAGATGGAGGGCTTTCCGCGCCTTCGCCTGCATCTTCCCCAGATGTTTCAGTAGATGTTTCATCGGATGTTGCTTCTTCGTTTCCAGCGCCTTCGTCTTGCGTATCCGTTGTTTCACTCTCGGAACCTGCTGTTTGTTCGTCAACTGGAGTTTCATCTTCCTCCGTAGTATTACAAGCTGCGAGTAGGAGCATTGCTGACAATGCCGATGTGAAAAGTAATGTGTGTTTTTTCATCTTCGTATCCTCCTTGTTAATAATTTGACGTGCTGCAGGGAAGTAAGTTCCGCATAATTAAATAATAGGCAAAATTAGAAATAATAACAAGACAAAAGTAAGGTGGGCTACAATTATCAGCGGCAGGCTCTTCTTCCATTCATACAATGCTCCCCAAATCAATCCAGCCACAATCGCCGCGAGGGCGCCCGGCAGGAAGCCGCTGATTGCCAGGGAGATGGAGAATAAAAGCGCAGTTATGAACACTGCGTACAGGGGGGAAGTAAAGCGTTTTAACTGCTGCTGGACATACCCGCGCCAAAAAATCTCCTCACCGATGACGATGATGAAAATGAGCATGAGGTAATGCCAGATATTTGTAGGTCCGTATGTCTCCAGGAATTTGGAGATGTCTTTTTCCGCCGTTCTATCGATATACGGAAGCAGTATATAGCCCAGTTTCACAAGGCCGTATGTGATCGTCCCGTAGCCTATGCCATAGATTAAATATTGCCAAGTTGGAAGCCTGTCTTCAAATTTGCCGAAAATCAGAGCGATAGCGATTCCTACCAAAAGTGTGAAGGCATATAGATACCAAAAAATGGCTGTCTCCTGGAACGTATAAATCAGCATTGCGTAAACGAAAAGCAAAGATAGAAGGAGCGCGATTGTTTGTTTATGTTTCATCATTTTCTAGTTCCCTCCTGAGATACAGTGTAACAAAAAAACACCCCTTCATCATCTTTTAGGATGAAAAGGAGTGAAAACATTTATGTACGTTAACTTTGCAAAATTTTATATCTTTTATGGTTTACCACTGTTTTTTCTTCCATTTCCAGATTGTTGAAATCATCCATGATTGTTAGATTGACAATGACGGAGTTTTCATTCACTTTTTCAACAAGACCTTGCAGACCTTCTTTAAATTCGACAATATTCCCAACTTCAGCTATTTTCACAAGCAGTCAGCTCCTTTATCGACTAATACATAACAGTTTGCAACAATTTGCGAGAAAGGTAAAGAGTTTTTTGAATAATTAATTAGATCGAAAGGGGTTTTTATGTTTCCTCATATACCTTTCTTTACCAAAAACGTTGAAGCCGTCAGGGCAACGGACTTTTTGCTACCCGTACCTGCCTGTTGATTAGCCAGACAGGAGAGGATGGAAAGCGTATTCTTGAAATGAAACCTCATAAAAAGGGGTTCGTCAGTTAATGAAAGCGGGCTGGCGGTAGTGTAGGGGGAATCAACAAGCTTGACGCTCGAGAGAAAAAGAGCCGCATTTCCCCTCATTCCGCCATTCAATTGTATAATGGAACGAAGCAGGCATAAAAAAAGGTGGAATGTAATGATGGAAAAATATAAACAATTACTAGATCAGTTAAGACATGGGGAAGTAGAGAAGGTGGAGGTTTCCAAGGCCGAATATCTTGCCTTCCGTGAAGTGCTTGTAAAGGATCCGCAGTTCAAGCATTTCCGAGGGGAAGCGAAGCAGGGCGGGAATGTAATGTTTACATTTTTAGAGCAACCGAGAACATGAAATATTTCCCATAGGTTGAAATTTATCGTATAATGGATTAATAATTAATCACGCATGGGGGGCAGTAGATGGAAAAGGGCATTTTAAAGCAAGTAGAACTCACACGTACACTCATGATTCAATCCGGCTTGAAGCATGGCTTTCAAAATGCAAAGACAATCCAACTGAGCAGAAGGCTTGATGAATTACTGAATGAATACGATATGTTGAGTACAGATGAAAAGGAAGATGAATGTATCCAAAAAAGATTTTTGCAATAAGTGTTGAAAACATGTTTATAGCTTAAATAACCTGGGAATAATACTGATGAACACAGCAACATTCTCATTTCCCCCTTAAGAGCAGATGCCGATGCGCAGCTGCTCTCTTTTTTTTTTTTTTTTTGACTGGCACCTATCAGAGGAAAAAGGTGTAGGAAATCTTTTCATCCGTTGGAAACAAAAAATTCCCTCCATTCTCATTTTTCAAATTATTTACCGCTGAGATTTGATAGACTAGAGAAAAGGGGGAATACAATATGAAGAAAAAAATAGCGTTCATCGGTACCGGCGTAATGGGGGCCAGCATTGTCAAGCATTTGCTGAAGGCCGGGCATGAACTGACGGTCTACAACAGGACGAAGGAAAAAACGGATGAACTGGTGGCGCTCGGCGCAAAGTGGGCGGCAACCCCAGCAGAGGCAAGTGAAGGACAGGACATCATCTTTACAATGGTAGGCTACCCAAGAGATGTGGAGGAAGTATTCACAGGCGAGCAGGGGATTTTCCGGACGGCAAAGGCCGGAGCCATCGCCGTCGATATGACGACATCCGAGCCGAGCCTGGCAAAAAGGCTGTTCGACATCGGCCGTGAACGAAATGTACATATGATGGATGCCCCTGTATCGGGCGGGGATATAGGGGCCCGAAACGGCACGCTTTCCATCATGATAGGCGGAGAAGCGGAAATATTCGATCGGCTGCTACCGATTTTCCAGACATTCGGCACCAATATTGTCTACCATGGCCCGGCTGGCGCAGGTCAGCATGCAAAAATGTGCAATCAGATTGTCATAGCTTCCGGCATGATTGGCGTGTGTGAATCGATGGCCTACGGGTTGAAGGCCGGGCTGTCGATGGAAGACGTCCTCAAGTCCATCACTTCCGGCGCAGCGGGGTCATGGTCGCTGTCCAATCTTGCCCCCCGCATGCTCAAAGGGGATCTGGAGCCGGGCTTTTATATCAAGCATATGGTGAAGGACATCCGGATTGCAATAGAGGAAGCGGAAAGAATGGACCTCCAGCTGCCGGGGCTTGCTTTGGCAAAAGAGCTGTACGAGGAACTGCAAGCGAAAGGGTATGGGGAGAAGGGCACTCAGGCGCTGATTCGACACTATACGGAAGGTTAAGCAGGCCTCGCCATCATCCTGCATCGTTCCCCTTACTACTGGAAATCGAATGTAGGAGAAATGCCCTGCCTATGATACAATTGCTGTATATATAGGGAATAACAGAAAGGGGCATACAAGTTTTGGTAAAGGGAGATAGAGGTATTTTATTAGAAAGCGGTACAAATGAACTTGAGATTGTCGAGTTTGAGGTCGCAAACAATAAATTTGGCATCAACGTCATTAAAGTGAAAGAAATCATACAGCCCATGAATGTGACATTTATCCCTCATGCGCATCCCCACGTGGAAGGAATCATACAGCTTCGTGGAGAGGTACTGCCGGTGGTGGATATGCTGAAGGTGCTGGGCATCCAGCATGCAGAACGCAGTCCGCAGCAAAAATACATTGTGGCGGAATTCAATAAGCAGCGTGTCGTATTCCATGTCGACAATGTGACACAGATTCATCGTATTTCATGGGATCAGATTGAAAAGCCTTCAGACATGTACCAGGGCGGGGCATCGCAGGTGATCGGGGTTGTAAAATACAATAATGAGATGATTCTGCTGCTCGACTTCGAACGGATCATGGTGGACATCAATCCGGCATCAAGCATCAGTGTAGAATCGGTGAAGAAGCTGGGGAAACGCGACCGAACCGAGAAGAAGGTCGTTATAGCAGAGGACTCGCCGCTATTGCGCAAGCTGCTCTTCGATACGATGTCGGAAGCGGGCTATGCCAATGTGGATTTCTTTGAAAATGGACGGGATGCCTATGAATATTTGGAGGCCCTGGCAAAGGCGGATAAAAATATTGAAAACCATGTCCAGCTGATTGTGACGGATATTGAAATGCCGCAGATGGACGGCCATCATTTGACGAAGAAGATCAAGGAGCACCCGGACCTGCAGAAGCTCCCGGTCATCATCTTCTCCAGCTTGATTACAGACGACCTTCGCCATAAGGGCGAGGAGGTAGGCGCGGAGGACCAAATTTCAAAGCCGGAAATCGCAGAGCTTATTTTACGCATGGATCAATTGATACTCTAACTAACAGTGCCTGTAAACGGCAAAATAGATGATGAAAGTCGGGTGCTATCATGGTATTCCGGCTTTTTTCGAAAATGGGGAAGAACGGGCCCCGACAGGAATTGCTTGCATGACAGATAGAAAATGGGATGAATGTTAATGGATAGCTGTGTGGCTGACTATAGAGAGAAAGAAGTGAACGGAATGGATAACTTGAAAACAGCTATTATTGACATCGGCTCCAATACGATTCGCCTTGTACTGTATAAATACGATAAAAATGAAGGGCTTCATGAGTTCGGCAACATTAAAACGGTGGCGCGCCTACGTACGCACCTGCTGCCTTCCGGTGAGATGAGCGAGGAGGGGATGCGCCTTTTATCCCATATACTTTCCTCCTTCAAGCAAATCCTCGAGGACTACGGGGTGACGGACATACTGGCTGCTGCAACGGCTGCTGTACGACAAGCCACCAATAGAGAAGAAATTATAGAACGAATGAAGGCGGAGACAGGCATAGAGCTCGATATCCTGTCGGAGGAGGAAGAGGCCTATTTCGGCTTTTTGGCAGTCGTCAATTCAATGGATACGCCTTCTGCGGTGACCATTGATATGGGCGGGGGATCGACGGAAATTACGCTCTTCAAAAATAAAAAGCTGCAAAAAACGCACAGCTTTCCTTTCGGTACAGTAAGCCTAAAGCAAAAGTTCGTAAAGGGGGCCATCATGGATGAGGAGGAACAGCAGGCGCTCCATGCCTATGTAAAGGAACAGTTTGAAACGCTGAGCTGGATTCGGAATGTGGACCTGCCCATCATTGCAATCGGCGGAAGTGCCCGTAATGTGGGACAGGTGCATCAGCAGCAGAGCGACTACCCCATCTCAGGCATCCACCAATACGAAATGCATCAGGACGATCTGCTTGGATTGAAGAAGAACCTCGGCAAGATGACATTCGACCAGCTGAAGCAACTGGATGGCCTGTCGTCGGACAGGGCCGATATTATCCTGCCGGCACTTGAAGTATTTACGACGCTGATGAGCATCATCGGGACGAAGAGCTTCCAATTGAGCAAGAAGGGCCTAAGGGAAGGGCTGATCATCAGCCGTGTGCTGCAAGGGGATGCGGAGGCGTTCGACAAATACAATGTGTTTGCTGAAAACGCAAGGAGATTCGCCCATGCATACGGTCGTTCGGAGGAGGAGATGGCTACCCTCCACCAGTTGAGCGGTCAGCTGTATCGTGAATGCTGCGACCTGGGGCTGTTCAGCTATAAAGAGGAGAATCTCACGCTGATCCAGCGGGCTGCAAAGGTATTTGCCATTGGCGAGTACATCGAGCTTGATTCCTCGAGCCAGCATACATTCTACCTGCTCGCGAACCAGTCCATCGCAGGGATGAATCATATAGACCGCATCAAGCTGGCATTGCTCGCTTCCTATAAAAACAAGGACTACTTCCGCCGTTTTTCGGCCCCGTTCATGTCGTGGCTGACACGGGAGGAGCTGAAGGATTTGAAGGACTTCGGTGCCCTGTTGAAGTTTGTTTACGCATTGAATGTGTCAAAACGCAATGTAGCGAAGCAGGTGACCTTGAAAATGGTCGATGGGGTGATCCATCTTCAGGTTGTCGTGAAGGGAAGCGCCATTGCAGAAATTTATGAGGCGGAGCGTACAAAGAAGCATATTGAGCGTGTATTCAAGCGAGAAGTACAGATTCATTTTAAGGAAGAAAGGTGGAAATGAGGATGACGATCAATTTTGAAGAAATGCAAAATGCACACTTGAACCCGGGGCTTGGGGAGGGGGCGGCCGACCTTGAGCATGCAGCGCTTCTGGAGGAGATTGCAAAACCGCAATACTACAACAACCGGGAGCTCAGCTGGCTGGCATTTAACGAGCGCGTTCTCGAGGAGGCGGAAGACGAGAATAATCCGTTATTGGAACGCTTGAAATTCCTTGCCATCTTCAGTTCGAACCTGGACGAGTTTTTCATGGTGCGCGTCGCCGGCCTCCAAGACCAGATCAGGGCCGGATACCACAAGCCGGAAAATAAATCCGGCCTGACACCGAAAGAGCAATTGGCAAAAATCGCGGAGCGCACCCAGGCGCTGGTACGCCGTCAGACAGAGGTATACCGCTTTTTGGTGGGCGAGTGTCTTCCAAAGGAAAATATTCATATCAAGGACTTCAAATGTTTGACGGCAGACCAAAAGCAATATATCGATGAGCTTTTTGAAGAGACGATTTTTCCTGTCCTTACCCCGGTGGCTGTGGATGCCTACCGACCATTTCCTACATTGCTTGGGAAAACACTGAATCTACTAGTAAGGTTGGAGAATAATAATGCCGAGCTGGAAAATACGGACAGGGTGGCGATCGTCCAGGTCCCATCTGTATTGGACCGCTTCATTAAAGTACCATCCTATAAGGGCGAGGCGATATTCGTATTGTTGGAGGATGTAATTACTAGTCATATAGACCGATTGTTTTATGGCTATAAGGTCAAGTCATCACAGGCATTCCGTCTGACACGCAATGCGGACTTGACAATCCATGAAGAAGGGGCGCAGGATCTGCTGTCCGAGATTGAAAAGGAATTGAAAAAACGGAAATGGGGGGTCGGCTCCCGTCTGGAAGTACGGGATGGTGAAATGAAAGAAGATGTGCTGGACTATCTTCTGGATGAGTTCGAAATCAGCGAGTCGGATGTCTTCCGGATTGACGGCCCGCTCGATCTGACATTCATGTTTTCCTTTGTAAAGGCTATCTCGGTTGGGCGCGAGCATCTTGAATATGAAAGCTTCATTCCCCAGCCGCCGCAGGATTTGGGTTCGGATGAGGACATTTTTGAAAAGGCGCTCGTCCAGGATTTGTTCTTCCATCACCCATATGAATCGTTCGTACCTATCGTCGACTTCATTACGGAGGCGGCGAACGACCCATCCGTCCTGGCAATCAAGCAGACCCTGTACCGTGTGAGCGGGAACTCCCCAATCATCCTGGCGTTGAAGCAGGCGGCAGAGAACGGCAAGCAGGTGACGGTGCTGGTGGAGCTGAAGGCGCGGTTTGATGAAGAGAACAACGTCCACTGGGCAAAGCTGCTCGAACAGGCGGGCTGTCTTGTCATCTACGGCATGAACAATCTGAAGACGCATTCGAAGATTACATTGGTCGTACGGCGCCGGCTAGGGAAAATCGAGCGCTTCGTCCACCTGGGTACAGGCAATTATAATGATGCAACAGCGAAAGTCTATACGGACATGGCCATCATCACTTCCAATAAGGAGTTCGGCATCGATGCCACCAACTTTTTCAACTATTTGAGCGGT
Source organism: Lysinibacillus sp. (assembly GCA_051874195.1). Lineage (GTDB taxonomy): Bacteria > Bacillota > Bacilli > Bacillales_A > Planococcaceae > Lysinibacillus_B. The sequence goes on along the minus strand of JBJEFP010000148.1, from coordinate 2,325 downwards.
TATACGGAAAAGCCGGAATTCCATCATATTGTCGTAGCCCCATTCGATATACGGGATGCATTCATCCGTCTGATCGATGAGGAAATCCAGTGCCATAAACAGCACGGCAATGGCTTTATCCGGTTGAAGATGAACTCCTTGACGGATAAGGATTTGATGATGAAGCTGTACGAAGCCTCCATCGCCGGTGTGAAGGTGGAAATGATCATCCGTGGCATTTGCTGCCTGCGTCCAGGCGTTCCGGGAATCAGTGAAAATATCACCGTCACGTCCATTGTCGGGCGCTTCCTGGAGCACTCCCGCATCTATTGGTTCCATCATAACGGGGAAAACAGGATTTTCCTATCCTCGGCCGATATGATGACGCGCAATATGATCAAAAGGGTCGAAATCCTGTTCCCGGTCTATTCTGCGGATACCAAAAGGCGTATCCAACGCATCATGGAGTTGCAGCTTCAGGACAATCAGAAAGCGCGCATCCAGGATTCGAATGGGAAATACCACTATAAAGAGGACCATAATAGCGACAAAAAAATCAACAGCCAGGAAATCTTCCTGCAAGAGGCCATCGGAGAACCGGTGGAAGAATAGATAGCCTTGCCAAAAAGCGGGGCTGTATCAATGGAAAAGCATCAGGGGATGGGGGGCAGGTATGATAAGAGTCATACAGGAAGAGAGAAAAGAGGCCTTGCAGCAAATCGTTCGGCTGAATCCATTCGATGCTGTTGTGATGTTGAAAAGGGTGAAGAGCCGCCATGTCATTGAAGATGCAAATGACATAGCCTGTCAGTTGTTCGGTCCTCTCGTAGAAAAAGAGCCGGATGCAGCATGCTTCTTTGGGTGGGAAGACTGGCAGGCGCTTCATTCTGCCATCACCGAGGAAAAAGAGGCAGTACAATACATAAAGCTTCAAGCGGGCGGACTGTTTGCATGTTATGCACAGGATTTACCAGTGAACGGCGAACCACTGCTCTTCGCCATTTTGCGCCCGATTGTTCATCACGAGCGGGCTGCCTACGAGGACGAGCTGACAGGCCTATGGAACCGCCGGGCCCTGCACAATCGATGGACAGCATTCGTGAAGACGGGAGGGATGATGAATACCGCCCTCTTCATGGTCAATCTGGACCGCTTCAAAAAATTCAATGAGTCGCTCGGCAAGCCTATGGCAGACGGGATGATTGCCATCATCAGTGGATGGTTCAAAGGCTTGTGCACAGGCCATTGTGAGGTTTTTCGCTATAACGGCGATGAATTCGTGTTCGTCCTCCGTTATCATGAACAGGAAGAGGTGGAGCGGCTGGCCGCTGACATTCTTGCATTGCTTAAAAGGCCGATTGTGGTTGAACAGCAAGATTATTATGTCACCGCCTCCATTGGCATCGCCATCAGCATCGCCGAGCAGAATCCGCAGCTGGATACGATGCTCCATCATGCGGACCAGGCGCTGTTCCATGTGAAGAACCATGGAGGGAACCATTATCGTTTCTTTCAGAAGGACATGAATCAGGAATTTCCGAATGAGGCGTTGCTGGAGGCGCATTTACGCCGGGCGATTGAATTGGATGAACTATCCATCCACTTCCAGCCTCAAATCGATTTGGATTCCAAAAGGAGCAATAGCTTTGAAGCATTGCTTCGATGGCACAACCGCAAATTCGGCTTCGTCTCACCCGGACAGTTCATCCCGCTTGCAGAGTCATCCGGACTTATTCTGGAAATCGGGGATTGGGTGCTGAATCGAGTGGGCATGTATATGCAGGAGTGGAGGGACAAGGGGTACAGGCCCGTCCGGATTGCCGTCAACATTTCACCGAAGCAGTTCAAGCAGGAAGACTTCGTGGAGAAAATCGAGCGGCTGATCAGGGACTACGAACTGGATCCTTCTTTGCTGGAGCTGGAAATAACGGAAAGCTCCATGACGAACGTAAAGGACACGACGCTTGTATTAAAAGAGCTGAAGAAGCTGGGGGTCTATGTATCGGTGGACGACTTTGGTACAGGCTATTCCTCCCTGAGCTATTTAAAAACCTATCCGATTGATATCATTAAAATCGACCAATCATTCATCGCTGATATCGAAAGAGATGAGAAAAATGAAGCAATCATCGAGGCAATCATCTCCCTTTCCCATAGCCTTGGATTGGAAGTGATTGCCGAAGGGGTAGAAAGAGAGAATCAGGAGAGGTTCTTAAGCGGCCTCAAATGCAAGAAAGTACAGGGCTACCTTTACGACAGGCCGCTCCCTGTGGAGAAGATGATCATGCAATATTTGATGAAGTAGTGAAGGGGCTCCTGAAAAGTCTTTTGCAGCGTTTCCCGGCA
>JBJEFP010000147.1:0-1615 GCA_051874195.1 Lysinibacillus sp. | reverse complement strand
GCCCGGTTCTTCTCCCCAGTTTTCAAGCGGATCTAAATTTCCAGCTCCGTTGTTCGTTCCCCACTTTAAGAGGAACTTTCCGTTATTATCAAACTTCTGAATTCGATTGTTCACACGGTCCGTAACATAAACATTATCGTGAGAATCTATTGCCAGCTGCATTGGCTGAGAGAACTGCCCATTCCCCGTTCCCTTTGTTCCCCATTCTTTTATATAGACAAAGAGGCTATTAAACTTTTGAATCCGATTATTTTCAGAATCTGCCACAAAGATATTGCCCTTACTGTCAACAGCCACCCCAGATGGCAATTGCATATACCCTGGAAGTGTCCCATAGGCTCCAAATGTTCCTAAAAATACCCCTGAGTTTGAAAACTTCTGAATTCTATGATTGACGGAGTCCGCAACATATATATTATTGAAAGAATCAACGGCAATCTGCCTTGGTACAAAGAATTGACCTGCCATGCTCCCATACCCCAGCGGGCCGCCAGCTCCTCCCAGGCTACCCCACTTACTGACCAATTCACCAGCTGAATTGTACTTTAGTATCCGATGGTTGAAGGAATCTGACACAAAGATGTTTCCATTTGAATCACTTTGAACATCGAAAGGCCCGGCATAATCCTTCCCGCCGTTTCTCGAATTCCCAATTGCTTTTACATAACCAGCTGTTGTACCCAAATCCTGAAACACTTGAATTCTATTATTTCCTGTATCGGTGATATATAAATTGCCCTTCCCGTCTGGCAGGACCTGATTCGGGAAAGCTAACACAGGGAATACACCTGAGGTGAACATAAATTGGTCGAATTTATTGAACTTCATGATCCGGTTATTAGAGGTATCTGCCACATAAAGAGTATCGGTTGCCAAATCAATATTTAGTCCACGAGGATGGAAGAATTGATATGGCCCCGTCCCGTGTTCTAGGTTCCCAATTTTTCTCTTAAATTGGCCATTTGCATCGAATATTTGGATTCGATTATTGTATGTGTCAGCAATATAAATCTCATTCTTGCTATTGATGGCAATCCCTTGTGGTAACGCCAGTTCGCCATTTTCCTTTCCGTACTTTCCAATCGTCTTCAAAAATTGACCATTTGAAGTGTATTTCTGTACACGATGGTTAAATTCATCGGTAATATAATAATTGTTAGCAGAATCTATCGCGATCTCCCGTGGAAATCCGAATTGTCCATTTCCTGTACCCTTCGTACCCCAGCTTTTGATGAACTGAAAGTTTGGTGTGAATTTTTGCACACGATAATTTCCTGTATCAGCCACCAGAATATTTCCTTCCTTATCTACTGCAACACCAAATGGCATATCAAATTGTCCTTGACCGCTTCCTAATGTTCCAAATTCACCAATTATATTTCCGGAGGGATTCATCTTTAGTATGCGATGATTGCCCATATCCGCCATATATATATTTCCGGCGCTATCCTTTGCCATCGCTACCGGTGAACGAAATGTATTCGGTGAATCCCTACCCGCTCCAAATGATTTTTCATATACACTTGCACTACTTATACCTGTAATGAAGAAACTAAGAAACAAGAGCATGGCTAAGAGTATATAAAAACGAATTATTTCTTTCATTTTGTTCCCA
>JBJEFP010000146.1:0-1618 GCA_051874195.1 Lysinibacillus sp. | reverse complement strand
TTTGAATGGACGCATTTTCCGTGGGGCTGCGACTATTATTTGGAGCACGGTGAGATGATGCCAAAGGACGGCATCGAGATATTGAAGGGCTATGACCAAATCTTCCTTGGGGCTGTCGGCATGCCGGAGCTAGTGCCGGACCATATTTCCCTATGGGGGCTGTTGATCAAAATCCGACGAGAGCTCAAGCAGGCTATCAACGTGCGACCTGCAAAGCTGCTTGCCGGCCTTGAATCACCGCTGAAAAACCCGCAGGATTTTGATATTACCGTCGTTCGTGAAAACTCAGAAGGGGAGTATTCCGACAGCGGCGGGCGTATGCATCAGGGGGCGGATGAAATCGCCATCCAGAATGCGGTGTTCACACGCAAAGGGACGGAGCGGGCGATGCGCTATGCATTCGAGCTCGCAAAAAGCTCGCGCGGACACGTGACGAGCGCGACGAAATCAAATGGTCTGACGTATTCCATGCCGTTCTGGGACGAGGTATTCGAGGAAGTGAAGAGGGACTATCCGGATATCGATACGGCAGTGAACCACATCGATGCGCTGGCCGCCTTCTTCGTCATGAAGCCGCACCAGTTCGATGTAATTGTCGCATCGAATCTGTTCGGGGATATTTTAACGGATCTTGGCGGCGCCATCATGGGCAGCATCGGCATTGCGCCTGCTGCCAACCTGAACATCGAGCGCGAATACCCCTCCATGTTCGAACCTGTACACGGCTCAGCGCCGGACATAGCAGGAAAAGGCATCGCCAACCCGATCGGCCAAATTTGGACAGGCAAGATGATGCTCGATTTCCTTGGTCACCAGGAGGCGGCAGACAAGGTATTGAACGCCATTGAACAGACGCTCGCAAGCGGTGTGAAAACAGGGGACATCGGCGGTTCATCGACATTAGAGGAAGTGAAGAACAGCGTCCTGCAACATCTGCATAAGTAATGATAGAGCTGCCTTTGAAAGTGGAAACTTTTGGGGCAGCTTTGTTCGTCTAACTAACTAGCTAGTGTGAATTGTAGAAGTAGAAAAGGGGTGACGGCTTGAGGCTGTTCAACAAAATTATCGTGTCAGCTATTTCAGCCTTCTTTTTTCTCAGCCTACTTGGCTACGGCTATATGAATTACGGCCTGCCATGGGAGCACGGACAAGTGAAGGAGCGGATGTATGCTCATTTAGAGGGGAGATATCAAGAAACCTTCAAGCTTGATTCTATTCGCTATGATTTGCTGCATGGAGGCAATTACTATACGTATGCAACATCCGATCAAACCGATGTGACCTTCTATGTGGAAGCGTCTGATACCAAGGTGATGGATGATTATAGCCATTCCTATTGGCAGAAGTACGGCGACCGTTTTATATTGCCGCCAATTAGGGAATATTATCAACAGTTGGATTCCAGTTCATTATCGTTGGATGTTGAAGTTTTACAGCGAATAAAAGATGTAACTGATCAAGAAGTCCTTAAAGAATATACAATCTGGCACATTCGCGTCTCACTTCCCTATGAATTAACTAAGAAAAGTGAGACAATAGAGTTGGAAAGGGCTTACAAGGCATTGCAAGCACTGAAAAAGGAAACGATTCAGGTTGCCTCCTATGTAATCCATTTTAT
>JBJEFP010000145.1:0-1624 GCA_051874195.1 Lysinibacillus sp. | reverse complement strand
ATTTAAAAAAGTTGAAACTTTTTGCCATATAATCATCTCTAATGAGTAAAAGGAGGGGAAAAAGTTGGATGAATTAATGTTAATCAGAAAAGCGATTCAAGGTGATTCCGAGGCCTTTGAACAATTATTAATTGTACATAGTGATCGCTTATATAGAACAGCGTATCTGTATGTTGGAAATCGAGATGATGCTCTCGATATCGTACAAGAGACGGCTTATAAGGCATTCTCCTCTATAAGGCAATTAAAAAACGAGGAATTTTTCTTAACTTGGATAACAAGAATTCTCATTCACTGTGCGTATGATGTCCAGCGGAAACGAAAAAAAGTGTTTCCTTTGGAAGATCAATTGGCCGTACAGAGAGAACAAAATGAGGAAAAGATGGACCTTACAGAAGCAATAGGGAAATTGCCAGAAAAGCATCGGATGAGTATAATCCTTTTCTATTATTATGATATGAGTTTAAAGGAAATTTCTAAAGTTCTAGAGACACCTGAGAATACCATCAAAACATATTTGAGCCGTGGAAAAAAACTATTACGAAAGTTATTGGGAGGGAACTATTTTGATGGACAAAAACACATTCTCTAATAAAGTTAACGAAGTTGACGTACCAAAGGAAGAGGTTTTGCAATCAATCAAGCTGGGAATTAGCCGCGCAGAGGAAGAACACCATCCCAATAAAAGAAAACCTCGTCTAAAGGCTTGGATTATGTCAACTGTTGCTGCGGTAATCCTGATGTCTTCCAGCTTAATCGTCCCTTCTTTTTCAAAAGTGCTGGCGGATGCACCAATAATTGGAGGCCTATATGCAAACTTTAACGATATGGTTGGAAGGAGCTTAGAAAAGCAAAATCTAGTGAAGGAGCTCAATCAGACCTATACAAGCAACGGTGTGGATATTGCGTTAACAAGTGCTTACTATGACGGATATCTAATTGGCATTACCTTTGATGTGAAAGGGAATCTCCAGGAGAAAGATGGCTATTATTATGCATTATATGAAATTTTTAATGGTGACCCGCTAGCTGATGAGACAAAGGAACTAACAACTTTGACAAAAACGAAAGATGGCTATACAGGGCATATTCGTATTGTTTATCCATATAAGGATTTACCCAAGAATGACACCATTCCCGTTTCTTTTGAAGAAATAGGTACGAAAAAAGGCAATTGGCAATTTGAGGTACCTGTGCATCAAAACCCAATCGAGGAATACGTGTTTGACAACAAAGAAAGCACGAATCCTGAAGGCGATGTACTATTTAAAATGGAATCTATCATAAAGGGCGAAGCTTCTACTGCTTTCATTTATAGCGTTACTTATCCAAAGGGAGAATTAGATTCCTCCGTTAGAATGCTGAATGTTGACAGTACTGCACATATACCTTTGGGAGGAACAAGTGATGGGAAGATCGATCAAATAACAGATGGGGATAGAACAACCATTATTAGAAGATTAGTAATTCCAGACCGACTAGAAAATACAACCTTGACGGTATGGCCGTCATATGATGAAACTCATTCACCTGTGGAACCAATAAAAATAGATCTTCCATAAATAAAAGGCGTGCATAGAATAATCTATCGCACGCTTTTTGAATTTTTATCTTTCAAATGCCC
>JBJEFP010000144.1:0-1629 GCA_051874195.1 Lysinibacillus sp. | reverse complement strand
GTATGGGAAAATCGACCAATAGATGTTTTGACGGTCGAATTTGAAAGCCTACATGGAAAAGGTGTCCTTAATGCAGAAACCTATAGACCAGAATGTAGGCCTATAGGAAAAAGGGGGGTGTTACTCTTTTATTGAATCAGCAGATAAGTTATGCTAAGCAACACCTTATAAAGGAATTGTTTACTTTGAGGATTGATTCATTTGTTGATTGTGCTGCGGAATCGGCTGCTCTGAAGATTGCTTCGCCTGTTGTGTGAACGGCTGCGTCGATTGGCTCGCCTGCTGGAACGCCTGTGTCGATTGGCCCATTTGTTGGGACGCCTGTGTTGATTGGCCCGCTTGCTGGAACGGCTGCATCATCTGCTGTGCCCCTTGCATAATTTGCTGGGCGCTCTGCATCATTTGCTGTGCACCCTGCATATTTAATTTGCCTGAAAAATTCTTAGTAAAACGCTGAAGGCTCCCCTTCTGCATTCCACTTGCGACACCTAATATTGCGGCTCCAATTATGCCCCATGCAAGTAATTTCACTCCCGGATGCCTCCTTCCTTCGATAAGATTGTTGAAGCAGATTTAGTATTAGGAATCAAACCGAAACTATACCGGAGATTTTTGAACCATGATTGGTCGCATAATCCTTCTGTTCTCATTCATCATGAAAAGGAAGGCACTGGACATTCGTTCGGTGCTAATATAGGAAGATTTCATGTCAACATTTCCATTTTCAAAATAAATAAAAAGGACGGTTCCACTTCGGAACCGTCCAATCTTTTAAACATTATTTCTTATCTTCCATCTTCAGAACCGCCATGAATGCTTCCTGCGGCACTTCTACCGAGCCGACTTGCTTCATGCGTTTCTTACCTTCTTTTTGCTTATCTAATAGCTTACGCTTACGGGAGATATCCCCACCGTAGCATTTCGCCAATACATTTTTACGGATGGCCTTGATTGTCGAACGGGCGATGATCTTTTGACCGACGGCCGCCTGGATCGGCACCTCGAACTGCTGGCGCGGAATCAGCTCTTTCAGCTTCTCTACGATGACCTTTCCGCGGTCGTACGCAAAGTCGCGGTGGACGATGAAGCTCAGTGCATCGACCTGCTCGCCGTTCAATAGGATATCCATCTTCACAAGCTTCGATGGCTTGTAGCCGATCAGCTCGTAGTCGAAGGATGCATAGCCTTTTGTATTTGATTTCAAATGATCGAAGAAATCATAAACGATTTCTGAAAGCGGGATTTCGTACTGGATGGAGACACGTGTCGTATCGATGTAGTCCATTGTCATGAAGTTGCCGCGCTTCAGCTGGCAAAGTTCCATTACTGCCCCTACATAATCATTCGGCACCATGATTGTCGCCTTTACATACGGCTCCTCGATGCGGTCGATTTTTTGCGGATCCGGCATCATTGACGGGTTGTCGACCTTGATGGATTCCCCATCCGTCATGTGCACTTCGTAAATTACGGAAGGTGCCGTTGTAATCAGGTCGATATTGAACTCACGCTCGATGCGCTCCTGGATGATTTCCATATGCAATAGACCAAGGAAGCCACAACGGAAACCGAATCCTAACGCTTGTGATGTCTCCGGCTCGTACTGCAGGGCCGAGTCGTTCAGCTCCA
>JBJEFP010000143.1:0-1637 GCA_051874195.1 Lysinibacillus sp. | reverse complement strand
AGATTACTATAAACGGGAGGAATAGTGATGGAGGAAGCGTTATTATCACGGGTACGGAACACACGGGTAGTGTTACGCGCCCAGCAAATCGCTACAATTTTTGAGGAGTTCGATGAACAGTGCATGCAGCTGACTCATGAGCAGCGCATGGAGAAGTACAAAAAGATGCTGGAGAGTCCGTTCCGCTTCTACCGCGGTTCGGCCTATCTGTTCTACTACGACATGACGAAATCACCATCCATTTTCCATACGCTTGATGAGCGACCGACGTGGATCATGGGGGACATGCACATGGACAATTTCGGTGCATTCCAGAATGAAAAGGGAGAAATCGTATACGACGTCAACGATTTTGACGAAGGGTATGTCGGCTCCTACTTATATGACTTGCTTCGCATGAGCGTCAGCATCGGGCTGTATATGGATGAACAGCTTATCGAGGAGGACGCGCAGGAACAGGCAATCCGTTCCTTCTTAAACAGCTATATCAAGCAGCTCGGCCGCTTTCAGAAGAAAAAGGATGATGCATTCACCCTCAGCTTCACGAAGGAGAACACTAAGGGACCGGTCAAGAAAATCCTGAAAAAGCTTGAAGACCGCCAGCGCTCCCATCTGCTTGAGGATATCACGGAAATCAAGGACGGCAAACGGACATTTATCTGGACGGAAGAGGTGCATCCGGTGCCGGCAGAAACCTATACAGCCATTCAACAAGCGCTTCCGGACTACGTCATCAAGGATATCGCCCTCAAATATGGCTCCGGTACGGCATCAATTGGCCTGAAGCGCTTTTACATTCTGGTGGAAGGCGAGAAGGATGCAGCGGGTGAGGAGGATCTTGTCCTGGAAATGAAGGAAGTACGGACGGCGATTCCGGCATACTTCCTGCCATACTCTGAAAAATTCTGGTCTGTCTTCGAGCACCAAGGGGCCCGTGTCGTCGGGACACAGAAGGCGATGCACCATCTGGAGGACCCGCATCTTACATATGTGACGATGGACGGCCAGGACTATTATGTACGGGAACGATCTCCCTACAAGAAAAAGGTCAAACCGAAAAACTATAAATCGCTGGAGGACTATATCGTAACGGCGGAAATCATGGGGAAAATCGCAGCGAAAATCCACGCACGGGCGGACATCGACTACTCGGATGTGTTCACCTACCATAGTGAAGATGAAATTTTGGCACGGATCGGCCAGCACCAAGACATGTTTGTGGAGAGCACCGTCCTTCATGCATTGGCATACAAGAAGCTCGTCTATACAGACTTTGGGCTGTTCAAGGAATGGGTGGCTGAAAAGGAGGAGGCTGAATCCCGAGTCGGCAGCCGCTCTTAACAATAGTTACTTTTAAGTGGAATAAGTATCGAGGCTGATATACACAAGTCTTCGATGCTTTTTTCAAGCTATAAAATTGGACATTTTACGGATAAATAGGAGCATAAAGGGGTGGCACCATGCCGGAACAATATACAGTACTTCATCAAATTACAAAGGGATTTTCTACGGACCAAAAGTATGTAGTACATAACGGAAACGAAAAGGTGATTGTACGTCTGTTTGAGGGGAATCAGGAACGCCGCGAGCAGGAGTTTACCATATTGCAAAAACTTGAACAGCTTGGCGCCAAGACG
>JBJEFP010000142.1:5120-12772 GCA_051874195.1 Lysinibacillus sp. | reverse complement strand
ATTTATCCTCTAGGTCATTAACGGCTTGCCGGACTATCTCTCTATCCCTCATGTAGTCATTAGCTGTCATACGATCTCGTCCGTCCACATAAGTCTTGAATTGCCTTTCATCAATTCTTGCCACTTTAGATTCCCCCTAATTTTTAACTTGTGAAAGGTCGCCTTATCGAAATGTTAGGCAATCCTGCTGTGAAATCTATATCTTTTGTGAATCCAAAAATCTGATTGTCGATAATTACCAATTCTGAAGCGTTCGTGTAAGCGTGAATGCCTGTAACTATGCGGCTGCCTTCTTTATTTTTGAGTATGTTTTGTCCGATTGTAGCCCTCTTAGCTGTTTTAAATGCCATGATTGCCCCGTATGTTGTATACATGTCATCATAATTGTCCTCTAAGATGTTATTGAGTACGATTATATCTGTGCATTCCCATGTATAGAAACCACTTGTACATTCCACCATACTATTATTAATCACCCATACACGCTTGCACCTGCCGAGTGACATAGCCAAGTTATTATTTCTTTGAGCTAAGTTGTTTATAATTCTCATGTCAATACAGTCTTGCATATAAGCCAAACGCCTTGCATCTTTTGCCGTATTACCTTCAATCACTATGTCTTTTGTATATTGCATTTCAATACAGTTAGGAGCCTGATTTGCGCCTCTCGCTGCACCTGAAGGCCAATTATTCGTAAAGACGTTATCCCGAACAATTATATTCTCGTTATAATCGTTGACAGAAGTCGATTGTCCATAAGATTGGACTATAGGGAATCCGGCGGACGTACTATTGAATCCATCAAATGTATTCCGTTCTACGGTAACATTCTTACAAGGCATAACTGGGATAGTGGAGGATGGCTCTGTTTCTGTTCCGACATCTTTTAGCAGCAGCCCGTTTGTCTTAGTCTGCAAGGAAACTACCGTATTTTTAATGCTTTTCGTATTGATAAATTTATTACCCGAAATTTCCATACCATCTACGGCGTAAAACCGTAACCATGTGCCCGTATTATTAGGAGAATCTGCCGGGCTGTCTATAACCAGGTTATCAATAAACTTAATGCTGCGGAAATACTGTTCATAGATAATGGAATGACAGCCTATAGGATTAGGAGCATGATTTGCAATGGTGCCGTCCTCATTGTATATTGGGAGGAATTTACAGTTTTTGACTGTGACATTGATTGTTGGAAGCCCATCATACGCCTGGAATTGTTTACTTAGGGCACCTGAACTGGAGTAGTCGAGCTGAATGGCTTCTGTGTATTCTCTGCCTTCTTTAAGCGTCATACCGATAAAGTAACAATTTTCAATCAAGACATCTTTGCAGCCGCCAAGGTCAAACACGTGTCCGTTTGTAATAGCCTTTTTGAAAACAGCGTCCCGACAAACCAGGTTTTCTACGTGATGAGAAGTGATGGAAATCCCAATGTTGTCTCCGTACCCTTCAAATTCTCCGCCCTCAATGGTGATATTCTTCGCGCCGCCTCCGTACCCAGGAATATTAGAGGACTTTCCAGGTAAGAAGATATAGGCCGTATTGGAATTCGGTCCCTTGATAACCTTTGCGCCCTTTGCAAAACGGATATAGGTATTGGAGAAAATCTCTGCCCAACTATTCATAACATAGGTCCCTTCAGGTACGTACACGTTGACCGCACCTGAATCCCTAGCCACTCTAAGTACGTCTCTAAAAGCCTGAGTATCGTCTGTCTGACCGTCTCCTACAGCGCCGTAATCCCTTAAATTAAGAGACCGTTGGTAAAGCCCAATGTTAATTCCTTCTGTCTCTGTGTATATTTCCTCAATAGCAGTATTCATCATCCTTAAATCTTCCCGGACTGTCCCGAACGTGCTTTCAGGATCGAGAACAGAGTATTTGTCCTCCAGGTCATTGATGGCCTGCCGCAAAACCTCCCGGTCTCTCATGTACTCCTCAGCTGTCATTCTATCTTGTCCGTCTATATAAATCTTGAATGCTCTATCGTCAATATAAGCCATATAATCACTACCTTTACGGTTTCTTAGTTTTAAAGATGAATCCGAGACTTAACAGCGCATTAGGCCCGTCCTCTTTATGTCTGATATCTACACTGGCAACCAACCCTTTGCCTGCCATTGGGACGATAGCTTTATATTGTTTAGCGCTGTCAAAAGAAGATTCTCCCATTAACCATTCTCCAAAAACCGTCCCAGGATCAATGTTTATATTGGGCCTGTCTACTTCAGCCCAGTTAATCTCATTATTTACAATGTGATACTCTGTACTTGTTGTATTGACAACAGGATTGTCATCTACATTGACATTTACAGAAAGGTTAGTATCCTTTTTATACCTTGCCATGATAAGCTGCAATTCTTTCATTTTCTTAGGATTGTGCGGCTCTCCAAAGTCAAAGGACTTCGTGAGGACACGGTCCTCATAAATGAATCCTGCATCTGTGTACGTATCGTCCTTGAACATATACACCTGCCCCGTACCTGAAGAAATTCCAACCAGGTCCCCATTCCATTCATACATACGGGAGAAGTCAAGCCTAGGACTTTCATCTTTCGTCCACACGCCTATCTCATAGTAGAAACGGAAGCGCATCCGTCTGTCTGGATAACAAAGCATGTATTGATTGTCGTACACGATAGCACATGCATTGTGGTCCGGCGTTACCATATTCTCAATGGAGGAATCAATCTTCTCCACATTCATTTTCTCTTCAACCATTCCAATTGATTTCAAGATGTGAATACCTTGCTTAGATAAGAAGGTGATATAGTTGCCCATTACTTTTGCCGATTCAGGAGCAATGCACCCCAAGCTCGTATGCAGAACAACCCTTCTATAGGTGTCATCTCCAATCGGTCCCTTTCCATAAAGCGCCTGGATAGAGGACGGGAGAAACGCCACTAGGAAATCCCTATATTTAACCAAGATATTCAAAGGCTCTTGTTCACTGTTTTCAAAGTCAATCGTGTTATTTGTTGGAAAATATCGCGGATTCTGAAGATGTGAGATGTAAACAGTAGTCTTATTCTTGCTGTCTCCGTAAACAATAAGTCTGTCCCAGTGAAGCAAGATCCGGTTACACGTATGCATCTGAGACGTATCAATGGTTTCATTCTCATTGAACGCCGTTACCGTATAGGATGGAATCTGACCTGAAGGCGGCTTTTCTGGAGCCGTCTGCCCAGGCTCAACCTTTTCCCGGATAGAGACCTGAATGGTGTAATTTCCTATCTCGTTCGGCGTGAAACTCCATTCACTTGCCCCTGCTGTCCAATCCTTGCCAAGCACTAAACCTTCCCGGTTTGCCAGTTTATATTCCCATTTATACTCAATCACCTTGTCCGGATTAGGCCGGGAGATGAAAGCAGAGAATTTGGTGGTCTGTCCGGATACACCTTTACGTAAGGAAGGGAAAACCCCATCCACACGTAAATTGTCATGTTCCCCAAATTCCATCCATGTATCTGGGAAAGCTGCCAGTCCGTTTGTTCCTACATACAAGGCTTCCAATGGCTTAGGTTTGTAAGCCTCGACAACCTTTGCGGACAGGCCATCATATTCCACTAGTTTTGTTCCTGTAGCGATAAACATCTTGTCTTTCCATTGGACCGCCTCAATCATCCGATCTTTTTGGAAGCCGTCCGGCAGCCCTTCAATGGGGAGTACGCCTCCGTCTCTTAGCAGCCTGCCGCCTACGGCAATGATGGTCTCGTAATTACCTGATGAATTCCAGTACCTGAAGTAGCCTTGACCTTTCCCAAAAAGCGCTTCAGAAATGGATTCATTCCGTTTCAAACTTCCCCATGTAGCCATGATTCACCTCCTAAAATGACATTGCAGAAAAGGCAATTATTATCCCGTTACTTGGCCTATGAGGAGGAATAATCTCCCCTGTACTTGACTTGATAAGGTATATCCGCGAGTAATCCATGTCGGCAAATGTCACTGTATGGATATTGTAATTACCAAAGTTAGACTGGACCTGAGCAGATGTGATAGGCATCCCTAATCCTTGCATACGTGCGTATCGAACAGTGATGTAATTCAGGTCTTTATCGGTCTCAACGCTGTGTACGCCTATGTTTGTGAATCGTCCTAAACCGTCATCAATCGTCCACTTATTTGGTTCAAACTTAATAGCTGCCAGGCGGACATCCGGATTAGGAGCTTGCACGTTATAGACATTGATAACAATGTTTCTAAAATGCACTCTACCTGAAGGAGTTGAGGAGAATCCAAAACGGATGTAGGCATAAGGCTTTTTATGGTCTCCTGAGTAAACGAATGAGTAAGGCTTCCATTGAGTACTCTCAACCTGCACCCAGTCCACCGTACCTGAGCCGTCAAGGACATCCCTGGTTGGGTATTGGTCGAAAATGACCCGTCCCTCTGATGAAGCAGTATCTAGTCTGCCTTCAAATTTCACTTCAAGAACAGTCCCGCGTGGAAGATAAATGGGATAGTACACGTAACACCATTGGTCCATTCCTGGAGAATAAATCGACATTACGTGATCCTTCACTGTCACGGTACCGTCTTTACTCTTTGCCGTATTGTTCGTTAGCTCTTTAAATGTATCTGAAATACGATAGGTCCTTGTCAGTGCTGCGCCTGGAATTGCCATCTTTAGTACCCCCTAGCAAATGGAATGTCATTAGTTTGTGCGCCTCTTACACCTAAGCGCATGAGCTTCCTCAATTCATTATTGGTTGCAACCACATACGCCTCTACGCTCATCCTTGCCTTTTTCGCCAGTTTCATATTGCTTGTATTGATTGCCAGTCTCTCTGCGACAATGAAGGCGTTTTGAAGTGCCTCTGTGTCTGTGATGTCCTTTTGTGTAAAGGCCGTGTCCCTGATGTAGCCCAGGGCCATGTAGTCGCTGTAATAGCGTACCTTCTGAAGGTTTGTATAGACATCCGATATAAGAACAACCGAATCCTCCATATCATAGTCCCGGATGATCTCAACAAGCCCCTGAATCTGAAGGTCTGTATGGGATACTCTAAGCTCGATATAAGGGACCACTTCGCCTAACCTGCATGTTTCCAGATAGTCATCAATTGTGGCAATTCGTGCGTCCTTATAGTGCATAGAGTACCAAGATCCAAAATCAAGTGCCTTCAGCTGCGCCAGTGTTTTGGAGCCTATGGTCCCTGTTCCACTTGAACGATTATCAAGCGTTGCGTTATTGAAGCATACCCACTTGTTATCTGATGTGAGCTGAATGATCGTTTGGATTCCCCAAAACCCCATATCAATCGCATAGGCAAAGGCCATGAGCGTATTTTCAGGAGCTACCCACTTTGCGCCTTTATGGGCAATGGTCCTGAAAAAGTGAGTGTCTAGCCGGGCATTAGGATTTTTCTTCTTCAGCTTATTGATATCGCCCTGGGAGCTTTTTAGGGATTTTTGATATTCATTGATACGTTCGCCTGCTGTAGGCCAACTTTTCCCGTCCAGGTCCTTCAGCATGTTTCCTAGCTTGTTGTCTAGCTTGACAAAGTTTTCATCCAGGGTACCTTCAATGCCCATCTGCTCATCTGAGCCAGGTTTGAATAGGTCCAGGTTTTTAGTGTACTCAGCCACGTCTATTCACTCCTTGTCTATTTAAATCTCCCCAGGTCATCCCTTTGATGTCTCCCCATATCGCGCCTCTAGCATGTAATTCCATGCCACTTCTGCGCTGCAAGGTACCACGTGGAGTAATGTCCATATTCGTAAGGTCCGCAACCTCGCTATCAGCCATTTTGGTGAAATCCTCCATGGAGTTAAGACCGCCGTTAAAGGACCTGTATATCTCCATGTTCTTCAGCCATGGCTGCGGTCTCATATTTGCTCTAGCCATTTACTACCACCCCATCCAACCCATAGGACGGACGCTGTAGACATCTGAAGTAGTCGATATCCATTGCCCTGTTATGGGATCGAACACTTGACCTGAACGATCCCTAAGATCCTCCGGGATTGTGTAATTTGATTTGAATATCTCTAGTCCTCTTTGGAATTCTGCATACAGGTCTGAATATTCAAACTGAGAAGAATCTTTTGTCTTGATTCGCCCTGCTGCAAACGGTAGCAGCATGACACGTATCCAGGTTTCAGGCATAGGAATCTGGACTTCTAAATCTACCGGATCCATGAAAGGATAGGCAGCTTTACATTCAGCGTTAATCTTTGCGAGCCCGTCATTCAGGAATCCTGTGATTGTTTCCGGAGATTCTGATTCGTCTGACATTTCATTAGCTTGTCGTATAAAATCACCAAGAATCATTTTGTATCCTCCTTCCAATAAAAAAGGAGAAGGGACTAGGACCCTCCCCCTTTATTGGGAATCATTATTTTTGAAGTGGAGCATCATCCACTTTATCACCGAAACCATATTCAGAACGGACATCCCCTGCATGGATTGTTTTTAAAGAATTCATGATAAGCTCGTAATAAGGAGCCGGAATGTCATAGGAGTTTCCATCAACCGGGACACGAATGCAAGCGCCGTTAATGCAGGAAACCATTGTTTCGCCTGTATAAGGAGCCATCTGCTTAGGGATGGAAATGGACTTTGTTTCTTTGGCTTGAAGCGCTCTTTTTGCCGCCTCTACGTCCCGTTTCATTTCTGCTTCAGTTAGTGTGCTGCCTGCACTGTTTGCTTTATTAATAGTGGAGTGTACGGCGGATACCTGAACAAGATCGCCTTGCGGAAGCTCTTGCTTTTCTTGTTTCGTTTCAACCGTTACGTCTGCACCTGTTAGCTTTTGCTCATCTTTCTGTTTAGCCATTATAGGGTACCTCCTAATTTTTGATATGGAGAAAGGGACCTAATGGTCCCATATATTATTTAGTGACTGTATGCTCGTAACGCATAATCGCGACTTCTTCTAGGCGGACAGCACCGAATGCATTGACTTTCCAACCAATAGTCTGGCGTTGGTTCAATGGATCGGCAGTACCTGCGGAGCCCAGTGCTTTCGTGATGTTCTTAACGTTACCCTCGCCTGAAATCTCAGTAGTACCGAATGCGTTTCTTCCAATGAAGATAGCTGCATGAACGTCTGCTTTAGGAGTACCTGCGCCTGCTGCCGGGAATACCTTAGCGTTCGTTACTTCAATGTAGCGGACCTGGTGCATACGGCCGATTTCATTGTCCATCATAGGCTTGATGTTGCCGCCGTAATCCATGGCTTTCTGGAATGAAGGATCATCCATGATGTCAAACGCTGTATCTGGAGAAATGTAGCAGATATAATCGTTTCCTGCCACTGGCTTGATGAAGTTTTTCTTGAAGAAACGAACGGCTTTACGTGCATCACGAATGGAGAATGCACCGCCTCCGAATTTACCTGTGTTTACGTCAAATGTTGCAGCTTCTAGCTCTGCACGTGCTAGTTTTCCACCTGCATACATAACGTTTGTACCTGCGGAAAGGATGTCACGAACGATAATGTCCAGTGTTTCCTTAGCTTGATAACCTTGCTCGACTGTGTACCCACTGATAACTGGATCAATTTCTTCAAAATCAACCCTGTCTGAGAAGGACATGTAATCCCCGTATTGCTCTACTGTAGCTGTGATGTTAGTCTTGCTTGCAGTAGCGCCGTCAGGAGTGACACCCTCTGTTAATGGTGTAAGGGCCGGAGCCAGTTTAC
>JBJEFP010000142.1:0-5020 GCA_051874195.1 Lysinibacillus sp. | reverse complement strand
GCGCCGTCAGGAGTGACACCCTCTGTTAATGGTGTAAGGGCCGGAGCCAGTTTACCGAGTTTACGGAAGTTGACTACCCGTCCGTTTCCTTTCGGAATCGGTTTTTTCTGAGCGAATCTATCAAACCCGAATTCTGTTTGACGAAGTACCGCAAGTAACGCTTTATCATAAAAGGCTTGCGGTTTTGTACCTGGAGCCGTTGAAATAGTGGACGTTAAGTTAAGATTCAAATTTCCTGCCATGAGCGTTTAACCCCTTTGCTTTTAGTATTTATCTGAAGCAGGTTACATCAGCATGCCTTGTTCACGGAGGATTTTTTCCACTTCATCCACTGTGAAATCTTCTTTAGGAGGCTGCTTACCTGCGGTAGATCCTGTATGTCCTTTGGCAGACTTGGCTTGCCGGGCTTTCTTTGCGGCTAGAGCCTCCTGCTTGGCTTCTTTTGCCTTGCGCTCTAGTACGTTATCAAAGTTAGCTGCCTTATATGCAAACTCAAAACCTACGGAAGGAAGTTTTGTTTCTAAGTCAACTAGTCCTTGCTCACCAATGTAGCTGAAAATTTTGTCAATATCTTGGTTAGTCAAGTCGTATTTTGCTTTTACCGTGTCCACCTCAGACCAAAATTTCTCACGTGTCGCACTATGCTGTTGTTCGGATACTTGTCTTTCAAGATGTTCCATTCTTCTTAGCACATCAACCGGGATACCTTTTTCTTGTGCCCTGGCTTCTTCTTGCTGCTGCTGATAAGCCTCCTGGAATTGCTCAACCGTCATGCCGTACTGAGCTGCGACTTTTTCTAATGTTTTGTTCTGCTGTTCAAGCGCTTCTTTTTGTCTACGCAATTCAGCGAACGCTGCATTTTCTTCTTTGGATTGTTTAGGTTTTTCCTGGAAAGGCTCGTCCCTGTCAAGCTCGATATCTTCCTCTTCTTCCTCTTCTGGAAGATCGGTTTCCTCGTCCTCTTCAGTTTCTAACTCTTCCTCTGTATTTGAAGTTTCGCTGTCCTCTGTTTGTGATTCTCCTAATTCTTCTGTTTCTTCTGTCTCTGTGTTTTCCTCTGGTTCTTGCCATTCAGCCTCGAATTCCCTTTCCAAGGCTTCCAAATCTAAATCTGCCATATCTAACACTCTCCTTTGGTTTGGCACGTTGGCCCGCCTACCTTATCCTCCAGGCGGCGAAACTGAAGGTCGTAAAATGCTTTCGTGACAGGCTTCCGGACCGCCTATTAAGCTGCCTGACGAATGACAGCATCATTTCCACTATTTTACGAAATTGGTATAATCTAGGGGTACTATATCCTATAGTACCCCTTTAGTCAATAACTTACTTCTAAATTTTTACAATGAGCCCTGCATTGCCTGCATTTGACCGGAATTATCAGCTGCGGAGCCGATTCCACCGCCGCCTAAAGCCTCTGCATTAGGGTCCATTGGGATCTCACCGGATTCAATTCCTCTTATCTGCTGCTCTGCCATCTGAAGGACTTCTTCCTGCGGGATACCATTCATAAGCGCCTCACTCATCATCTGAGATACCTGAGTGAGCATTTCAATCTTATTCATCATTTCCTCACGATTCATACGTTCGATAATGGTTGTCGCATCCACCATACGCTTGCCGCGTACAAACTCCTGCGGAGTAATGATTTTCGGATTGTAATTGTACTGTCCTTGCAGCTGCATAAGCTCAGTCAATTCTGCTTCACGCCTTGCCTGGCTGATAGGAGCATGTGCTGATACGTCCACTTCCAGGTCATATTCAATATCTGCATAATCTGCGCCGACAAACTCCATGAATTTAGTGCTTTCCTCTGGATTGTTCGGATCCTCAATAATCCGGATAAAGCGCTCATCCGTGTACTTGGTTGTAACGAATCCCAAGACGATACGTGTTAGCTGCTCAACATAAGCCTCAATCTCGAACATCTCATCCCTGTCCCTCATGGTCGCCCGGTCAATCAAGCTGTTTACACCTGAAGAAGTTTGCAAGGAGCCGACATTCTGGCCCATATAGGCTTCATTCATGCCTGTTACTTCCCGGATGTTTTCCTTTGCCATCTCTACGAGATTGAGAAGGGACGGCGGAATTTGCGGAGGAGTTTGCCATTTCATAGCCAAGTCAATATTGCCTTCTGCCACAAAAGCATGCCCTGGGGCTGTTCCGTACTTTACCGCCTCTTCCGGATTAATGCCGGAGGCTCTGGAGATAATCTTCTGTGGATTCTGAAGCAAGGTCCCAATCATGGCAATGATACCCTCTACCTTATTGATGAGCTTCTGATTATCCAGGATAAGAGAAGCGACTGAACGTCCCCAAAACTCTTGACGCTGCTTGATGTCATAAAGGACCGCGAACGGGTACATGTTCGGCTCGAGAGGATCAATCTTGCCGACTTCCTTCGTACCTGCAATGTAGGTCACTTTATAATTCCATCCGCCGACTTCCTCGTCCGTTTCCACTTCCATGGTTTCACCGGTTTCCTGTTCAATCACCGCACCTGTCTCAGGATCCGGAATCATGTCCACTACTGGCTGCTCTTCTTTCACCTTTTCCGTGTTCCAGTAACGCTCATAGTGGGCATGGAAGTCAATCTGTCCGTCATTCTTGCTGCTCTCATCCTCTGAATCGCTATAGTAATCACGTGTGTACTTCTCCCCGTAATTGTCCTTCTGAGATCCGATATCCTCCAGGCTTATGCCGAATTCGCTTTCCACCCATGAGCGTGAACGTTTCTCTGTCACGTGTACCCAGGCAGCATCTTCTAGTCGATAAGCATTCGGGTCTACATGGAAATTCATAGGGTCCACTTCTTTCACCCGAATTTCCCCTTCAAACATGGCACCGTTTCCGCCCTGCACACCCGTATTCTCATCCCAATAAACATGAGCTATTCCTGTGCCCAATAGCCTGGATGTCTCGATATTATCCCTGACTACGGCCCTAGCCTTTATCCGTTTCCATACCCACTCATAAATCTTCTGCATATGCACAATGGCATTTACGTCATCTGGACCTAAAGGACGTAAGGTGGCCATAGGATTATCCCCGGCCATGGAAGCACGCTTGGTTGTCACGACTAGATGGATATAGTTTGTGACCGGCTTAGGAACCCACTCAGGCAGCTTAGAGCCTTTGTATTGGTCGCCCCTATAGAATTGGTCTAACTCATCCCATGGCTTCACATACGGCTGTTTGTGCTTCTTAGACTTATCCAGGCGCTGTAGTATCTTCTTCACGTTTTTAGGCATATTAGTCTCTGACATCATTTATCCTCCCCTGTAGGGTATTGTCTGTCGTACCAGTCCATTACCTCCGGTATTCCATAACTTTTGTTATAGGTTGTTTCACGTGAAACATTGTCCTGTTTCTCATTCAATTGTTTCATAAGCTCTCTGTTGATTTCAGCTATATCAGCCATTTGCTTCTGTGTCTGAGACTGTTTCAATAAAAGCTCTGTGATAAGCTGTTCCTTCTTATGCATTCCTATAGCGTACCCGATTAAGCCTATAACGATTGCACCTGCCAAAACAGATATGACTGTCAATAGCATTATTTCCATCATTCCTCATCCTCTCTTTTCGAGTACTGGACTTCAGCGCCGCATCCGGAGCATGACAGGTAGGAGACAATGCCTTCCCCTTGTCCATACACTTCGTAATAGTTGAAGTCGCTCTGCCAAATTAACTCCCCGCCACAATACCAACAAGTTGTCATAGGTCTAGTCATATTTATTATTCTCCTTTTCTCTCTAATGGTAGTAATCGTACCAATCCCCGTTACTCTGGTTACTTACAGGGTCATCTTGTAGTGCATGTGGTAAATGTGCATCTAATGTTTCACGTGAAACATTTAGGGCCATTCCGAATGATTGGTTGATAAGCATGTCCGGATTATCCGGCAATTCCGCCAGGATGTACCTGAGACAGTCCATAGCATGGTTATCTTTATCTACTGGTTTCTCTGAAGCATTCTTGTCCGACACAAGGTCCTGTTTCGGATACTTATATCTAGTCCCTTCCCATATGGTCTTGATACAAGTGCTATGAATCTTCAGCTTGCCTGCGTCCATATAGCCGTATACCTTCTGGATTCCGTCCTCAATTTTGTTGATACCTGGTGTGAAATAGATTCCGTACTCAGCGTAATGGTCGTATGTGGACCGCATGTCCTTTTCATTCCGGGCTTTACCCTTCGGGTCCCCTATGACTTTCCGGAGGCGGCCTGTCGGAATGTGATTGTATATTTTCTCTTTCATCTGCTGTGCATGCCACTTGATGGATTTCTCTGCCTGATAATGCTCCATATAGATATGAACGTCCCCTAAGCGAGGATCTATAGCAGCTGCCAGGGTAACTGTAGGGTCCCGTAATCCAAAGTCTGTTGCCGTTAATCTCTCCCACCTATCCGGTATAGGTACAGGGTCAATAATCATATCAACAAATTTCGGGTATACGGATCCTTCTGAATGGTCGAATGAACCTTGTAGGTAACGCTTTACCCACCAATCCGGTTTTCCTTTTCCTGTTGTCTGGATATAGTCTACCGGTAAATACTTGTTTAGATGTGTAGGCGCAATATGTGTCGCAAATGCCGGGTTAATTTCCTCTGGATCCTGGATATATTTGCTCTGCGCGTTATGGATTTTCTCTGACTTTAGGAGGAATTCGGTCTTTATCCACCCCATATCAGGGTTTGAAGTAAGGATTCCAACGTGGTACCTGGTCGCTTTATTCCTAAGACGGGTTTGCAGCTGCACAAAGATGTCGTACTTGACCTCTGAGGCCTCCTCTATCCAGAATCCGGTTAAGTTTAGTGATCTCAACTTACCTTCATCATCTAATGGACGGAAGATGACTACATGCCCGTTCTTGCAAAGGACCATTTCTTTCTGTTTGTGGTACTCCGTAATCATAAAGTCAGGGAAAATCTTGAAAAACATGTCTTTGGCGGTCTGGTCTAGTTGGGGTTTTGTTTCAGCGCCTATCAGCGTCATGCCATTAGGCGTATTGAGGATATGGTC
>JBJEFP010000141.1:0-12879 GCA_051874195.1 Lysinibacillus sp. | reverse complement strand
CTGAAGAAGTAGAGCACGAGCGTAAAGTGTTAACTGAACAAGCTCTAAACGAAGGTAAACCAGAAAACATCGTTGCGAAAATGGTTGAAGGTCGTCTTGGTAAATACTTCGAGGACGTATGTCTATTAGATCAAACTTTCGTAAAGAACTCTGACCAAAAAGTTCGTGACTTCGTGAAATCAACTGGCGGTTCTGTAACTAGCTTCACTCGCTATGCTGTAGGTGAAGGTATCGAGAAACGTGAAGATAACTTCGCTGAAGAAGTAATGAACCAAGTTAAGGGTAACTAATTTAAATACGATTCACACAACTGTGTGATTACAAATAGGGAGCACATACTGTGTTCCCTATTTTTCAAGGAAATGAATAAAAAACGGCGTAATAGCGATTATTTCCTTTTTTAAATAAATGAGTAACGGAGGCTAGCTATGAGTGTGGCACATTACAAACGTGTAGTAATAAAATTAAGCGGCGAAGCATTGGCTGGGGATGCAGGTTTTGGTTTATCGCCGGAAATTATCAAATCTGTTGCGGAAGAAGTGAAGGAAGTTGTAGACCTTGGCGTTGAAGTGGCGGTTGTAGTAGGAGGCGGCAACATTTGGCGCGGAAAAGTAGGCAGTGAAATGGGCATGGAACGTGCTTCTGCCGACTATATGGGGATGCTTGCGACTGTAATGAACTCTTTGGCATTACAAGATGCATTGGAAAAGCTGGACATCGAGACACGTGTACAGTCATCCATCGTCATGACGCAGGTGGCTGAGCCGTATATCCGTCGTAAAGCGGTGCGCCATTTGGAAAAGAAACGCGTGGTCATCTTTGCAGCGGGGACAGGTAACCCGTTCTTCTCGACAGATACGACAGCTGCATTGCGTGCAGCGGAAATCAATGCAGATGCAATTTTGATGGCGAAGAATAATGTAGATGGTGTTTACTCGGCAGATCCAAGAGTAGATACTTCTGCAGTCAAGTATGACACACTCACTTATTTAGACGTTATTCAACAAGGGTTACAAGTAATGGATTCAACTGCTTCAACACTATGCATGGATAATGATATTCCGTTAGTGGTATTCTCCATTATGGAAAAAGGTAATATTAAACGCGCTGTTATGGGCGAAAAAATCGGAACTGTTGTTAGGAGGAATTCATAATGACGAAACAAGTATTAGACCAAGCAAAAGAAAGAATGACGAAATCATTGGCTGCGTTCAGCCGTGAACTGGCTTCCATCCGTGCGGGACGTGCAAGTGCATCCCTGCTGGACCGCATTTCAGTTGACTACTACGGTGCAGCGACGCCGGTCAACCAGCTTGCAGGTGTATCTGTACCGGAGCCACGCCTGCTTGTCATTACCCCATATGATAAATCAATCTTGGGCGAAATCGAAAAGGCAATCATGAAATCGGATATCGGTATTACGCCGACAAACGACGGCAACGTCATTCGTCTTGCCATTCCTGCGTTGACGGAAGAGCGCCGTAAAGAGCTTGTCAAAGTGGTGAAGAAGGAAGCGGAAGAGGCGAAGGTTGCTGTACGTAACGTGCGTCGTGATGCAAATGATGATTTGAAAAAATTGGAGAAGAATGGCGAAATCACAGAAGACGACTTGCGCGGCTATGGTGAAGACATTCAAAAATTGACGGATGAGTTCATTGCAAAAGTGGACGAGACAGCAAAAGAAAAAGAAAAAGAAATTTTAGCGGTGTAATTGCATAGACTTTAGTGGATATGTAAGTACTTATCAAACAGTCTAGAACTTTTCATGGATTAAGACGTCCTAAGCTCAGGACGTCTTTTCTATCGTTAGGCGAAAAGGTTGTACAAAACAATATACATAAAAAATACTGAACCGCTTTGCTTCTGGTAATGATGAAGAAAAGAGGGACACACCTAGCCGTTTTTGATATGATAGACTTGCGGTCCAAATGTGAAGCAGTTGGAGGAGTTACGATGTTTAACAAGCTATTTGGTAGAAAGAAACAGAAAAAGAATATGATGAACCAGCAAAAGGGCTTAGTTAAGGATGAATGTATCCCTTCACATGTTGCAATTATTATGGACGGGAACGGGCGTTGGGCAAAAAAACGCGCCATGCCACGTATAAAAGGGCACCATGAAGGGATGAATACGGTTAAAAAAGTGACCCGTTATGCCAGCGGGCTCGGTGTTCGAGTATTGACCCTTTATGCATTTTCCACAGAAAACTGGAAACGGCCGAAAACAGAAGTGGAATTTTTAATGAACTTGCCAGGGCAATTCCTGCAATCTTTCTTGCCTGAATTGATGGAATTGAACATCCGGGTCGAAATGATCGGGGATAAGGCTGTGTTGCCCGTTCATACGCAAAAGGCGCTCGATGCAGCGATGGAGGCGACGAAGGACAATACGGGCCTCATCTTGAACTTTGCAATGAATTATGGCAGCCGTGATGAAATAGTAAGAGCGATGAAAACAATGATGGCAGAGGTGCAGAACGGGGCTCTTGCGATGGAAGATATCACGGAGGAGCGAGTGACCGATTACTTAATGACGGCACACCTTCCTGAGCCGGATTTGTTGATTCGCACGAGTGGAGAAGTCCGCTTGAGCAATTTTATGCTTTGGCAGCTTGCCTATACGGAATTCTGGTTTACCGACACGCTATGGCCCGACTTTGACGAGGCGTGCCTGCGCGAGGCGATTGAAGTGTATCAGAATCGGAATCGACGTTACGGGGGGCTGAAAGGAGAAGAAACAGAGTGAAAACAAGAATCATAACGGGAGTCGTAGCAGCGGCGCTTTTTATCCCGTTTGTCATATATGGAGAACTGCCTTTTACGCTGTTGGTCTATGCGCTGGCGGCTGTTGGCCTATATGAAATTTTACGTATGAAAAAACTGCCGATCTACTCGGTACCGGGCATCCTTGCACTGCTTGCTATGTTTGTGCTGTTGATGCCTGGTGCTTGGGGAGAACAGGTGCAGGAGTGGACAACCTATTCGAAATTGGAGCTGCTCTTTATTGCAGCAATCTTGCTGTTGGTCTATTCCGTTGTAGTAAAGAACCACTTCACATTCGATGATGCCGCATTTGTCATCCTAAGCACGCTGTATGTAGGAATGGGCTTCTATTACTTGATTGAAACGCGCGGTGCCGGACTTGAATATATCATTTTTGCCCTGCTGATCGTGTGGACGACCGATTCTGGTGCCTACTTTACCGGTAGAAGCTTCGGGAAACGCAAATTATGGCCGGACATTTCGCCGAATAAAACGGTGGAAGGGTTTGTGGGGGGAGTTGTGATTGCAGTAATAGCAGCGGTTATTATGCAATTGATTGTGCCGTTCTCCATTTCTTGGGCAGGTCTCATTATTGTCGCAATCGTCAGCTCGGTATTCGGGCAGATGGGCGATCTGGTGGAATCCGCGATTAAACGCCATTATGACGTGAAGGATTCAGGCACGATTCTGCCTGGCCACGGCGGTATTCTAGACCGTTTTGACAGCTTATTATTTGTTTTACCACTATTGAACTTACTGCATTTTGTTAGTTGATAAAGGAGTCCGTTATGAAAAAGATTAGTTTACTGGGTGCAACAGGTTCCATCGGTCTGCAGACGATTGATATCATTGCAGCAAATCCGGAAGAGTTCCAGCTTGTTGCATTTTCATCGGGAAGAAATATCGAAAAAACACGAGACATCATTTCACAGCTGAGTCCTGAACTTGTTTCCGTACAGGAGGAGGCGGATGCGCTCACGCTGTCTAATGAGTATCCGCATGTCCAATTTACGTATGGGATAAAGGGATTGGTGGAAGTAGCCACGCATCCGGAAACGACCGTACTGCTGAATGCGGTACTTGGCAGCGTCGGCTTGGAATCTACACTGGCGGCCATTCGCATGGGTAAAACAATCGCCATTGCAAATAAGGAAACGCTCGTTACAGCCGGTCATCTTGTGATGGCAGAAGCAAGGAAGTATGATGCGCCTATATTGCCTGTTGATAGTGAGCACTCCGCACTTTACCAATCGATGAATGGGGAAAACCCAAAGGCAATCGAGCGTCTGATTGTGACAGCTTCCGGCGGTTCCTTCCGCGACCGGACACGTGCGGAGTTGGAGGGTGTGACGGTGAAAGAGGCACTCAACCATCCAAACTGGTCAATGGGCGCAAAGATCACAATCGATTCAGCCACGATGATGAACAAGGGACTTGAAGTCATTGAGGCACATGTATTGTTCGACATGCCCTATGACCGCATCGATGTACTTTTGCATCGGGAAAGCATTATCCACTCCATGGTTGAATATCATGATACAAGTGTCATGGCGCAGCTGGGTACCCCGGATATGCGTGTGCCGATTCAATATGCCCTGACGTTCCCGGACCGGATTCCACTTATCGGTGGTAAACGGCTGAATTTGGCGGAAATCGGTAAGCTGCACTTCCAGGAAGTTGACTTTGACCGCTACCGGGCACTCCGGCTTGCCTATGATGCCGGACGTGCGGGTGGTACGATGCTGACGGCGATGAATGCGGCGAACGAGGCGGCTGTTGCGCTGTTCCTGCAGGAAAAGATTACATTCCTGCAGATCGAGGAATGTATTGAACGCATAATGGATGCACATGAAAATATTCTGCTCCCGGATTTAGAGACAATCTTACATGTAGACAGCGAGACAAGAAAAACCGTGAAAAACATGGTAAAATAGAATCGTATAGGAATTTGCTCTTGAAGGTGGGAAAGTATGCAAACAATCATTGCATTTATAATCATTTTTGGCTCGCTCGTATTCTTTCATGAGCTGGGTCACTTTATCTTTGCAAAGCGCGCAGGCATCATGGTACGTGAATTTGCAATCGGGATGGGCCCAAAAATCTTCAGCATGACGAAGGGGGAGACCCTTTATACCATCCGTCTGCTGCCAATCGGCGGATATGTGCGGATGGCGGGGGAGGACTTCGATACGGTAGAGCTTCAGCCAGGCTATCGTGTGGCACTCGTCACGAATGAGGATAACGTTGTTGAAAAAATTATTCTGAATCAAAACAACCATCACCCGAACGTGGTGTTTTTAGAGGTGGAACGTGCCGATTTAAACAAGGAATTATGGATTGAAGGCTACGATGAGGATGACGACAGCGAGGAGCCGCGCATCGTCCGCTATCAGGTGTCGCGGACAGCGGTAATAGTGGAAAATGGCCAGGAGACAATCATTGCGCCGTATGACCGCCAGTTCGATTCAAAAACGGTCGGCCAGCGTTCGATGGCCATTTTTGCGGGTCCCTTGTTCAACTTCATCCTTGCTTTCCTGATTTTCCTCGTCATTGGGCTCTTCCAAGGGGTTCCGACATACGAGCCGGTTATTACACAGGTAACGGATGATGGACCTGCTGTAGCGGCAGGCATGCAGGACGGTGACTATGTAAAATCAATCAATGGCACACCGATTACTACATGGCAGGAGTTATCCGAAACAATCAGCACGAATCCGGGCAATCGACTGGAATTTGTAGTAGAACGTGATGGACAACCAGTACCACTGGCCATCACACCGAAGACGGTCGAAACGGAGGAAGGTGTCAAGGTAGGGCAGATTGGCGTCCTTTATGAAACGCCGTATGAGAAAGCACCGCTGCAAGCCATTCCTAATGCTGCAGAAAACACATATACATGGACGGTGCAGATTGTGAAAATGCTTGGAAAGCTCGTGACAGGCCAATTCTCCATCGATGACTTGTCTGGCCCCGTAGGCATCTATAAGTCTACAGAAGAAGTGGCCAAGTTCGGCATCTACAGCCTGATGCACTGGGCGGCGGTTCTGAGCATCAACCTAGGGATCATGAACCTGCTTCCATTGCCGGCACTGGATGGTGGACGTCTGCTATTCTTCGGCTTTGAAGCGGTACGCGGCCGACCGGTAAACCGTGAGAAAGAAGGCCTCGTCCATTTTGTAGGCATCGTTCTTTTAATGATTTTAATGGTTGTGGTAACATGGAACGACATTCAACGATTCTTCTTCTAATCAATTTATTTTCACGAATGTAGAGGGTTTCGGGCAATTGTCCGGAGTCCTTTTCTTCTGGCTTTGGGCGTTTTCTGTCATTACCAGTAGCGTTCAAAGCTAAATTTGATTATGCTTAAGTTATAAAATATAAAAGGTGGAACAACTTTATGAAACAGAGTCTAACTTTCATACCAACACTGCGCGAAGTACCGGCTGATGCAGAAGTAAAATCGCACCAGCTGCTTCTGCGTGCTGGATTTATTCGTCAAAATGCATCCGGCATCTATTCATACTTGCCATTGGCGCGCAAAGTGCTGGCGAAGATTGAGCAAATAATCCGTGAAGAATTAACAGCCATCAACGCACAGGAATTGCTGATGCCAGCGATGCAGTCGGCAGAGCTTTGGCAGGAGTCCGGCCGTTGGGAAAAATATGGACCGGAATTGATGCGTTTTAAAGACCGTCATAACCGTGATTTTGCGTTAGGACCGACACATGAAGAGGTCGTTACGACGCTTGTGCGCGATGAAATCAAATCCTATAAGAAATTACCTTTGACGCTTTATCAAATCCAGACGAAATTCCGGGATGAAAAGCGCCCACGCTTCGGCTTGCTGCGCGGTCGTGAATTCATCATGAAGGATGCCTATTCCTTCCATGCAACGCGTGAGAGCCTGGATGCGACATATGAAGATATGTATCGTGCATACTCCAACATCTTTACACGTCTTGGCCTAAACTTCCGCGCCGTAATTGCCGACGCAGGCTCCATCGGCGGGAAAGGGACGCATGAATTCATGGTGCTGTCCGAAATAGGGGAAGATACAATCGCGTACTCGGATTCATCCGATTATGCAGCGAATATTGAAATGGCTGAAGTGGTAGTTGACTACAAGGCTAGCGATGCCCCGATGAAAGAGATGGAAAAGGTAGCAACGCCAGATGTAAAAACAATCGAAGAAGTTTCGAACTTCCTAGAAGTTTCCGCAGACAACTGCATCAAATCGCTCGTATTCAAAATTGACGAGGAACTGGTTGTCGTGTTATCCCGTGGCGATCATGAAATCAACGACATTAAATTAAAGAATGCTCTAGGTGCAGACTCAGTGGAGCTGGCGCAAGAAGCAGAAATTAAAGAATTGCTTGGCTGCACGGTCGGCTCGATCGGTCCTGTGAAATTGCCGGTGAATGTGAAGGTCGTAGCGGACAATGCCATCAAGTCAATCCGCAATGGTGTAGCGGGGGCGAATGAAGACGGCTTCCACTTCATCAATGTAAATCCTGAGCGCGACTTCGCCATCAATTCATATGAAGACATCCGCTTCATTCAAGAAGGGGACCCATCACCGGATGGACAAGGCATTATCAAATTCGCAGAAGGTATTGAAGTCGGTCATATCTTCAAGCTTGGCACGGAGTATTCTGCGAAGATGGATGCGACATTCCTGGATGAAAACGGCAAAGCGCAGCCGTTCATCATGGGCTGCTATGGAATTGGTGTATCCCGTATCCTGGCGGCTGTTGCAGAAAACTTCCAGGATGAGAAAGGGTTCATCTGGCCAACGCAATTGGCGCCTTTCGATGTGCATCTTGTACCTGTCAATACGAAGGACGAAGCGCAAATGCAACTGGCAGATGACTTATACGGCCTACTGAAATCATACCGTTTCGATGTACTGTACGATGATCGTGCAGAACGTGCAGGTGTGAAATTTGCCGATGCCGACCTGATCGGTCTACCAGTACGCGTGACAGTAGGTAAAAAAGCGGCAGAGGGCCTTGTTGAAGTGAAATTCCGCCAATCAGGCGAAACATTCGAGTGGGCGAAGGAAGAAGTCATGGACCGCCTGAATGAATTTTTCCGTATAAACTAATAGAAAGAAAAAAGGGGAGCATGCAATGTGTGCTTTCCTTTCTTTTTCACAATAAGGAGGGTGAAATTGTGAACCAAGAGGCTACAGAACGTTTTCAGCTGCTGCTTCAGCAGCTTGAACTGACGGACGATGTCTACATGTCTTTTTTTGAACGCGGGGAACTTTCCCGTATGACCGTCCATAAGAAAAAAAGGGTATGGCAGTTCGGCATTACGGTCGAACAGATCCTCCCTTATCAGATGTACCAATTGATGCGGATGCGGCTGGCGGAGAAGTTCGCCCATATTGCGCATGTTTCCCTGACAATCGAGGCGCGTGCACCGCAAGTGACGGAACAGCTTGTCCATGACTACTGGCTGGCAGTAATCGAGGGAATCGACGATATGTCACCTCCTCTTCGCAATCAGCTAGTAAAGCAGATTCCAATCTGGACAGGGAATAAGATTGTAGCGAATGTTGAACATGACATCCAGCACATGCAGTTGAAGTCCAAATATGCCGAGCGCATGACCGAGGAGTATAAGGCGTTCGGCTTTCCGCAAATGCCGATCGATTTCCAACTGGTAGATCCGAGTGAGGAAATGCTGGCCATGCAGGAGGAGTTCTATGAGCAGCGCAGGCAGGAGGAGGAACGGTTCTCACAACAGGCGCTTGAAGACTTCAAGCGGCGCGAAAAAGAGAAGGCGGAGAATCCGGCCGGCGTGCTGCAGGACCGGCCGTTCCAACTGGGCGGTGTGATCAAAAATCCAGAAGTGGCAGAAATCCGTTCTATTGTGGAGGAGGAAGGCTCCATCATTCTGGAAGGCTATGTATTTGCAAGCGAAATCAAAATCTTGAAAAGTGGCCGAGCCCTATTGGAATTCAAAATGACAGACTATACGGACTCCATGCTGATTAAAATGTTCTCGCGCAACGACGATGACGCAGCGATGATGGAACAACTGAAGAAAGGCATGTGGGTGCGGGTGCGCGGGTCAATCCAGTTCGATTCGTTTGCGCGTGATCTGGTAATGATGGCCCGCGACATCAATGAAATTAAGAAGGAGTCCCGCAAGGATCTGGCTCCTGAAGGACAGAAGCGTGTAGAGCTCCATATGCATACCCCGATGAGCCAGATGGATGCCGTGACGCCGGTCGATAAGCTGATTGCCCAGGCGGCGAAATGGGGCCACCCTGCCGTTGCCATTACAGACCATGCCGTCGTACAGTCTTTCCCCGACGCCTATGCTGCCGGAAAAAAGAACGGCATCAAAGTCATCTATGGCATGGAGGCGAATCTAGTAGACGACGGGGCACCGATTGCCTATGCCGAACAGCACATTGCGCTAGAGGATGCAACCTATGTCGTATTCGACGTGGAGACGACCGGATTCTCGAATGTTTACGATACAATCATCGAGCTTGCCGCCGTCAAAATCAAAAACGGCCAGATAGTGGACCGATTCGAACGCTTCGCCAATCCACATCGGAAACTGACGGCAAAAATCATCGAGCTTACACATATTACGGATGATATGCTCGTCGGCCAGCCTGACATCGAGCAGGTCATCACCGAGTTCCATGAATTCATCGGTGACGCCATTGTAGTCGCCCACAACGCCTCCTTCGACCTTGGCTTCCTATATGTAGCCTATAAGAAGGCGGGAATCGAGGGGGTAGAGCACCCTGCCATCGATACAGTCGAGCTTTCGCGCCTTGTAAACCCAGGGCAGAAGGCGCATAACCTAAAAGCACTGACGAAAAAGTACAATATCGAGCTTTCCCAGCATCACCGTGCCATTTATGATACAGAGGCTACCGGCGAGCTGCTGCTTCATTTGATGAAGCAGGCGACCGATCTGGGCATTGCTTATCATGACGATTTCAACTCCCATGTTGGGGGAGCGGATGGGTACAAACAGTCGCGTCCAAGCCACTGTACAATCTTGGCGGTGGACAATGATGGCTTGAAGAACTTATTCAAGCTCGTTTCCATCTCCCATACCCAGACGTTCTACCGCGTACCGCGTATCAGGCGCTCCGATTTGAGAAAACTGCGTCAAGGGCTGATTGTCGGTTCGGGCTGTTCGAACGGCGAACTATTCGAAGTGATGATGAACAAGACACCCGAGGAAGCCGAAAAGGTGGCGCGATTTTATGATTACATCGAAGTCCATCCAAAGCCGGTGTACTCGCCGTTGATTGACGGCGGTGTCGTGCATGATGAATGGAATCTTGAAGATATCATCCGCCGCCTCGTGAAGCTTGGGAAGAAGCTGGACATCCCGGTTTGTGCCACAGGAAATGTCCATTATTTGGATGAGGTAGATTATAAATTCCGCCAGATTCTGATTGGTTCGATGGGGGGAGCGAATCCGCTCAACCGCAATCCGCTTCCAAAGGTCCACTTCCGTACGACGGACGAAATGCTGAAGGAGTTCGAATTTTTAGGACCGGAGCTGGCGAAGGAGATTGTCGTTACGAATACACAGAAAGTAGCGGACATGATTGGTGATGTGAAGCCAATCAAAGATGACCTCTATACACCGAAAATCGAAGGATCCGATGATGAGGTAACGAATCTTACGTACGAAATGGCGCATCGCATTTATGGCGAGGAGTTGCCGGAAATCGTACAGGCCCGTATCGAGAAAGAATTGAAATCCATTCTAGGCCATGGATTCGGGGTAATCTATCTGATTTCCGCGAAACTCGTGAAAAAATCCTTGGCAGACGGCTACCTGGTAGGTTCCCGTGGGTCGGTCGGCTCCTCGCTTGTTGCGACATTCATGGAAATTACTGAGGTGAATCCGTTGCCTCCGCATTACATCTGTCCGAATTGCAAGCACTCTGAATTCATCGCGGACGGATCGGTCGCATCCGGCTATGACTTGCCGAATAAGGATTGCGTCGAATGCGGTACGCCATACAAGAAGGACGGACAGGACATCCCGTTCGAAACCTTCCTAGGGTTCAAGGGAGACAAGGTGCCCGATATCGATTTGAACTTCTCCGGTGAATACCAGCCGCAAGCCCACAATTATACGAAGGTGCTGTTCGGGGAAGACTATGTATACCGTGCAGGTACAATCGGTACAGTAGCGGAAAAGACCGCGTATGGCTACGTAAAGGGATATGCTAATGATAATAATCTGACATTCCGCAATGCGGAAGTAGACCGTCTGGTGCAGGGCTGTACAGGCGTAAAGCGTACGACGGGACAGCACCCTGGGGGAATCATTGTAGTGCCGGACTATATGGACATCTATGACTTTTCGCCGGTGCAGTACCCGGCCGATGCACAGGGGTCGGAATGGAAGACGACCCACTTCGACTTCCATTCCATCCACGATAACATTTTGAAGCTCGACATCCTCGGACACGATGATCCTACGGTGATCCGTATGCTTCAGGATTTATCAGGCATCGATCCAAAGACGATTCCGACCGACGATCCGGAAGTGATGAAAATCTTCTCGACAACGGAATCACTCGGAGTAACAGAAGAGCAGATTGGTACAAAAACGGGGACGCTCGGCATTCCTGAGTTCGGTACGAAATTCGTCCGTCAGATGCTTGAGAGTACAAAGCCGACGACATTCAGTGAGCTTGTACAGATTTCAGGGCTGTCGCATGGTACCGACGTATGGCTTGGCAATGCGCAGGAGCTGATCCAGAATGGCACATGTGTGCTGTCGGAAGTAATCGGCTGTCGTGACGATATCATGGTTTATCTGATTTACCAGAACCTTGAGCCTTCATTCGCCTTCAAAATCATGGAGTCGGTGCGGAAAGGGAAAGGCCTGACAGAAGAAATGGAAGCCGAGATGCGCGACAAAAAAGTGCCGGAATGGTATATCGATTCATGTAAAAAGATAAAATACATGTTCCCGAAAGCCCATGCGGCGGCCTATGTACTGATGGCGGTGCGGATTGCCTGGTTTAAGGTGCATTACCCGATTCTTTACTACGCGGCATACTTCACGGTCAGGGCGGACGATTTCGATTTGATCGCCTTAACGCAGGGTTCCGCGATGATTCGTCAAAAAATCGATGAAATCGCCATCAAAGGGCTTGATGCATCGCCGAAGGAAAAGAACTTGATGACGGTGCTTGAGCTTGGGCTTGAAATGTGTGAGCGCGGCATGAGCTTCCAGAAGGTCGATCTGTACCGCTCGGAGGCAAGCGAATTCATCATAGAGGGCAATACGCTGATTCCGCCGTTCGATGCGATTCCGGGACTTGGTACAAACGTGGCGAAGCAGATTGTCGCCGCGCGCGAACAAGGCGAGTTTTTATCGAAGGAAGACCTGCAGCGCCGCGGACGTGTATCGAAGACGTTAATCGATTATATGGACCAGCTGGGCTGTCTGGAAGGAATGCCGGATGCCAACCAGTTATCGCTATTCTAAGCCGGTATATCCTATTTGAGGCATGTTCGTTTGCATTATGATATTAGGTATGCTATTCTGAATGTAATAATTTGTTGATAGGTACACAGCAAAGAGTGGGTTTCTCCCGCTCTTTTCTGTTGTCTGAGCCTGGATGCAGATTTCCGATGACAACAACAGCTGTTGAGACACCGAATTTCACCACTTGCTGGTGGAATTTGTGTTTTAGTAGAGAACAAATGCAGTTTTGTTCCCTACTTTAAGCAAGGACCTCATCTCGCTCTAGCTGGAGCGGGATGTGTCTTTCTAATTACGAGAAAACGGCGGCGTAAGGAGGATATAATGAGCAATGTTACGTCAATGATTGAAGAGTTAGTAACGCCCATTACAACCGAGTTAAACTTGGAGCTTGTGGATGTCGAATTCGTGAAGGAAGGTCGCAACTGGTTTCTTCGTGTGTATGTTGATACACCGGAAGGCGGGATTGACATCGACCAATGTGCACAAGTGAGTGAGCGATTGAGCCTTGTATTGGATGAAAAGGATCCGATTGAGCAAAACTACTATTTGGAAGTATCATCACCTGGAGCTGAGCGTCCGATTAAAAAAGAGGCGGACTTTGAAAAAGCGGTAGGCAAGTATA
>JBJEFP010000140.1:0-12969 GCA_051874195.1 Lysinibacillus sp. | reverse complement strand
GCCCTTTTGAATGGAGGTCGGCCATGTATAAATAATCGAAACCGCGGATTGCATATTGCCTGCGGTTCCTCTAAAATAAAGAACATCATTTTACAAGGAGTTCGGTGTATGAATTTTTCATTTATGACGGTGTCGTTTCCAGTTGACGGGGAGACGTACAGCGAAATGAAGGCGCTTTGTGAGGAGGTGCATCATGCGGACGGGGTGCATTACGAATCGATCCTGAATCTGCCGACCGCCCAAAACAGTGAGGCTTCGGGCTTTTTCGTCCTCGTCTACAATGATGAGGATGACCGGCTGGTAGGACTGGCGAGCGCCATCGACCTGCTGGGGCTGAACACGTTTGAATGGTCGATTGTCGTCTCCCCGATGTATCGCCGCATTGGGATAGGCGATGCAGTCTACAATGTCCTGCGTGAAGGGCTGGAGATGCGGCGTGCTGATGGGGAGCTGGCTCTCATGATGGAGGGAGGAGAAAGTGGCCTCGCCTTTTTGACGAAGAAGGGATATGTATACAGCTTCTCGGAGGCGACATTGGAAGCACGTGCCATGCAGACGGAAAACCGCCCGGGCCTGATGATCCGTCCATTTGCATCACAGGATACGGAAGAGCTGGTCGATATCTTCACCGAGGCATTCGGCGATATGCGTGAGGAAGCGCTCGAACTGATTGCCTTCAATACCCAGACGGAAGGCCTGGTGCTTTGGGTGGCAGAGGAGGCCGGCAAGGTCATTGGTACAGTGACGACGCGCAAGGAGGGGGACGCCCAGTGGATTACGGCATTTGCCGTCCACCCTGCCCAGGGAGGCCGCGGCATCGGGACGGCCATCCTGAATTTTGTCAAGCTGCTTGCCTTCCAGCAGGGGGAGAAGCGCGTCCTGCTGGATGTCGAGCTGGAAAATAGCCGTGCATTGACGGTTTATGAGAAGGCAGGCTTCAGTAAATCCGCCCAGGTGGATTACTTCGCCTACAGAGGGTGAGCGGAGGGCGCATGATAGAGAAGAAAAAATAGAATGAACCCTCTTTTCTTCTTTTGGCACATAGAGTAATTTACCTTTTGGGGAAAGCATATGGAGCAGGCATTTCGCATATACTTCTATATAAAAGGAGATGGTGCGGATGCGGATGCCGGCATTGCCGAAGGATAGGCGGAAACCGAAACGTTCCTTTATTAAGATATTGAAGGAAAAGCTGTTCAAACCGAAGAAGAGACGGCCGTTCATCAAGGTGCCGGATCGAAAATAAAGGGCTGTCCAGAAGGTATACTTTCTGAACAGCCCTATTTTTCTTGGTAATTATCTGCTAAAAGGCCTTGCTACTGTAGGAGGCGCATCGGAATATCGCCACAAGCGCCAGGTGGCATTGAAATCGCACAGCCTCCATTCAGCACGCACCACTGCCTGTGGTGGATGCTACAGGAGGAATGTTTTTGGAGCCGGGCCGATCAAGTACAGCTCGTGCATCGCTCTTGTAAGGGCGACGTACAGCAGTTTCCGATCTACCGGGTGGTCATGGAACGGCATCTCGAATGCGGCAATCATCACCGCATCGAATTCGAGCCCCTTGGCAAGATGGCTCGGCACGATGAGGAGCTTCGACTGGTCCAGAGCGGCCGCTTCGTCCAGCAGCTCCGCCTCCAAACCGGCCTCTATCAGTTCTTTGGCCGCCCTTTTCGCTTCCGCCGTCGTTTTGGTAATGAGTGCAATGGAACGGTGGCCGGCCGACCGGATGGTATTGTACGTCTCTGCGATGATTTTTGCATCGAATGTCGGAGATGGAATGAAGGAGGGCTCCTTGCCGTGCCGCACGACCGGCTCGACCAACGGCAGGTCCTCGTCCATCTTTTCTAATATCCTATTGGCCACCTCCATGATTTCAATCGTCGTCCGGTAGCTCTTCTGCAGCGTCGCATAGGTGGCGCGCGGGAAGAGTTTCAGCACGGATGCCCATTCGGTGAGCGAGCGGTAGCTGTGTATGCCCTGCGCCAGGTCGCCAACCATCGTGAACATATCGGTTTCCAGGCCGGCCTTCAATGCGGCCAGCTGGAACAGGGAATAATCCTGCACCTCGTCGATGAAGACGACCCGCATCTTCCACTTGTCGGGGATGCCCTTGATCCGGGCATGCAGATAATAAAGCGCCGCCAGATCCTCCAGCACCCACGCTTCCTTGCGGTGCGCGGCGAGAAATGCCTCGATTTCCTCCAATGACCATTCTGGCGCCATTTCGGACAGCAGCGGTCTGTTCGTCAAAAGCTCCCGGTAGATCGTCTTGACCTTCACCTTTTCGAACTTCTTCATATAGAGAGTAGCTGTGGACTTTGCTTCCTGTTTGATCTTAGGGATGCGTTCGTCACGCTCGTCGATGTATTT
The DNA here is from genome assembly GCA_051874195.1 of Lysinibacillus sp. Taxonomy (GTDB): domain Bacteria; phylum Bacillota; class Bacilli; order Bacillales_A; family Planococcaceae; genus Lysinibacillus_B. The sequence continues at coordinate 10,596 of JBJEFP010000140.1, read as the reverse complement.
CGTGACGACACGGCGCCGCCTTTCATCATCCCGGATGCCGTCCAGCGCCCGGCCGATGGTTTCCTCATATTTGGCGTTCAATGAATGCAGGACGGCGGTCGTCTTCCGCCTCACTTCCGTCTGAATCACCTTTTTGATCCGTTCAAGCCTTTTTTCAATCGGCATGTAGGCGAATTCGACGAGGAACAGCTTCTTCAGATGGGATGCACGCATGATGCGGTACTTCTCGATGAATACGTCCTCAAAGAGCGAGGCGATCCGCTGCTCGTGCATCTTGACATAGCGGTCCATCATATCGCGGTAGAGCATCGACCCCTTCACCTGCGGGATGTTGAAGCGTGGCAGCGTCGCCGTATTGCTTTCAACGATGCTTTCCAGCTGTTCGTTCGGGTTGCCCAGCTTCAGCTTCACACCGATTGCATTCTGTACGTATTCCGCGTAGGTGGTCTGGCAGATGCGGTCCACCCCGAGCTCCGGCAGGACGTCCCCGATATATTCGATGAACAGCTTGTTCGGTGCCAATATCATCAGTTGCTCGGGCTTGAAATGCTCTCCCATCGTATAGAGGAAGTAGGAGATGCGGTGAAGGGCAATCGTCGTCTTTCCGGAGCCGGCCGCCCCCTGTACGAGAATCGGCTGGCGGAGGTGTGCCCGTATGATTTCATTCTGCTCCTTCTGGATGGTGGAGACGATTTCCGTGAGCCGTACATCCGCCTTGCCTTCGAGCGCTTCCTGGAGCAGCTCGTCATTCGTCGTCAAATCCACGTCACGGAAGTCGAGCAGCACCCCCGACTCGATTTTATACTGTCGCTTGGCAAACAGATGGCCTGCAAGCTCTTCATCATGCACCTTGTACGTCAAGTCGCCGAGGCGCCCGTCATAATAGACGTTTGCAACGGGGGAGCGCCAGTCGACGATGATTGGCTCGTGCGTATCACGGTGGAACAGGGAAGTCTTCCCGATATAGAGCAGCTCCTCAGGCTCGCCCTCCCTTTGGAAATGGATACGGGCAAAGTAGGGCCTGTTCATGACGGCCTCCAGCGCCTCCTTCTGCGTCCGCGCCATTTCGAAGAAGCGCGAATTCGTCAGGATGTTCAGATAGCTGTCACTTGAATCGATGTATTCCAGGTTGGCCATGGCCGTCCGGATCTTCTCCTGCGAGGACTGCAGGTCTCTTTCGGACTCGGCCAGCAATAGGTTCATGTATTCCTTCGTCTTGGCCAGTCGTACTGCTTCCTTTTGATATTCCGGATTGTCTTGCATTTCGGCATTTCCCTCCCGTCGCCTAGTAAATCAGAGTTTCATACTACTATATATGGTAAGATGAGTTCAATCACACATAGTTCAAACATGGGGAACAGGGGTGGCAAAGTGATTATCAATCTATTCATAGCGGTGGTAATGGCCATCAGCGTCATTCTGATCGTCGGACTGGCCATGGGCATGGCCGGCCATCGCCGTAGGGACACAGAAAAATGAGGAAGGAAATCATGCAGCGATTTTCTTCCTCATTTTCCTTATCCGATTACTTCAGGTCGCCGGCATTACCACTTTGCGATATGCTCCTCGATGCAGCCAAGCATCTGCTTGATCTGCAGGCTGCTGTTCTCCAGCCGGATGCGTCCGTTATAGTAGCCGATCATCTGGTGGACCTCCGAGCGGATGAGCTTCGCGTCCGTCTTCGCCACGCGTTCAAAAAACGGGGTGAATGTCAAATCGACCGTTTCACTGAATTTGGATTTGACCGTCCACGGCTCCATGAAGTTTTCACGGTTGTAGCCAAAGAGGACATCCTCATGGATTTTGACCATGGTCCCATCGATGAATACGGCGTTTTCCGTCATTCCGGTACCGTCCGTCCATTGTCCACCGAAGTTTAAGCCGATGCGGCGCCCGTGCATGCGCTGGCTGGCCATTGCCCAGTTCCAGGTCGCTTCGCGCGGCCATACGCCCCGCCCATAGTCGAGTACGGCGAAGCTCTCCTCTTCATGGAATGTATAGCGCCGGTTGCCGATCCGTACCACCCCCGTCGTCGGCAGGGTGTGGTGCTTGGCGGTGAATTGAAACATCTGGCGGTTCCACGGGATGACGACGTTCAGGGAATCATCTGCTTCAGGGTGATGGATGGTCAACTCCGCATGGAGGCGCTCCCCATCAAAATCCTTGCTGATCACTGATAAGTGCGTATCTCCATTCAGGTAGGAAATATTGATATGCAAGTCATCATTTGCATAGCTCATCGAACCCAGCACTTGCGTCGGCATCTTCACCTTTGCACCCAATGGAATCATGATTGTTTTTTCGAAATAGCGCTGCGTTTCATATTCGAGGAAGTAGACGAAGCAAACAGCTGCATAATCAAGATGGCTAATTGTTGCGGAAAATAAAATATCCTCTCCATATACACACCAGTAATTCCACTTCTTCTTGCGCATGAAATGCCCATGTAAATTGCAGTCGATGATCGGCTTACGGGCGAAGCCTATTGCCTCTGGATTCAGATTTCCTTTCTTATCGCAAAGTGCCGTCGCTTCTACTATTTCTTTTTCTGCATGCTGCCTCATATCCCCAACTCCTCTTGTAGCCTTCTCTTTATTCCTATTGTAACAAAACACTTATAAAATTGTGTGTAACAAGCATCCTAATTTATGAATGATATACCAGAATATATTCCTTTAATTTACCATATTAATAGAAAAGCGGGCATGATTCGTAAGTCCCTCTATAAAATATCTGGAAGAGAAGGGGCATATAAAAGGATAAGAAATAAAAAGGAGGAATAGGGATTCCTACGAATTATAATCGCAGGGCGGCAGTGGAATATGCGAGGAGATGGTGGGATGGCCGGAACCCCAATTATCCGTCATTTGCCGTGGACTGTACGAACTTCATCTCCCAATGCCTGCTGGCTGGAGGAGCGCCGATGAGGGGAGCGCCCAACCGGGGGAAGGGATGGTGGATTACTGGCGGCTGGCAAGGCGGAAGAGGGGGGCATTATCCGAATGAGACATGGAGCTACAGCTGGTCCGTTTCCCACAGCCTCAGATGGTATTTGGAGACCTCGACTACGGGTCTTACGGCGAAGCAGGTGGCATCTGCATCAGAGCTGCAGATCGGCGATGTCATCTTCTATGATTTCCAGGGAACGGGCGTCATCGACCACAGCACCATTGTCACAAGCATCAGGAACGGCATCCCCCATGTGCATGCCCACACGAACGACAGTGAAAATCGCCACTACCAATACAGGAATTCAGGTGCATACACACCCAACATCAAATACTACTTCTACCGGATCAGTGATGTTTTCCATTAAAGGAAACAGGAGGCCGGCAATGCAGGAGGGAAGCCGATGTTCTCCTGCAGGGGAGGGGGAGCGATATATTTAAAAATGGCTGGAATTATGATAAGGTTAATGATAGGAAAAATGAAAGAGTTCAACTATAATAGATTACTTTTTGCACCTTAAGGAGAGATCTGGGAAATGAAAGAACAATCACTGTCTGTGAGAGAGGCGGTCATCGGTCGGCGTTCCATCAAGCAGTTCAATGGCCAGCCTGTAGAGCCGGAAGATTTGATGAACATTATAGACGATGCCGTATGGGCACCGAACCATGGCAACCGTGAACCATGGCGCCTGGTCGTAGCGTGTGGTCCGGAGCTGGAGAAGCTGCATGAATTGCTGCGCGACCTAGCCATCCCGCGTTGGAAGGAGCTATCTCCTGAAGAACTGAGCAATCAAATGAAGAAGTTTACGTTGCCGGGAGCATATGTGTTCGTCATCGTACCGGAGGATGTGCGCCAGAAAGAGCGCCTGGAGGATTACGGAGCAGCGGCATGCTTCCTGCAGAATGTACAGCTGCTTGCATGGGATAAGGGTATCGGTTCCTGCTGGAAGACGCCAGGATTCCTGGATACGCTGAAATTCCGTGAAGCGCTGAAGGTAGGCAGGGGCGAGCGGGTGATCGCCATGCTGCAGCTAGGCTATTTCGATGAGATGCCAAAAGGAAAAGAACGCAAAACGTCCAAGGAAATCGTTTCGATTTTTGGAGAATAATCAGTCCGCATGCTTTCTGCAGGCGATCCGGTGAACTGCTTTGCAGGGAATCAGCCGGCTCGTCCATGGCCAGGAAAGCAGCGGATTTTTATCTGCAAAAAAATGAAGAAAGCCTCTACTGAAAGGCCGCCCTTGCAGCATGTGTCTTGTTGGATCCATCACCTTAGAGAAGAAGAGGTTAAATAATCCGGCTATTTTCGACAGTATTCAATCCATTTGCCATAAATAATTCGAATCATTCAATTCCTTCGAGGTAGCAAAAAAATACTCTGAAACGGTATAATTTTTTGAATAGAGGGTATTTTTATATTGTAACCGACAAAAGAGGAGTGGAACTTTATGATGAAGAAAACGAAATGGCTCGCAGTCCCATTAAGTGTGCTTTTATTGGCAGCATGCGGTAATAACAATGACAAAGAGGATGTAACGAACGTACCAGAAAATGCGCCAACTGAGCAAAATGGTAATACAACGGGTACAAATGACAATAACGGCACGAATACGAATGACAACACAGGAAACAACAAAACAGTATCGAACGCCAATGCAGCATTCGATTTTACACATTTCTCAGTGGATGCCGACTATTCAATGACGGAGAGCTTTGAAGTGGAGTACGAAAATGAACAGTCAGGTGTAGAGGCATCGATTGAGGATGATGTGAAGGGTGAAAGAGTATACGGTAACGAAGCGTATGCCCGATTGGAGCCGATTTTCCAAGGATTCACATTCGATCAGTCAACGGCGGATGATGAAGTCATCGCTGAAGTTCTTAAGGGCTTCGATTTGTCTGAGGACTATCAAGATATAGAAATAGAAGTACGCTTTGCGGATGGTACTGAAAAGGAATACCATAAGCGAAAATAATACTCAAGGCCATCTGACGATTGTTGGGTGGCTTTTTTGGGCGGTAAAATAGCGCAATGTGAAGCGCCGTCCCACTCGTCCCGCGGGAGCGGGTTGCTGTAGAGGGGCCGTTGTAAAAACAGGGCGATCATTGAATAGTAAAATGGGAAAAGCAAGGGTGGAAGATTTATCTTTCTCCTGCCCTTGCTTTATGTGAAAATACTTCGCCTATTGAATGCGCCTCCTGGATGGCTTCCAGTTTGAATGGTTTCATTTTGTTCTTTACTCCCGCGCCTCCGAGGAAGAACTTTACATGCGGGACGGTCTTTGCAAAGGCATCAATCGCCAGGATGCCTTTCCCGCCATCTTCCCAAGCGGCTTCTGTCGTTGCGCTCAATAGTACAATGTCTGGATTCGTAAGATGTACGGTGGATTCGATGGCTGATGGCGCGGGCGCCGGTCCTAGCATCAAGGTACGGTAGCCGCGCAGCATGCACTGGACAAGCAGGATCTGGATTGGTATTTCATGGCGCTCGTTCGGCAGACAGCTGCCTACAACGAGCGGGGCGCTTTCCGGGACATGAAAGTGGCGGCGGATATTCGCTAAAAAGTCACGAATCGTCTGGCTGCTGATGGCCTCCTGACCCTCTCCCCATTCCTTGTCGCACCACAGTTCTCCGATTCTTTGTAAAAAGGGCAGGACGACCTGGTGAATGGCCGCTTCGATTCCGAACTGGTGATGCGCCTGTTCAAGAAGGTGGAGCACCTTTCTGTCATCCGCACGTTTTCCGGCATCCTCCAGGGCGGAAAGGAAATACAAAATGCGGTCTGTCGGTAATTCACTCGCTTCTTCCTGTTCTACAGGCTCTTGCTGGACGAGCATCGCCGCCTGCTTAATGGAATGGCCAGCCTCTGTCAGTGCCACGATTTTCTGCAGCAATGCCACTTCTTCCTGGCTGTAGATCCGGTAGCCGTTATCCAGCCGCTCCGGTGTAATGATGCCGTAGCGGTCTTCCCATTTTCGGATCACCTGTTTTGAGAGGCCTGTCATTTTGGCCACTTGCTGGATCGAATAGGTCAATTTTTTGTTCATTCAATCATCCCTCCTTCCTCAAGAGTAGTTTTTTGCATTCTGCTACTAACATTCAACAAAAAAAAGAAGGCCTTGTCAAACGTTGTACAATGTATGTATAATTTTTGTATAACTTTGTGTTCCTGAATTTATAATAAATAGAAATTGCACAAGGATTTCGTGAAGGTAAGGTGGAAAACTATACACATTCATTGACCGTTCTTTTTGTACAATGTTGGTTGACGTGTATGGGAGAAGGTTGTGGGTAAATGTGGAAGTAGCAGGGGCGCAGATTGCTTATGAACTCTTCGAAGGAATGGAGGCATGTGAAAAGTAGCGATGGAAGAATCCAACTGAGAAAAAGGCTTGATACCGGCAAGCTGCTGCTCATGGCCTTGAGAGAAGAGGGTTCAGATGGTGTATCATGCTCATTTGGAAAGCAAGTGACTGAAAACTATAGTGATAGAAAAGAGGAGACCGCATGAAAAAACACCCGTTGGAAAAATGGGGGGAACTGGTAGGGGGCAAGAAGACGAGATGGATCACCCTCGCACTATGGATTGCACTGGCCGCCATACTGGCCATGATTTTCCCGCAAGTAAACAGTGTAGACAACTATGCAGGCGCCGACCTGCCGGAAGACGTCATGTCCCAGCAGGCGGACGTCCTGCTGAAGGAGCAGTTCCCATCGGATTCCGGCATTCCATTATTGATTGTATGGTATAAGGAAGCCGGCCTGGAAATGGGCGATTTGGAGGGCATCCAAAAATTGTACGCTGAACTAGGGGCAAACCCTCTGCCTGGTCAGGAAACGCTTCCTCCATTCGACCAGATGCCTCCACAGGCTCTGATGGGCTCCGTGTCTGAAAACGGGGCGTCCATTGTAACACCCATCTTTTTCAGCACGGATACGAATACGGAAACGTTGAAGGAAAACCTGGCTGAAATCACACGCATGACAGAGGAGCAGATGGGCGAAAATCCGTATGATACATCCTTGGGCGAGGATATCCTGCATGCCCGCTTCTCGGGACCTGTGGGAATTTCGGTGGATGCTACGGACCTGTTCAAGTCGGCTGACTTCCAGCTGATGGTGGCGACGGTCATCATCATCCTGGTCATCCTGCTTGTCATCTACCGTTCACCTATTTTGGCAGTCATTCCACTGGTTGTTGTGGGCATTGCCTTCATGGTGGTGAGTCCGTTGCTCGGCTGGATGGCCGAGTCGGGCTGGATTGATAAGGATGCGCAGGCGATTGCCATCATGATTGTGCTCCTGTTCGGGGCAGGGACGGACTACTGTCTATTCCTCATCACCCGTTACCGGGACATCTTATTGGAAGAGGAAAATAAATTCACAGCCCTGGCACAGGCGGTCCGGGAATCGGCCGGCGCCATTGCCATGAGCGGCCTGACTGTCGTCATCGGCCTTGCGACACTCGCACTTGCAGACTATGGTGCGTTCCAGCGCTTCGCCGTTCCGTTCAGCTTCGGCGTCTTGCTGACGGGCATCGCCGTACTGACATTGCTTCCAGCAGTACTTGCGCTTTTAGGAAGAGCGGCATTCTGGCCGTTCGTCCCACGTACATCCGAGATGGCGAAGGACCATGCAGCAAAAACGAAGAAGCCTTATAAAGAGCCGAAGCAAAACCATCGCTACATGCGGATGGTCGGGGATTTTGTGACGAAAAATCCATGGCTGGTCATCATTGCGACAGGTGCCGTATTGATCGGCCTGGCCTTCGCATCGACGAACATCAAGTATAATTATGACCTGTTATCGTCCTTCCCGGAGGATATGTCCTCGCGTGAAGGCTTCACACTGATCGAGGAGAACTTCACGCCCGGCGAGCTGGCACCGGTACAGGTACTGGTCGACACGGAAGGTGAGACGGTCGATATCACGGAGGAGCTGGCTGCGCTACCTTACATCGACCTTGTCAGCGAGGTCCGTACGGGTGGAACGAATGCAGACATCCAACTGTACGAAGTCGATTTGAATAAAAATCCATATTCCAACGAGGCGATGGATGATGTCGAACAGATGAAGGAAGACATGAAGGAAATCATGGCAGGAGCAGGCCTGGCGGAGACGAACTTCTGGCTCGGCGGCGAAACGAGCGCACAGCTCGATACAAAAGAAGTGCAGTATGCAGATGAAAAGCTGATCCAGCCGGTGATGATCGTCATCATCTTCCTGGTGCTGCTCGTCTACCTGCGGGCGCTCATTACATCGATTCAGCTGATGGTGACGGTGATCGTGTCCTTCTTCGCGGCATTGGGAGCAGGGTGGCTGATCATCCACGGACTGCTCGGCCATGATGCGATGGCAAGTGCGATTCCGTTATACAGCTTTGTCTTCATCATTGCGCTCGGAAACGACTATAACATCTTCATGATTTCGGACATCTGGAAAAACCGCAAGCGCGACCGCAAGCACATCGATTCCATTGCAGGCGGTGTCGCCTCGACAGGTGCCGTCATCACTTCGGCAGGTCTAATCCTGGCGGGTACATTTGCAGTGCTTGCCACATTGCCGATCCAATTGCTGGTGCAATTCGGCATCGTTACGGCAGTGGGTGTCCTGCTTGATACATTCATCGTACGGCCGCTGCTCGTGCCGGCGTTGATTACGGTATTCGGCAGGCTGTCCTACTGGCCGGGCAAGCTGTGGAGAAAAGAGCTATAAGAGGTTGAAGGGCTGCCTGAAAGGTGATTGTCTATGCAGCTCTGCTGGTTCCTGCAGCAGCAATGCCCCAGGAATCACTGAAAGAGAAACAGGGTATCCGATAGGAAACGCATCGGATATCCGTTTTTCTATAATGAAAGATAGGCAAGTTGTTTGAAACTTTTTGAATTTCCCATCGTATAATTATTTAGTACTTAAATGAGGAGGAACCCGAATGTTCAAAAAAATGGCTTCTGATGCGCTGGGTCTATCCGATATCGGTGTAGTTGTGCCGCGCTCGGACTTTGACAAGACGGATGCTGATGATTTCATCTTTAATGAAATTGATGAAGAAATCTATTTTTTAATCAAGACGAAGGCGGATGAATACTGCTTTACAAACTACGGGCTTATCCATGTGGACGGGACGAGCGCCCTCAGCAAGAAACGCCTGCTTCGCCGCTATGACTACGAGCACTATACGGTAGACAATGTCTTTCTGGAGACGGCGGGGACGATTGATCTGGATGTGGAAATCAAATTCACCATCGGCAGCACGTCCCTTTCCATCGATATCCATAAAAAGTTCATCAATGAAATCAAGGACCTGTACAAGGCGCTGCATGCCATTTCCCTTGAGCAGAAGTCCAATGCCTACAAATTGGATGCTGCCAAGGAGAGCCTGGCGATTGCCTCAACAGCGGTAGGGCGCGGAGGCAATGCGGAGGCAATGCCCTCCCAATCCTTTGAGCAGATTGTCGAATTCTCGCACAACTGGCTCATCCAGAGCAAGGAGGCCTTCAAGAAAAAGGACTTCAGCTCCACATTCGAACGATACATCAATAATTAACAAATGTAAGGGTACCAAGCTTGTCGGCGAGGTGCCTTTTATTTTTATATGGAATGAATGGATGATACTTCTTGGATAAACTTTACTAACGGATGGGGAGTGTCGTATATGGAGGGGAAAGTGCGTCTGTTCCTCGAGAATTTGAGGAAAGTTGATTTGTTCTTCGGCGCCGGAGCCAGACAACCAGGGGGAAGGAATCAATTTGCCTGGCTGTAGCTTCTTGCGAGAGGATGGAAGAGGGCTCGAGCTACCGTTTTATACAGGCGAACACCTTGTAGACCAAAGCATATAGAAAGGGAGGCTGGGGAGAGCCGGCCTTTTATGTTTAAAAGGCGGGAGAAAAGGTGGGGGCCATCAATCAGGCATCTGGCCAGTTTCCTGGCACGGACTTCTGTCCTTTCCTCCTGTTTTCTTGAAATGGATAAAAGAGGTATAATGGAAGTAACCAATGAGACAGGGAGTAGTGCTATGAATTTATTTATTGTTAGTGACATCCACGGTATGTACAAGCAGTTTGATAAAATATTGGCCTATTGGGACGGGGAAAGCCAGCTGGTCATTCTAGGGGATATGATCGACCGCGGAGCATATTCCTATGAAGTGGTGCAGCGTATTATGGCCCTGCAGGAGCAGCACCCTGACAAAGTCGTCGTCCTGAAGGGCAACCATGAGGACATGCTCATGTATTTTGTGGACGGCCGCATGAAGGACCCGACGCCTTTTTTGGTGAACGGCGGCCTGGAGATGCTGCGTTCGTTCATTAAAGAAATCGACGAGGAGGCCATCGAGCAAAATAGAGAAATCCTCAACAGCCAATTCAAAAAAGAAATCGAATTTTTGCGGAATGCCCGTCCTTATTATCGATACGGCAATCTGCTCATCACCCATGCAGGCTTCGACCCGTCGCTCGAAGACTGGCAGGACACGAAAGCCCAGGATTTCCTATGGATCCGTAACCATTACCTCAAGGAAAACAAGACAGGCCTCGTCAATATCTTTGGTCATACGCCGACACGAAATATGCATGAAGTGGACGACATCTGGATCAGTCCATGCAGAACCTACATAGGCATCGACGGCGGCTGCGCATACGGCGGCCAGCT
>JBJEFP010000139.1:0-1670 GCA_051874195.1 Lysinibacillus sp. | reverse complement strand
GCCGTATATTCGCCACTCCTCTTTTAAAATGGTTGAAAAGCTTCCTACCTTATCCCATATCTTTCTGCCACTTTGCATAACCGCCCGCCATGTTCACCAGGTTGTGGTATCCGTTCGCCTTCAGGATGCTGACGGCGATGGCAGAGCGCTTGCCTGCCTGGCAGTGGACGATCAGCTTTTTCCCCGGGACTTCGTGCAGTCGATTCTTCAATGTTCCTACCATTATATTCATTGCCCCCTCAATATGGCCTTCTTCATATTCATTCTGTCCACGGACATCGAGCACCACTGCATCTTCCGTCTCCATTATGCCCTTCGCCTGTTCCGGTGTCACGCTCATATACGAATCCCACTCGCCTGTTTCCTCCAGCACCTTGCGGACATCGAGATAGCCCGCCACCTCATCGATGCCAATCGAGCGCAGCGCAATCAGCAAGTCGTCCATGTCGAACGGATTGACCAGCAGATAAAGCGGTTCGTCATAATCCATAAGCCAGCCCATCCAATTTGGGAAGGATTCGTTGAACGGTATATTGATCGTTCCCTTCAAATGACGCTCCGAAAAGCTCTGGGCATCGCGCGTATCGATGACTTGATGGCTCGTCTCGACAAGTCCTTCAATATTCGCCGTCTCGGTAATCAGTTCCGGCCGTGGAAGACCGGCAGCAAGCTTTGGACCATGTTGATTGATTGCCTTCATGTGCGCAAAATAGGTTGGCACTTCCGGCTGCTCCGCTAGCATTGCCTGTACGAAGTCCGCCTCGTCATCAAACTGGAACGCCCAATTGAAGCGTTTTTCATAGCCGACCGTCGATGAAGGGACGTCTCCACCCGATTTCCCGCAGGAACTGCCTGCACCGTGCGCCGGCCATACTTGCAGGTAGTCGTCCATCTGTTTGAAGCGTTCAATCGATTGGTACAGCGCTTTTGCACCCTCTTCAGCTGTCACGTCTCCCCCCGACTCCTCTAAAATATCCGGGCGCCCAATGCCGCCGAATAACAGGAAGTCTCCCGTAAAGATACCGATCGGCTCATCCACCTTGCCGCCATCCGTCAGCACAAAGGAAATCGACTCCGGTGTATGGCCGGGCGTATGCAGCACCTCAAACCGCAGCGCCCCAATCTCAAATCGGTCCCCGCCCTTTAGGAGGGTATGATTGATGTCATCCAGGTTTTGATAGGCCCAGTTTTCACCACCTTCATCTGAAAGATAGACAGTTGCACCCAGACGGTCCGCCAGTTCCCTTGCGCCTGATACGAAATCGGCATGGATATGCGTCTCTAGCGCCCCCACAATTTCCATGCCCTTCTTTTCCGCCTCTTTTACATAGGGCTCGATGTGGCGCATCGGATCGATGATGACGGCCCGTCCCGTTTTTTCACACCCTACCATATAGGAAGCATGCGCCAGTTTTTCATCATAAAAATATCGTAATAGCATCGCTACCTCTCCTTCCTAGTAAATGCAATTCTTCAGCAATGTACATCTCCTTCCTTTGTTCATTCCCCTTCTCCGCCTATATAACCGTGTTCAAATCCGGTTTCCTATAGAATGGAGTCTGTTTGGCGCCCTGAAGCATGACGATTATTTTTTCATCATTATATAAAGCGGAATATGAAAATTCCCCATACAAAAAAGGGCTGCCTGAAATCAAATTTCCAGACAGCCC
>JBJEFP010000138.1:0-1686 GCA_051874195.1 Lysinibacillus sp. | reverse complement strand
TTTTTATACAAAGCGCGCAAATAATTGATGCATCACCATGTACATGATACTGGTTTGCCATCTAGTGTGCTTGAAATGGTGTATATTTCTTAGCATTGTAAATCCTCATTTTTCTGGCGCTCCTCTTAGTTGAACAAGAATTACACCATTTCATTATTTTATAACCAGTCATGACAGCGACTTTTTCTACAGCCTATAATCCCCCTTTCATTTATCAACCGGCTCCGTCTGGCATATGATGCTATAACAACTACCTTTAAAAGGAGCTACAAATTGTTAATCCATGTTGTAAGCAGTGGTGATACACTTGCCGGGCTGGCGAGCCAGTACGGTGTCGACCTGAATGCCCTGGAGCAAGTCAACCAGCTGCCCGATCCGAATAAGCTTCTCATCGGCCAGGCCATCCTCATCCCCGTCCCGGGCACCTACCATACGGTGCAGCCTGGGCAGACACTGTGGCAGATTGCCCAGCAATATGGGGTGCCCGTCAATGCCATTGTCCAGGCGAACCAAATCACCGATCCAAACCTCATCTCCGCCGGAACGAGACTGTTCATCCCGTCAGCGACGCACATTGTGCAGCCTGGAGAAATGCTTTGGCAGATCGCCCGCATGTACGGGGTGTCCATGCAGTCCATCGTCCAGCAAAACCAGATTGCCGATCCGAACCTCATCTATCCCGGCACCCGGCTGGTCATTCCACCAAAAAAGCGGGTCATTGAAGTAAACGGCTATACGTACCAGAAGGATGAGGATGCGGCAAGGTCCGTCAATGCAATCGGTTCCCTGCTGACGTATTTGAGCCCGTTCGCCTACATGGTGAAGGAGGACGGGTCGCTTGAACCGTTCCCCGATCAATTGATGCTGGAGGCTGCAAAAGAGAACGGTGTCGTGCCGATGATGGTGCTTACAAATTTCACCTCGACGCAAAAAGGCTCGAACCTTATGCATGTAATTTTCTCGAGTAGCGAGATTCAAGAGAAGCTGCTGGCGAATGTTCTTGGGGTGATGGATGAAAAAGGCTACAAGGGACTGAACATTGATTTTGAAAACGTCCTGCCAGAGGATCGCGAGGCGTACAATACCTTTCTCCAGCTGGCCGTCGATACCCTCCATCCTCGCGGCTATTTCGTCTCGACGGCGCTTGCCCCGAAGACAAGTGCTACACAGGCCGGGCTTTTGTATACGGCACATGACTACGAGGCGCATGGACGAATTGCGGATTTCGTCATCCTGATGACCTATGAGTGGGGCTATCGCGCAGGTCCGCCCCAGGCCATCTCCCCCATCAATCAGATGCGGCGGGTCGTCGAATATGCACTGTCCGTCATGCCGGCCAATAAAATTTATCTCGGCTTCCAGATTTACGCGAGAGATTGGCGCGTTCCACATGTCCAGGGACAGCAGGCGGAAACCTTCAGCCCGCAGGAGGCAATCCGGCTTGCCACACAGTACAACGCAACCATCCGTTATGACGAAACCGCACAATCCCCCTATTTCAACTATGTCGATGAAGACGGCCAGGAGCACGTCGTCTGGTTCGAGGATGCCCGCAGCGCCCAGGCGAAATTCGACCTCGCCAAGCAGTACAATCTGCGCGGCGTCAGCTACTGGGCACTCGGCTACCCATTCCCTCAGAACTGGGTACTGCTAGGTGACAATTTTACAATTAAAAAGCTATGAAAA
>JBJEFP010000137.1:0-13217 GCA_051874195.1 Lysinibacillus sp. | reverse complement strand
ACAAATTGTTCAAATTTAATGATGAAAAAGGCAATTTAAAGTGCTCTTTTTGTGGGAAGCCGCAAGAACAAGTTCGTAAGCTGGTTGCAGGACCAGGCGTATATATTTGTGACGAGTGCATCGAGCTGTGCTCGGAAATCGTCGTAGAAGAGCTAGGCGTGGAAGAGGAAATTGAATTCAAGGACATTCCAAAGCCGAAAGAGATTATGAACATTTTAGATGAATATGTAATAGGACAAGAGCGTGCCAAAAAAGCATTGGCTGTTGCTGTGTACAATCACTATAAACGCATTAACTCAAATGCGAAAATCGATGATGTCGAGTTGTCGAAATCCAATATCGTGCTGATTGGGCCGACAGGTAGCGGTAAAACATTGCTTGCCCAGACATTGGCGCGTATTTTAAATGTACCGTTTGCCATTGCGGATGCCACTTCCTTGACGGAAGCAGGCTACGTAGGGGAGGATGTGGAGAATATTCTTCTCAAGCTGATTCAGGCAGCGGATTATGACATCGAGCGTGCGGAAAAAGGCATCATCTATATTGATGAAATCGATAAAGTGGCTCGTAAATCTGAGAACCCTTCGATTACTCGTGACGTTTCAGGTGAAGGAGTACAACAGGCTCTTTTAAAAATTCTTGAAGGAACTGTTGCAAGCGTACCTCCACAAGGCGGCCGTAAGCACCCACATCAGGAATTCCTTCAAATTGATACATCCAACATCCTGTTCATCGTAGGTGGAGCGTTTGATGGCATCGAGCAAATCATCAAGCGTCGCCAGGGTGAGAAGGTCATCGGCTTCGGTACGAACCTGAGCAAAGAGGAAGAGGAAGGCTCACTGCTTGCGCAATTGATTCCTGAAGACTTGCTGAAATTCGGGCTGATTCCAGAATTCATCGGACGTCTGCCTGTATTGGCATCGTTAGAGCAGCTGAATGTAGATGCATTGGTCCGTATTTTAACGGAGCCGAAAAATGCATTGGCCAAGCAATACCAAAAAATGCTGGAGCTTGACAATGTTGAGCTCGAATTCGAAGATGAGGCACTGGTGGAAATCGCGAAGCTTGCGATTGAGCGTAAAACAGGTGCGCGTGGCTTACGTTCCATCATTGAAGCGACGATGCTGGACGTCATGTACGAGCTTCCATCACGTGAAGATATCGTAAAATGTGTCATCACTGCCGAAACAATTACTGATAAGGCCCAGCCGAAGCTGTTGCTGGCGGACGGAACAGAATATAAAAAAGACAACAAAAAGACTTCAGCATAATTTTGAATTTTGCATTTGAAGTGGCAAATGAGCTGGCTTCGCATGTGCCATTGCACAGTCGACAGTCAGCTTTTTGTTCAAAGACAAATACCTGCCTTCAAATCGGGGGCCAATCTTTGAATCAGAAAAATGCCTAGGCATTCGCACCTATCTTCATTCTGCATCGAAAGCAGAATTGGCGGGAGGAGGATGCGGAGGCGCTGTTCTTATACCAATACATAAATTTATGAAAAAACACTTTTGCACACATACTACAATTGCGGGTTGTTGCGTAATGATCTTAGATGGAGGTGAATACCCGCGTGAAAAAAATTGAAAAAAACATTCCGTTATTACCTTTAAGAGGATTACTGGTCTTTCCATCAATGGTGTTACATATTGATGTTGGTCGGGAGCGCTCAGTCGCTGCACTGGAGCAGGCAATGTTGGGGGACAGCCGGATTTTTTTGGCGACTCAGCAGGATATGCGCGTAGAATCGCCGGATAAAAGCGACTTATATGATGTAGGGACGATTGCCGTTGTAAAGCAGATGCTCAAGCTGCCGAACGGGACGTTGCGCATTCTAGTGGAAGGTACGGCACGTGCCAAAATGGTGGACTATAAAGAAGGCGACAAGTTCACAACTGCCGATATCGAGGTTCATCAGGATGATACGGTGAAAGATGCGGAAACAGAGGCACTGATGCGTACACTTCTAAGCTATTTTGAGAAGTATGCAAAAATCTCCAATAAAATTACGACAGAAACAATTGAATCGGTTGTTGATATCGAGGAGCCGGGGCGCTTTACGGATGTCATTTCCTCTCATCTGCCGTTGAAGGTGGCAGAAAAACAGGAAATTTTGAGCATTTTCAATATCAAAAAACGTTTGGACTACCTCATCATTCGCCTGCATGACGAGCAGGAAGTCATGGCGCTTGAGAAGAAAATCAACACGAAAGTGAAGCAGGCGATGGAGCGTACGCAAAAGGAATACTTCCTTCGTGAACAGATGAAGGCCATTCAGCAGGAGCTTGGGGACCGTGATGGCAAATCAGGTGAAGTGGCTGATTTGCGCAAGCGAATCGAGGAAGCGGGCATGCCGGAAGCGACGCTGAAAACGGCGTTGAAGGAACTTGACCGCTATGAAAAGATACCGGCAGCCAGTGCGGAAAGCGGCGTCATCCGCAATTACGTAGAATGGCTGGCATCCCTGCCATGGAGCAAGAAAACGGAAGACCGTCTGGATGTCGCCTATGCAGAGGAAATTTTGAACCGCGACCATGACGGGCTGGAAAAGGTAAAGGAACGCATCTTGGAGTACTTGTCCGTCCGACAGTTGATGAATTCCTTGCGGGGGCCTATCATCTGTTTGGCAGGACCTCCTGGGGTCGGTAAAACAAGCCTGGCACGTTCGATAGCCGAGAGCTTGGACCGTAAATTTGTACGTGTTTCCCTTGGCGGCGTGCGGGATGAATCAGAAATCCGCGGGCACCGCCGTACGTATGTAGGGGCCATGCCGGGACGCATCATCCAGGGCATGAAGAAGGCTGGAACGACGAATCCAGTATTCCTGCTGGATGAAATCGATAAGATGTCCAACGATTTCAGGGGCGATCCATCCGCAGCGATGCTGGAAGTGCTTGATCCGGAGCAGAACAATACGTTCAGTGACCACTACATTGAAGAGCCGTATGATTTATCGGATGTATTGTTCATTGCGACGGCCAATGATCTGAGCACGATTCCAGGCCCACTCCGCGACCGTATGGAAATCATTACGATTGCAGGCTATACGGAGATGGAGAAAAAGGAAATCGCAAAAAACCACCTCATTCCGAAGCAGATGAAAGAGCACGGCTTGAAAAAGTCCCAGCTCGTTCTGAAAGATGAAGCGATTATCGATTTAATCCGCTACTATACAAGGGAAGCGGGGGTACGTGGATTGGAGCGGCAAGTTGCGACGCTGTGTCGGAAGGCGGCGAAAATCATCGTATCAGGCGAGAAAAAACGTGTAACGGTGTCCTCTAAAGTGCTTGAGGACATGCTTGGCAAACACCGCTTCCGTTACGGACAGGCAGAAACGGAAAATCAGATCGGCATCGCTACTGGCTTGGCCTATACAACAGTAGGGGGCGATACGTTGCAGATTGAGGTTTCATTAACACCTGG
Source organism: Lysinibacillus sp. (assembly GCA_051874195.1). Taxonomy (GTDB): domain Bacteria; phylum Bacillota; class Bacilli; order Bacillales_A; family Planococcaceae; genus Lysinibacillus_B. Next base: position 9,794 of record JBJEFP010000137.1, on the reverse strand, counting down.
TAAAGGGAAACTACAGTTGACAGGGAAGCTGGGGGATGTCATGAAGGAGTCGGCTCAGACCGCCTTGTCATACGTTCGTTCTCTTACAAATAAGCTGGGCATCAAGCCTGAATTCTTTGAGGAACACGATTTGCACATCCACGTTCCAGAAGGGGCTGTACCAAAAGACGGCCCGTCTGCAGGGATTACAATGGTGACGGCAATTGTGTCCGCCATTACGAAAAAGCCGATCAAGCGCGAAATCGGCATGACGGGCGAAGTAACGCTCCGTGGCCGTGTGCTGCCAATCGGGGGCTTAAAGGAAAAATCGTTGAGCGCGCATAGAGCGGGCTTGACAACAATTATTATACCAAAGGACAATGAACGCGATATTGATGATATCCCTGAGGCAATTCGCGAACAGCTGTCGTTTAAATTAGTGTCACAAGCGGAGGAAGTGCTTCAGCTGGCATTAGATGGAGGGTTTTAAAAAATGAAAGTCCATAACGTCGAAATGGTCATTAGTGCCGTTAGACCAGAGCAATATCCTGAAGATGGACTTCCTGAATTTGCGCTTGCAGGGCGCTCTAACGTCGGGAAATCTTCATTCATCAACCGTATGATAGGGCGTAAGGCAATGGCGCGTATATCTTCAAAACCGGGAAAGACACAGACGCTTAACTTTTACAAAATCGAGGAACAGCTGTTTTTCGTCGATGTACCGGGCTATGGTTATGCAAAAGTATCGAAGTCCGAGCGTGCAGCTTGGGGCAAGATGATCGAAAAATATTTTACAAGCCGTGAGTTGTTGAAGGCAGTCGTATTGATTGTCGATTTGCGTCATTCTCCTACGAATGACGACTGCATGATGTATGATTTCTTGAAGCATTACAACATTCCATGCATCGTCGTGGCCACAAAATGCGATAAAATCCCGAAAGGTAAATGGGATAAGCATAAGAAGGTGGTAAGGGAAACATTGCAGATGGATAAGGAAGATCCGCTGATTGTATTCTCTTCCGAAAAAGGAATAGGGTTTGAACAGGCTTGGGCAGAAATCGAAAGCCGTATGTAATCCTGGAATATGCAGGGTTGAATAAGCCGTGATAAAATCGTCGCTACGTATATCGTAGCGGCGATTTTTTATTGTCAAGAAAATGCCGTCTAGAGCATATAAGGCTGCATTTGGGTAGGGAAGGTTATATTTGCGTTTTTTAGCAGGGCATCTTTTCGTGGGGAATTGTAAAAAAATGCTTGAGGAATGCTTCGTAGTACCGATAAAAAAAGCAGGGGGTGCTACTATGGATATCGCAGCATACTCCATTACGATGGGCCAGGCGAAACTGATGCAGAACGTATCATTGGCCATGGCTGGTAAAGTAATGGAAACACAGCAGGTGCAAGGACAGCTATTGATGGAAATGATGGAATCTGCAAATGCACCACACCCGGATTCAGGACAAAAAATTGATATTTCTATGTAACTGGGCATCGGAATGAAGGGCCTGCCATTCCGTTTTATTTGCATTTTACGAACAGGCGGGGCAAGAGCGGGTACCGGTTCTTCGCGTGACCCTGATGCAAATCGCAATTCATTTACAAAGGCATCAAGATTGTTGAAGGAGGAAATGAGCAGATGATGAAAAGATTGGGCTTCTCCATCGTTTCACTAGTTCTATTATTGTCTTTTGTGCCGTTCATCGATTCGGCACAGGCAGCGACGGTTTATAAAGGGACTTTTGAAAATATTACCTATACGGAGACAACCATGAAAAACGGGACGGTCGAGCGCACGAACCCCAAGGTGACAATTCGAAACTCGGCCGGGCGTACGACGACGCTGAACCTTACGGACAATACGTACTATTATATCAACGGTACAAAGACCAATATGAATGGATTCAAAAAGGGAATGGATGTGGAGGTAACAGTCAACTTGCGCAATGTGACACGCCTGGAGGGCAAATCTGCCGTTGAGGAAGGGGCAATTGTTGAAAAGAGCAAAGAGTTGACGGGAATAGTCACGAAAACCGATCCGAATGGCATGTTCGTCAGTGTGAAGCTTGATAGTGGAAAGGAAAAGCAATATTACATAAACAGTGACACAGCCTATATAAAAGGAAAGTCCCGTGTGGATATCAGCACGCTGTATGAAGGGGACCGAGTGAAGTTGAAGCTCTCATCGGCTACTTCATCCGTAGTGGCAGAAATGGAAATCATCCAGACCGGTGCACTCATCCACCATTTATACAAAGGGAAGCTGCAGACGGTGAATGTCCGCAATAACCGGTTCATCGTAGCGAATGCCAAAGCTTTTGAGGACTGGGAGTTTGGAACACGCCCGAATAACGATTTGGCAACATTTTCATTTACAAATAATACGACTTTCTATGCAGGCAATAAAAAAATCGATAAAAACCAATTGCAGTATTATCGCAACAGCGACTTATACTACGTAACGAAAAAACAATTCAGCCGTGAAATCGTAGAAAAGGTAGTCGTGCTAGAAGACAATGAACGTACATTCTACGACCAGATAACGACTGTCGATCCATCTAATCAGTTTTTCCGTTTGAAGGATTTTGGACTGATGTACTATCATGACGGGTCCATTTTAGTGAGAAACGGCCGTCTGGTAGAGCCGAGCACACTGACGGCATGGGGCACGGCGTTTGTGCTGACGGATGGCGTGACGCGAAGCAATACTACACACGTCGTCAACATTACAAACGACAGCTTCCTATCACCAAACCTGGCTACACACGAGCTATACTTCGGAAAGTTGTCGTTGGTTGAACAGGCCAATTATCTATTGGAAATCGAGGACTTTACGAAAATGGACAGCGGCTCGCACGCTTGGCGATATGAGGAAGACCATGCGAAGACCTTGTCATTCAGCAATTCGACTGTCGTGACGCAAAGCGTTGGTTCGACAGGTGTCGCGCTGGCATCCAGCCTGCAGGTCCATGAAGGGAAATACGGATACTTCTATGTGAAGGATGGCCATATCCAGGCTGTCCATCTAGTCGGCAGGGACAAGCTGCAGCCGACGACGACAATGGCTGGGCGTATTGCTTCAATTAATATAATCGATAAGGGGTCCATCGGTGTCGATGCAACTGCCGAGCTGGAAGTGAAGGATGTAAGCCAGTGGTATGAAGGGGCATGGCTCGATACAGGAAGGCTTGACCGTCTTGAACTGTCGCAGGTGCTGATCATCAAGGACCGCAAGCGAATCACCATCGATCAATTGAAGCGGGACGACCGCATCGTCATTTTCACCGATGATACGTTCGATGCGCAAATTATTTTAGTGAACGAATAATGGAAAGCGAGCATGCAGCCTGGCTGCATGCCGCCATATTCCATGAAGAGAGGGGCAACAAATCAGTGAAGAGGCCGGGATTTATAGTATTGGTAATGGGCTTTCTTATGATGCTGGCAATGCCGGACCGTACGTCGGCCGAGATTGTCGATCTGACGGGCGGCATTAAAAATGAATATACATACGAGGAGTACATGTTCATTTTAGGAAAGCCGATGCATTTCACGGCGACAGCCAAGGATGTAAAGGTGAAGGTTACCGAAAAAAGCGACAAAATCACAGAAACGTATAATATCAAAATGACAAGTAAGGAAGGTGCCACCCTCACAAGAGCCTATACCTATGTCTATAATGTAAGCAATCATGAGGCAATCGGCCAGATGACGGCGACAGGCGAAGTGACAAAGTATAGTGAAAAAATAAAATACCAGGATGCGACAATCGATCTGGTGGACTATCAGATGTCCGATAGCTATATCACAGACAAGCGCCCTGCATCCGACTACACATCCGGTAATACAGTGATGCGGAAAACGTATCAGATTAAATATAAAACCGGACAAACACAGAATGTCACAGTAAATGGCACAGGGAGAAAGGTAAGCTATGAGAATTTCTGGGGCGGTACTGAGACACAGATCATGGATTATGAATTCGAATATCCGGATGGCACATTAGGAACGGTGACAAGCCGTGCCTCCCATGCGAAATCCCGTACATTGAACTATGAGGAGAACCTTGCTTCTTTGGGCAGCTTCGATGGAGGCTATTCGGTCAATAGCGAGGCGGATACCATTTCCGAATACAAGTATGATTTGCCGAAGGAAGGCACTGGGACAATCGATGCCGCAACAGATTATATGCCGAAAGTGGAGCGGCTGATTGTACCGAAATTCCGAGACCTCTCCAGTCATTGGGCGAAATCGCATATTGATAAACTATATTCTTTAGGCATTTTTGATGAGCAATCCAATTTCTTTTCTCCGAACACACCGATGGGACGCTACGACTTTGCTGTTGCCATTGGGAAGGCAATCGACCTGCGTGTGGAGATTGGCGACTCGAAAAAGAAGAAAGCGACGGCACCATCCATCTTCAAGGATGTGAAACGCACACGTGCCAATTATCCGTACCTTGTCGCTACATATAACAAGGGTGTCGTCACAGGGGTGAACTCCGACATCTTCAATCCGGAAGGGAACCTGACGCGACAGCAGGCGGCAGCCATTTTAGTGCGCGCCCTAGGTCTCGAGGGCAAAGCGCCTGATCCAGGGTTCAAAACGGCTTATAAAGATGATGCGAAAATTTTAAATTATGCACGTGACGGTGTCTATGTCGTCACACAGCTTGGCTTGATGAATGGTTCACAGGGCTATTTCAATCCTGGCGGCACATTGACGCGTGCCCAGGCAGCGGCCATTTTGGAACGCTTCCTGCTCTACTTGGAAAATGATTTAAAGCAAAACTACCGTGATGATATTTTATTCTTTGACTACTAAAAGGAGGGCTGGCTGTGAAGAAGACGACCGTACTGTTTTTTAGCTTTATCCTTCTCCTGTCCACATGGCTGCCATATATGACGAAAGTTGAGGCAGCAGCCATTTCGGATGTACCGACATCGAATGCCAACTATACAGCCGTCAACTGGGCTGTCGAAAATGGCCTGATGTCGCTTGGTACAGGGAAGAAGTTTGATTTGAACGGAAGCGTATCAGAGGCGGACATGCTGTTGATGTTCGCTAAACTTGATTCCAACTACACGCCTTCTGTAACGAATGATATGGCATACCTTTATTATGGAGATTTGAATATCCCGCTTAAGGGTGCCAAAAGCAAGGCGAAACGCAGTGATTTAGCTACACGAGGAGATTTTGCGGTCGTCTATGCCGCGATGCGTGGATTGGACTTATCAAAAGTCCAGGCTGTTCAATATTTATATACCCAGGAGATCACAACGGGAACCTCTGGAAAGAAGACATATGAAGGGTATGCACCCGACCGCGGCCTCAGCCGGGGAGATATCGCCGTGTTCCTATACCGTGCCGCACAAAAAGGCAAGTTCGCGGTGGAGGGGCTACGCTCGGCCGCTACCGGCAAGGATAACGGAAAAATTACACTGCCAGTGAATTTTGTCTCTTCCCAGGGGTCGACGGTCGAATTGAAGGAGCCGAAGCAGAATACGAGCGATGTTTCACCGAATACAAAGAACGCAAGCAAAGCGGTGCAGAGTGTGGAGCTCGAAAAGAAAAAGCTGAATGCAAACGGCAATGAAGCGACGATGATTACATTGAAGCTGAAGGACAGCAACGGGAATGCCATTCCTTATGATCAGTCGCTGAAGTTCAAAGTCTATTCGGAGTATTTCAAAAGCATCGATTTCAACCCTTCCGCTTACAAGTTGGGGGTGGCTGAACAGAAAAGGTTAAAATACGATCCAAAGGAAATCTTGGAGGCACCGACAGCGGTGACGTCACCGAACGGACCTTCCACTTCCATTGTGGAGACGGACGGTGGGGACCTTACCTTCTTCTACCGTGCACCGCGCATGACAAAAAGTGTCAAGGATAACATCATCCTTGAATTGGCGGACCCGAATGTCGGCAAGAACTTCGCTTCCTATCAGAACAGTCAAATCAAGATTCCTGTCGAGTATACAGTGGAGCCGGAGCTTCGCGTTTCCTATGAAGTGTTTGACGGACGGAATTATGTCGGGGGAGGCGGAGGAGGCCAAACTCCGACAGCACCTGCCTATCCGGATGGTGTGATGAAGCAGGGGCCGATTACGGTAACTGCCATTAATGAAGATGCAGGAAATTTGATAGTACGGTCGGTCAACATCATGCCGCAATACCGGCATGCCACATTAACACTGGCACAGCGTGAAATTTCTGAGCAGATGTTCGAACGAATTGTATACGACTTGTTGGAAAAGACGGAGACGGTTCAACTCGACTACTATGTAGATGCCAATGGGAATGCAGCCTACAATATTCCGTTCAGCTACATTCCAGGAAACATCATTAAGGAGTTCGGCAGTGGCGAGCCGCAGGAATATGCCGTCCTGCTCTATCTGTTCAGATTGCTGCCGGATAAAATCTCCGAGTTTTCGATGGCGGATTATAAAAGCGTGAAATCCGCCCAGTCGATTGCCCAAAGGATTACAGAGGCAGAGATCAGAAGCTCGAACTACAAGGATTTGCGAAGCGTCATCAATGGCATTAATGCACTTGCCAAATTAGCCGACGAGACGAAGGCGGCAGAGGATGCAGCAAACCGTCCAGGAACGATGCCGAGCTACACGAAAGTCGCCGTGACGCTCGTAGCCCCTGGTGGACAGGTCATTACAAACTATAGAGGCCAAGTGACGATTGAATATAATGGGCAGAAGAAGACGGTGCCGTTCGACCGTACACAGAGTGGAAGTGCGGAAGACAGCGGCCGTGCCGTAGCCTACTTCGATGGGGCACGCTATGGAAAGACGGAAGCCAAGGTGACCTTCAGCCCCGAGACGGATTCCCGCTATAAGGAGCTGCTGAAGGGTCTGGAAGGGAAGACTGTCAAAAAGGAAATCATTGCACAGCCACCGCTGAATGTATTGGAATCATGCAACCGAATACAAAAAGTGGCGTTCGTAGTCGATGAGTCGGGATCGATGAAGAAGGCGGATCCAAACAACTTGATCGATCAGAAGACACGTGAATTGATGGAGGCGCTGGACATTGATCCGACGGTTGCAACAGGATTCAATGATAAGGGCCGCCTTGTAGCCAAAGGAGAAGGTGAAAAGGTCGCGGGGCTTGAAAAGCTGTATGAACAGGAGTACCGGAAAGGTGGGACGAAGGTTTCTGCCGGTATCGAGGTTGCGAAGGAGCATTTGAAGGAACAGCAGAATATCGGCACCATTCCAACCGCCATCATCCTTGTATCCGATGGAAAGGCCAATAGCAGCGAACAAACGAAAATCCTTGACTATGCACAGCAAAATAAGATAAAAGTCTACACGGTATCCGTAGGTGAGGCAGGAGATGCGATGTGGATGAAGAGCATCGCGAGCAAGACGCAAGGACAGCATTTCCAGCTGTCGGACATCAACGATCTGACAAGTATCTATGAATCCCTTATGAAGGCGATGTGTATCAACCTTGTGGAGGCATGCCCTGCGAACATGGATTCATTCCAGCAGGCGGATGTGACGATTGGACGTACGTATTTGTTCATAGAAGCGGAAGCGAACTGCGGCAATGTCGAAACGGTAAAGGTGAAATTCTACTCCATTCACGGGGAGCTCGAGCTGGATCTGCACTATATCGGCATGAACTTGTTCGAACTTGAACATGATATACGTAAGATTCGCAACTTCAGTATCTATGAGGAAGTGGAGTTCTTCGCCTATGATGAAAACGGGAAGTTATTGGCCACTAAAAAGATAGACATACAATAGACTTTACAGCTCCGACGGCTAGATGGCTGTCGGAGTTTTTCTATTCCTATGTTTATAATCCAATGGAAAAGTAAACATTCATTGAAAAGAGATGTAATTTTTGCTACACTTACATTAGAATTATTCTAATATGATAATGTCATTTCATAGCATATTCGCAATCTTTAAGGTGAATATTGTTTTCTTTGTGTTACAATGGTAATTGTGAATTAGAACGTGTGAGGTGTGAGGTTCATGCATACATTGGTCGTGGGCTTGAATTATAGGACGGCACCTGTCGAAATCCGTGAGAAATTGTCGTTTGCAGAACGTGATTTACCGGATGCGATGAAAGTGCTGCAAAAAGAAAAAAGTATATTAGAAAATGTAATTGTATCGACATGTAATCGCACCGAGATTTATGCGGTAGTGGACCAATTACACACAGGTCGTTATTATATCAAACAGTTTTTAGCAAACTGGTTTCATATACCAATAGAGAAGTTTGAAGACCACCTTTTCATTCGTGAGGGTGATGCTTCTTTGAATCACCTGTTCCGTGTAACAGCCGGCATCGATTCGATGGTGCTGGGGGAGACGCAGATTTTAGGACAGGTAAAGAAAAGCTTCCTGCAAGGTCAAGAAATTGGTACGACCGGAACAGTCTATAATCAACTGTTCAAACAAGCTGTAACCTTTGCAAAACGCGCACATAATGAGACGGCAATCGGAGAAAATGCTGTGTCGGTATCCTATGCGGCGGTCGAGCTGGCCAAGAAGATTTTCGGCTCCCTCCAGCGCAAACATGTGGCAATTCTAGGCGCTGGTAAAATGGGCGAGCTTGCGATCCAGAACCTATACGGCAACGGTGTAGGAAAAGTGACGGTCATCAACCGTACATTTGAAAAGGCGCAGGATCTGGCTACAAAATTCGAGGGGAATGCCAAGCCGATGGACGAACTGCAATGCTCGCTGCTTGAAGCGGACATCCTCATCAGTTCGACAGGCGCGACGGGATATGTAATCGATTACGAACTGATGAAGTATGTTTCCCGTATGCGCAAAGGGGAACCTCTGTTCATGGTAGATATCGCGGTGCCACGTGACCTGGACCCGAAAATAGGGGAGCTGCCGAACGTTTTCCTATACGATATTGACGATTTGCAAGGAATCGTCAATGCAAATCTGGCGGAACGTGAAAAGGCGGCGATGCAAATTGCCGACATGATTGGTGCAGAAGTAGTCGAGTTCAAGGAATGGTTTGCTACATTGGGTGTTGTACCCGTCCTGACGGCACTTCGTGAGAAAGCCAACCGCATCCAGCAGGAAACAATGGCAAGCATTGAGAACAAGATGCCGAATCTGACAGATCGTGAACGGAAAATTTTAAATAAACATACGAAATCAATCATCAACCAGCTGTTGAAGGAACCGATTCTACAGGCAAAGGAACTGGCAAATTCGCCAAGAGCGACTGAAGAGCTGCAGCTATTCCAGCAGATTTTCGGCATTGAAGACGCTGTCCAGGAAGAGGCCGGCATGCATAACAAGCCGGAGAAGGAACGATTGTTGCAACCGCATGGTGAAGTTTCGACAGAACCTGGTTATTCGTTTTAGCTTCTTTTCAGCAGAAGTGCCCCTCTTTTTATAGAAGACGAGATGAATTTGAGGGAGTCAGCCTAGGTTCATCGCATCGTGGGACAATGGCTGACTGACCTATGCCGTGTGGGCTCAAGCTGAAAGCCGGATCTGGACGCCATTACACCGAGGTGTAATGGATATGAGGATGTAATTTTCAGGTTCAACACCAAAATCGGTGCTTGCTAAAAAGGGAGACAAATTTCTCAGCATATGTAGTGGAGGGCGGCGACTCCTGCAGGAACAGCACGAGCGGAAAATCCATTTTTTTCGCGCCCTCGCGAAAAAAATTAGTTGGAGCCGTGCCCGCGGAAAGCGTCCGCCCGGAACGGAATATGCGGTCAAGCACATATTTTGGAGAAGAGCCAATTTTCATAAGCGTTTTCGTATCTGTATGGTAGAATATACAGGTACAAAGCGCTTTTTTCTTTG
>JBJEFP010000136.1:0-13313 GCA_051874195.1 Lysinibacillus sp. | reverse complement strand
CATTACAAAAGGAGGAAAGCGCATTATGAAAACAGCCATCATATTCGACATGGACGGTACATTATTTCAAACAAATCTCATTTTAGAGCCGGCACTAGAGGCAACGTTTGATGTGCTACGCGAAGAAAAGCTATGGGAGGGTGCTGCACCCATCGACAAATACCGGGAAATTATGGGAGCGACGTTGCCGGAAGTGTGGCGAACACTATGCCCGAATCATCCGGAGGAAACACGTGAAAGAAGCAATGCCCTGTTCCATGAGCACTTGATTCAATTAATAAAAGGGGATAAAGGAGCTCTGTATGAACAGGTGGAACAGACGCTTGAACAGTTGAGCAGCAAGTATCCGTTATATATCGCCAGCAACGGCCAGGTGGAATATTTAAAGGCTATTGTAGAGGTGTATCGCCTTGAACGCTTCATCGAAAATACATATAGCATTGAGCTGATTGATTCAAGAAACAAATCGGAGCTTGTACAGCTGGTCAAGGCTGAAAATGACATCACAGGCGGTTTCGTCGTCGGTGACAGAGCGTCTGATATACGGGCGGCAAAGGATAACGGCCTGACTTCCATCGGTGTGCGCTTCGATTTTTCCCAGGAAAGCGAACTGAAGCAGGCGGATTATGTGGTAGAGTCGTTTGCAGAGCTGCTGGCAATCGTATAAAAAAATAGCCCTATACGGAAAAGATGCCTATCAGCAAGCGGTTTGATGAGCATCTTTTTTCTATGCTATGTACCTCGTCTGAAGGCTTGTGCCGGGGTTCCACAATAGCATAGTTGCAGTCGATTAACGAAGCTTCATTCGACAATCGGTTGTCTGAATAGTCGAGCCATGGAAAATGAAAAGGCAATGCGTAAAAAAATTGCTTTTGTTAAAATTTTCACAAAAATAAAAATGAATAGTAATTCAGGTTCTGAAAGTCCTATATATAGGCATATATAATCATTAGAATCGTATACTAGAATTATATCGATTAAGAAAAACGTTATTTAAACGACAGGATTTTATACACAAAGCAGAAAATGTTTGAAAAAGTGATGGAAAATTTGAAAATCTTAGAATATATTGTATATAGAGGTAGGCGACTATCTCGGTGGACAATTTCATAAAGGGGGTTTTGTATGGGGGCATTTGGGCTACTCCGATCAGAGCTTGCAAGACTGATCGGCAATAAGGCGCTGCTCTTTACACTGATTGGTGTTTTGCTGATACCGATTGTGTATGTAGCCGTGCTGTTGTCGGCGAAATGGGGACCGTATGACAACATGGACAATCTCCCGGTTGCCGTCGTTAATAATGATACGGGGGCGGTATCGGACGGAAATCCAATCCATGTCGGAGATGACCTGGTGGAGACATTGAAGGGCAGTTCGACGCTAGGCTGGCACTTCGTTTCAAAGGAAGAGGCTGAAGCTGGACTGGAGAAGAATGACTTCTACATGGTCATCGAGATTCCGGAGGACTTTTCGCAAAAGGTCACAACGGTGTTGGATGCCAATCCTCAAACACCGGAAATTCGTTACATTAAAAATGAAGGTATGAATTTCATGGCTTCTCAGGTAACGAATAGTGCCATCGAACGAATCAAGGAGCAGCTTGGTGATAAGATCACCGCTACGTTTGCTACGACAGTGTTCGGTAAATTCCCGGAAATCGCTGAAGGGTTTGTAGCCGGTGCTGATGGTTCGCAGCAGATTCTCGATGGAACAATCAGTCTGTCGGAAGGATCGACGCAGATTTTGACTTCCCTGACTGAAAAGGCGCCTGATATCGAGCGCCTGGCGACAGGTGCCAAACAGGCGGACACTGGTGCAGCCACTCTTTTAAGCGCGGTCGATGGCGGTACAGGCGACATCAAGCGTCTCGCGGATGGCTCCGGCCAGCTTGCTCAAGGGGCAAACCAGATTGGTACAGGTTCCTCGCAGCTTGAAACAGGTGCCAAATCACTCGGTGCCGGGGCAAATCAGGTGCTGACTGGATTGAACGACCTAAAAGGTGGACAAACTCAAGTGCTGGGCGGTCTTCAGCAATTACAGGGCGGGGCTCCGCAAGTATTGGAAGGTCTTACGTCCGCACAGACAGGCTCTGCGACGCTTGTAACAGGTTTGCAGGCGGTACAGCAGGGCACAAGCGCTCTTGACACAAACCTGAACTCGATTGCCACACAAGTAGGTACGCTGAACAAATCGATTCCGACTTTGACTGGAGGCATCGACGGCTTGGGAACGGCGGCCGGGCAATTGGATCAATTGGCAAAAGCGATTGCAGGTGCAAATAGTCAATTGGCGCAATCTCAGGAATTCCAGCAATTGTTGAAGCTGGCAGAAGGCATCAATACGAACCTGCAAGGCATGAAGGAAAGCGTATCTGCCCTGCCAAAGCAGGTGGAAACACTATCTGGCGGCCTGACACAGCTGGCCGGTGTTGCAACACAGGTAAATGAAGGGGTCGGCGCTACGGTAGAGGGCAGCCAATCATTGAATGAGGGGCTTGGCCAATTGGTAGCCGGTCAAACATCACTTGTAACGGGCATCAATCAGTTAGTAGGTGGTCAGCAGCAGGCAGTTGCAGGCGTTGACAAACTTGTAGCAGGTCAAAAGCAGGTGGCTGGAGGGGCGAATTCCCTTGCGGAAGGGGCGAGCAAACTAAATGCCGGCGCCTCGACATTTGCGAGTGGTGCCAACCAAGTGGCGGCAGGCAATAAGCAGCTCATGACGTCCTGGACGACGCTACGTAATGGGATTGCCGAGTTGAAGGCAGGTACGGGGCAGATCAGCGACGGTAATGCGACAGTTGCGACTGGCTGGAACACGTTGACAGACGGCATGACGCAATTGAATGATGGAACACTTCGCCTGCAGGAAGGCAGCAAGGAGCTGGCGACAGCTTTAGCAGGCGGTGCAGAGGAAGTGGGCGCGGTACAGGTTTCAGAAGCGAACATCGCGATGTTTGCCAGCCCGGTACAATTAGTCGGGGAAAACGTCAACCAGTACAAGTATTACCGCGATTCAACAGCACCTTATATTTTATCGCTGGCATTATTCGTGAGCATGCTGATTTTATCGTTCTTCATTGACTTTAAACAGCCGGCGACAAGCCCTTCATCAGCAATCAGCTGGTATATCAGCAAATGGATGAAGCTGGCGCTGTTCGCGGTGCTGCAGGCATTGCTCGTATCGGTATTCGTGCTGGTCGTACTGCAGCTATCGGTCACGAACATTCCGCTGTTCATCCTGTTCGCCGTCTTTGTGAGCTTGACGTTCATGTCAATCATCTTCTTCCTGGTGGCGGTCGGCAACAATATCGGACGTTTCATCGGATTGGCATTCATCGTACTGCAGTTATCGATTACAGGATCGAACCTGCCAATCCCGATGCTTCCTGAAAATATGCAGGTAATCAGTAAGTTTTTACCACTTACTTATTCGAATGCTGGATTTAAGGCAATCATCTCGCTTGGGGATACATCATTGCTTTCTTCCAACGCATTAATCCTGCTCATTTTCTTAGTAGCAGCATCGCTTCTGGCTTTACTTGTATTCCTGTTCAGCTTCAAATCATTCTCGACGAACATCAATACACCGGAAGCGCAAGTATAGGAAGAAACATTTTAAGCATAGACAAAGCACCCCGAGCAGCAGAGCCCGGGGTGCTTTGTCATTGCCAATATATGTGGCTTGTTTATGAGGGACATTTCATCTGCTGGCTAGATGAATGTCCCTGCAATCGTATCAATTACCGCAAGCGGCTGGCTCAAAATGAATTTTCGGCCTGCTTTCTATAATTCGCATGCCCACAGGTCGCCATCACGATCGTGCTTGGCTTCATAGGCAGGATGTGTGCTTGGCACCCCGTTCGGATAATATTCCCGCATCTCTGTGCAGTTTTTGAAGGAAGTTGGTGCACCTGGAATGACTCCAACAACAGGAGGTGTACTTCCTGTAGAACCACCTGTTGTCTGCATCGCTTTTTTGTTTACAGAAAAGATGGTGCCGTCTGTAGACACGACAACAGATCCAGTGCCCGCTGTTGCATAGGCGGAAGCCCCTACTGTGCGAATGGCAGATAGAACTTCTGTGTGGGGATGTCCATAGCTGTTATCCTTGCCATAGGAAAGAATGACAGCCTGCGGATTCACCTTCTTCATAAAATTCAAACCACTGCTCGTATTAGACCCGTGGTGACCTGCCTTCAATATTTGGGCACTCACATCATACTGGGAAGCCACCTTTGTCTCGATTGCCTGATCTGCATCACCCATTAACATGAATGCCACATCGTTGTACTTCAATTTCATGACGAGGGAAGCGTCGTTGTTATCCGTTGCATTTTTGTTTGCATGTAAAACCTGTACGGAAATCCCCTGATCCAGCTGGAAGGTTGCGCCTGTATTCGGTTCTGTGTAAGTGGAACCTTCCTTCAGCACGGCAGCCAGTAAATCTTCATACGTAGCAGTTGTATGCTCCTTGCCGCTGTTTATAAAATGGTCCACCTGAAAAGCGGCAAATACATCGATTAGCCCCCCGATATGATCGGCATCCGGATGTGTCGCCACTACATAGTCGATAGACGAAACACCTTTTGATTTCAAATAGTTCACGACAGTAGAACCGGCAGCACGTGTACCCCCGTCAATCAGCATCGACTTTCCGTTCGGTGTCTGGATGAAGATGGAGTCACCTTGTCCTACATCGATAAAGTGAACATTCATCTGTGGATTGTTCTGATACATGGTGCGATATAGGAATACCGTAAAATGAACGCGGCTTAATGATGCATTCGGCTTGAACGTGCCGTCACCATAGCCTGTCGTAATATTGTTTGCCGCCAAAGCGCCGACGTATGGATTGAAATGATGGTCAAGCGGCACATCCTTGAACTTTGTTGTTTGCTGCTGCTGTAAACCAAATGCATTCGTCAATATTTTTGCCATCTGGCCTCTTGTCAACGAAGCGTCCGGGTTATACTTCCCATTTACCCCATCTACAACGCCCGCGCGATAAAGTGCCATAATCTCGTTATAATAAATATGAGATTTCGGCACATCGCTAAATGTTGTTGCTTCACGGATAGGCTTCAATTCCAATGCACGGTTGATCATAACCGCGACATGTGCTCTTGATATATTGTTATTTGGCCGGAAGCTGCCATCACCGTATCCGTTGATTATACCAAGTTCGCTCATTTTGTTAACTTGCTGATAATACGTATGACTGTTAGGCACGTCTGTAAATGATTTTGCTTCGCCCGCTGATGGGAAGGAAAACACCGCCAATACTACTGCCAACATGATTTTTATTAAGTTTTTCAAGCTGATCCTCCTATCAATCCAGTTGTTTTGTAAAGCATATTTATACTATGCCAACTATATTAGATTACAGTTAAAAACATACAGAATCAATGAGGAGGTATGACAAAATGTTATCATTTTGTGCTTGTTTTCCTAGATAGATAGACTCTTATCCAATGCAGGTATTTGGTTATGGGTTTGGAATGTTAATGGTAATTATGTAGGGAATGGAGAGGCGAACCTATACAGCCATGGCATGAATGGAAATGATGGGCATTAAAGAACGCGAAGTTGTGGCTGGACATTGTAATCTTTGGAGCCTCTTACATGTTCATCACATTAGGCAAGACGGCGAATGTAGGAAAAAGAGCCGGATGAAACCACTGTTCATGGAAGAAATGCCTATAAGGACTTTCACCCATTTAATCGAAACAGACATGTGTAAGGCAGCCTTTTGTCATGCTAAACATCTAGAGAAGACAAAGAAATTTAAGGCCAGAACCTCATCATAAAGTAGGGAATATCCTCATAAATTAGAGGGAGTGCTATTCCCAAGTGTATATAAATATACTAAAAGATGCTAAATTAATGAAGTGGAATAGTTGGGAAGCTTGAAGTAGAATAGAGTTGTAACAAATACCAATTATCATGAATGGAGGATTTTTATTGAAAGCTCGTAAATTATTCATCACGGCAAGTGCTTTGACTGCCGGAATGGTGGCCGTTACAGGAGTATCGGCGAATGTAGGTTTTTCGGATGTCACAGCATCCAATTCCCATTATGAAAATATCCTTGCCCTGCAAAAAGCTGGCATCATCAGCGGTTATCCAGACGGTACATTCAAGCCGGGACAGGCCATCACTCGTGGACAAGCCGCTAAAATACTCGTTGGGGCATTTGAACTAGAAAAAGGGACGGCAGACACTACATTTCCGGATGTAGCAGCATCCAACGAATATCATAAAGCCATACATATACTGGCCAGCAACGAAATCATCATTGGCTATCCCGACGGCACGTTTAAACCGAACCAGCCGATTACACGCGGCCAGTTCGCAAAAATCTTAACGAAAATTCTTGGTATTACAGGTGAAGGGACGACAAACTCTCCATTTACCGATGTACCTGCAGACAATGAATACGCAGGCGCCATTGCTGCTTTATATGAAAATAAACTGACAACAGGAACTACGGCATCCACATATAGCCCGGGTGCCAATGTGACACGTGGCCAGTTCTCCTCCTTCGTGGTGCGTGGTTTAGCGTGGGCCGATAATAACACGGAAACACCAGAATCGGATTTTGAGCTTTCCATCCTGCATGTTAACGATACACATGCCCGTGTGGAGATGTTCCCGCAGTTAATGACAGCGGTAAAGGAAGCGCGTGCGAGTCGTGAAAACTCACTGCTTCTGCATGCTGGGGATGCATTCAGTGGCACTTTATACTTCAATGAGTATGAAGGGCAGGCTGATCTTGCGTTTATGAATGAAATGGCGTTCGATGCGATGACATTCGGCAACCATGAATTCGACCTTGGCAGCAGTCCAGAAGGGCATAAGGCATTGGTCGATTTCGTCAAGGGAGCAAAATTCCCGTTCATTACGGCGAATGTCGATTTTTCAAAGGACCCACTGTTTGAAGGCATGTTCAGTGATGACTATGCGGTGACTCCGGAGCAAGGGGAAATCTACAACGGTATTATTAAGGAAATCGACGGCGAAAAAATCGGGATTTTCGGATTGACGACGGCTGAAACGCAAGATATCTCTTCACCAGGTTCCATTGCTTTCGAGAACTATATTGAAGAGGCAAATAAGGCGGTAGCCGCGTTTGAAGCACAGGGCATCGATAAAATCGTCGCACTGACGCATATCGGCTACAATGATAATCCGCAGATAGATAATGATATACTACTTGCTCAGAATGTAGACGGCATCGATATCATCGTCGGCGGACACAGTCATGACCAGTTAGATGAGCCATTTATGGTTGATACGAATACAGTGGGAGAGGCGAAAGATGCGACGTTAATCCTTCAAGCGTATCAATATGGGGACTACCTCGGAACACTTGATGTATCCTTCGACGAAGACGGTGTCATCACGGAGTATGATGGGCAATTAGTCAAGATTGCAGATGTAGTGGCAGATGAAGAAGGCTTGAAAATGCTTGAACCTTACAAAAAAGTGATTGACAATCTTTCACAAACGGAAATCGGGCTTGAGCTGAAGGCACCGTTGGAAAATCCTCGTGGCAGTGAAGAGAATCCATTCAGTGTACGGGCAAATGAAACCATCCTTGGTAACCTGATTACAGACGGCATGCGTGCGAAGGCACAGGAGTACACAGATAAAAAAGTGGTGCTAGCCCTACAAAATGGTGGCGGCATCCGTGCAGCAATTCCTGCTGGAAAGGTGACGGTCGGCCAGGTCATCACGGTTCTTCCGTTCGGCAATACGCTGGCGTTGATGGATGTAACGGGTGCTGAGCTGAAGGAGGCATTTGAAGCATCTGTAAAATTGGCGCCGAAAGAAAACGGAGGCTTCCTGCATGTATCCGGTGGACGAGTGACATATGATTCCTCAAAACCAGCTGGAGAACGTGTTGTGTCTGTAGAATTACTAAATGAAGGCGGCAAGTATGAGGCAATTGAGGAAGGCAAAACATACACAATCACTACAAATGCATTCACTGCAAAAGGTGGTGACGGCTTCGATATGTTCGCAAAAGCGTATAAAGAAGGCCGTGTAAAGGACCTTGGCCTGTCGGACTGGGAAAACTTTAGAGATCATTTGACTAGCGGCATTACCATTCCTGATAAGACTGAAGGACGTATTGTCGACGTGTCAGCAAAATAACAAGATAGCTATCCCGTTTTAAAATATACCCTATAAGATGGACACTTTGAAAAAAGTCCTTCTTATAGGGTATTGTTATTTATACGGAGAAAAAAGAGGTTGGAGCGGGACGTAAACCGGCATGCAGTATTTAGAGAATTTCAGGAAATATGCAGAGGAACATGGCTACGGGCATAATCAGCAGACATTCGCATGACTTCAATGGATGTATGGAAGTCATCTTTCTTTTTCAAGCACCTGTTAAAATTGTCTAGCACTCACTCATGTCGTAATCTGTAAAAAAATCTACTTTCCCTGACGGATTTTAGGGGAACTTTCTTTTGTTTTTTATCTTAATCATGTAGAATGATAGGAAATGGAAGGAGAGATTGGTATATGCCGCGCTATGTGTTGCTGGCGAAGCTTCGCAACGGACCGCATTTTTTGTTGAAGTTTGACCGGCAGGAGGTGCTGGAGTGTCTGTATGAATTCCCGACGACAAAGGGGTTGGATGCATTGTTGGAATGGCCGTTGGAAACACGTGCAGAGATGAGTTTTTTTCTAGAGATGCTTATCAAAAATGTAAAATACTATTATCTAAAAGATATGAAGACGATGAAAAAAGAATATGTGGAGCTCGATTCCATCATGTAAAAAGTTCAAAGGCGGACCATCCTTTGAACTTTTTTCGGAATTATAGATAAAATTGTAATTTTTAAGAGGCCATTTATAAAACGATTATTTTGTCATGGTGTAATGCTATGTAAATAGATTCCTTTTTCGAAGCCGCCCTTCAGCTTTTTCTTTTCCTGGCGGATGTGCTCGAATTCCTCGATGGAGACATCGTGCAGCTTCAAGGCAGAGTAAATCAGCTCGACCATATCAACCAACTCCTCAATTGCCACCTCCTTGGAGCTTCCTTCGTGGTATTCAGTTAATTCCTCAAACATTTTTTTAGTAATTTCATGCTGGTGCTCAAGCGGAGAAAGTAGCTTTAAAGAATAGCTGCCTCCGTCTTTCGCTACAAGGAAAGGGACTTTATCACGCACTAATTTGTTCAATTCAATCATTGGAAACGCCTCCTTTATAATAGTATTTTACCATGAAAAAAGGCTGCCCAGAAAGTGATTACTTTCTGAACAACCGTGTATTTTTGATGAAATTTTGACGAGAAATAATGTTCATGCGATGAAAGCTGCTGTCTATATTACCATTCCACGTTTGCAATCATGCCAAGCTCATCATCGATATCGAGGCTGATGCGTGCGGCCATGGAATCCTTGCCGAGCTGCTCATCGATGTAGAGGCGGATGGCTGTGATGAAATGGGCCTGCTTGTACTCGTCCATCGCGCCCCCGACATACGCTTCCGCCGTATAGCCTGCTTCCTCATCATAGCACAGCTCCACTTCCACAATTTCCGGCTGTATTTGCTTGAAGCGGGCATGGAAAAGGCACACGGCATTAATCAGATCCTGCTCCTGCAATACTAGTTTTTCCATACGTTAGTTGCCTCTCTGTCTTTCTTACGTGTCAGCTTCTTAATCAGCTTCACTACCAGGAAGATGACCAACGCAATGGCGCCGACGTTGATGATGAAGCCGAGAATCGAACCGATCACACCAAGGTTACTGAACAGGCTGCCGAACAATAGACCAGCTAGTCCCCCGATGAATAAGCCTTTCATCAGACCGCCGGCAGAGAAGCCGCCTTTTTTAGACGTTGTATCTGTCGTATTTTTGTTAGTTGTGTTGTTTTTGTTTGATACAGTACCGTTGTTGTTTGTATTTGTATCATCATTGTTTTTCTGAATGTTGGAATTGTTGTTGTTGTTTGACTTGAAGCCTTTCTTGCCTGATTTGTAGGATTTTGCTTCCACTTGGTGATCATCAAACATCGGCATCAACGTACCAATACTTGAGAAGACAAGTGTGAATGCTAAAAATACTGCTGCTAGTTTTTTCATGTTGTTCCTCCATAATAGATAGTTATCATATTAAGTATAGCAAAATAGAAGGAAAAGTCTATCTTGCTATTTCCATCATTATATACGGGCGAACAGCAAAAAAGTTTCAACCATTTTCTATTGCTTCTGAAATTACAGTAAAACATTCCCTGTGGATTATTCTTCAAACGTAAAGAGAAGTGGTTCTGCGCTATGGTACATACCTGTCCAGGTGCAGAGTGTACCAGAAGGCGGCCGATTATAAGATGGGAGAGAAAACGAAAGTGAAGCGATGAGTCCATCCATTGTACTATCAGAATATTCACTGTAATATTTTCAAAAAAATGAAAATATGGTATGCTCAATCACGAGTAACTTCAGATTTTCAGTGGAAATGACGAGGAAGAAAGGGCGGTCATTTCACATGACAGCAAAAATTCAATATAACGGTATGCTGTTGCTTGCCTCCTATGTACAGCGCCTGTTTGTCAATGAGCAGGTCAAGGGACGGCTCGAGGAGGAAAGTGAACAGCTGGGAATGGTGAAGGATTATTTCGATTCAATCAACGCCATCATGCCGATGTTTACCCAGACGAAGGTATTGACCGTATCGCAGGGGGAAAAGCTGGGCTCCATTTTAACAAGCGTCAAAGGGATGATGAAGCACTATTTTGAGCCGCTGAACACCTCCTATGAGTATCAGCTCCGCATCGTCACATCGACATTGTTTGCCGAAAAGCTCATGATCAACGGCATCATCCATTTAGGGAAATTGTTTAATGAAGATGTGGGAACGGATATCCAGAGACGCGTGAAATTTTATGAAGAGCGTACTACGACGGTGAATAAGCTAGTTGCAGCCCAACAGGCAGGCATGGCTCCGACAGAAGAGGTAAAGAGCATCATTGGCTCCTGGTACGAGGGCATTATAAAGCAGCAGGACAACATACTGAAGGATATGGAAAAGATTGCACCGATGATTGGCATAAAGGAAAAGGAGTAGGGAAATGAATACAACGACAACTGTAAGAAACGACAAGCAGCTTCAGAACCGTGCACGCATTTTGGTGAAATGCCCTGACAAGCCGGGTATCGTGGCGATATTATCTTCATTTTTACATAAGCATAATGCGAATATTATCGAATCTAGCCAGTATTCAAGCGACCCGGAGAACGGGACATTCTTCATCCGGATCGAATATCATTGCGACAACCTGGTAGGCAAACGTGACGAAATGGAAAGGGACTTTGCATCCATCGCCGAAGAACACGATATGGACTTCAGCTTCCATTACCGTGCCATCCGTCAGCGGGCGGCGATCTATGTGTCAAAGGAGACGCACTGTTTGATGGAGCTGCTATGGGAATGGCAGAATGGCGATTTGGAGATGGACATTGCGGTCGTCATCAGCAATGCCGAGGTGGCCCGCCCAATCGTGGAGTCTCTTGGCATCCCGTTCTACTATATACCGGCGAACAAGGACATTCGCGAGCAGGTCGAGCAGCAGCAAATCCGCCTGATGGAGGAATATAAAGTGGACGTGCTCATTCTGGCACGCTACATGCAAATTTTGACGCCGGATTTCGTCTCCCATTTTGAAAACCGCATCATCAACATCCACCACTCGTTCCTGCCGGCGTTCGTCGGGGCAGACCCGTATACGCGCGCGTTCAACCGTGGAGTGAAGCTGATTGGAGCGACAAGCCACTATGTCACGAATGACCTGGATGAAGGGCCAATCATCGAACAGGACGTAGAGCGTGTCGACCATCGCGCCGATGTGCCGACGCTGAAGAAAATCGGGCGCAAAATCGAACGGCGAGTACTCGTCAATGCCGTCAAGTGGCATCTTGAAAACCGTATCATCGTGGAAGGCAACAAAACAATCGTATTCCACTAATAGAAACAATAAAGTATTGATATGGAAGAGGCTATCCAATTTTTGGGGTAGCCTTTTCCTGCTTGCTGAAAATCTTTGTTCGCAAGAAAACGCACGAAGGAGTGCCTCATAAAACAAGGCGAAAAAATGACCATGTAAGGATGGGAGGGAATGCCTGTTTACCGGAGCTTTGAATAATCCATTCATATCGTCTTGAATGTGTGGAAAAGGGGGAATAAAGAGAAAAAAGGAGAATGCGCTATGAGCATCATCGATCTATCACACTATCAAGGATCAATTGACTGGGAACAGGCGCAGAAAGTAGTGGACCTTGCCATCATTCGTACCTCCTGCGGCACATTACCGATTGACCCGGAATTTAAAGGCTACGTACAAGGCTGCAAGCAGTATGGCATACCGTTTGGGCATATGCACTACTCCTTATATAGAAATGCTAAAGAAGCGTTGGCGGAGGCGGATAGGTTCATCTCGCTGATTGACCCGGAAGCGAAATTCCTCGTCGTCGATGTCCGGGATGCCGTTCAGAAACATACGGGCGTCTCTTTGAACACACAGCTTTTCATCGACCATGTCCAAAACTCCACCGGGAAGCGCGTCGGTCTGCATTCGAACAACTACTATTATCAAGTAACGGGTCTGTCCCGTGTAAAAGCAGACTTCCTCTGGATTGCCCGTTACAGCGAATGCAAAGAGAACGGGAGGAGGCCGGATATCCCTTGTGAACTTTGGCAGTATACGGATGAAGGGACCGTCCCTGGCATCAGCGGCCCTGTGAAGCTGAATGCATTGAACGGCTCATGGACATTGAATGATTTCATTGCACCTTATCGAATTGGATTTGCTGTTGCAGAAGGAGCTAACACCTTCTGCATCCAATCCGGCCGCTACCCCACAAAGGGCGCGATGGAACATGCAATGGAAAGGCTATTGCAGGGCGGCTATTTGCATGATGCCGAAGGAGAACCGTTCAGCAGCACCTGCATCGGATGGCGCTTTGTCAGCGGCAAGTACGATACGCAATCGGAGGCTGTGGAGGCGGCGACACGTGCCATCCAGGCAGGAAAGCTCCCCTATGCGACAATCAAGGGGACGAGTGAGAGCCCCGTAGGCTAGAGAAAAGACTGTAAGCTACTGCAAAGTACTGATTTAGCGTGTTTAGTAGGATGGTATAGCGATTGACATGGGCTAGAGGTAAATAGCGGAAAGCATGCTGGTTTTCAATTTACATGAATGAAAATAAATATTGCTAGCGCAACTAACTGCCTTTTTAGAAGGCAGTTGACGATTATCCATCTATAAACATTAAGGCAAAACACCGGCTATCTTTAAAGGG
>JBJEFP010000135.1:0-13376 GCA_051874195.1 Lysinibacillus sp. | reverse complement strand
GAGAAAATACAACTTTCCGGGTCAGCTCCTTCGCATTTAGTAAGCAGCTCTAACAATCAATCTAGAAATGGGAAATAGATTTTTTCATGAACTGCATTACTTAATTGTGATTCCGCCTGGTAAAGAACGATGACATCCAAGTAGTTTTTTTGGAAAGCATCCATATCCAAAAATGGCGCGATATCCACCTGGACAGACCAGTCGGCATCCGTCGAAACAGCGGCCGTTTTACCGTTTATAAAAACTTTGATGGTCGTACCTGCCGGGCAATGACCATCCACGCTTTGAATGGAAAGCTGATTGCCTTTTAAACTGCTTCCGAAGCGAGGTAAAGGAAGTAGCGATTGTTTAGCAGGGTTGGCGATCCCTAGGCAGGCTGCGGTACTTTCAATGGCAGGCGTCCGTTTAGGCGGCGTCCGGTGCATGGTTGCGTGCTCGTATGCATACGCCCAGCTCAATAATGCATTGTCGCTATAGGCTGGGCCGCAAAATGTCAGATTGACAGGCACGTCGGTATCTTCCATGACACCCATCGTAACGGAGACGGTCGGAATGCCGAGGTGACGCAGCATTTCGTTGCCGTTTGAAAAATAATTGCCCTGTTCTAGTGACGTATCATAGGAAGCTTCGACCATGTCGGAATTTGCCTTCCCGATATTCGAGTTTGCGGGGAATACCAGTCCGTCCAATTGCTCCTTTTGAAGCCAGCATTCGAACTCCTGTTTTCGAATTTCCTCCAGCCCCTTTAAGCCATCGACTAAGCCGGGAACTTCCGACAAGGAAGGGAGCCCTCCTTGAACGTAGTGGGTGATGTGATCGTAGAGCCGGTTTGCATTGCGTTTTTCGTCCACGGATTCAGCGGGGTTAGGGAAAGTGAAGGTGGAATCCAGTGAAGCCCAGCTTGGATAATCGTCACTTTCACAGCTTTTTAGGAAAAGTTCGGCAAACATCGGATTCAGTTTGGTCCGTTCGGTTTCCATCCAGCCCTTCGGCAGATAGCCCTTCTCTTCGAAAGGTTTCAATTGTGTAGGGCTGCTGCTGTATAGTGCCTGCAGCGGGAAGTCGATTTCAATGATTTCAGCCCCGCACGCCTCTAACTGGCGGACCGCGTCTTTCCACAGTTTTAAAATGGACGGTCTCATATAGAGGGGGTTTTCTTGGCTTAGCCCTAAGAACATTTTCGGCACACCCAATCTGACATGCTGCAGGCTCGAAGGATTTTGTAAATCATGGTAGCTTTTCGGGCGTATATCCATTGGCCCGGGCAGTGCGACAGCCTTCTGCATCCTCCAAAAATCCCCTGAATGATCCGTATCCTCCTGGACGATGACATCCAATAGTGAAAACAAATCCTCCATATATTTTGTATGCGGTACAACGACGTCTTTTGTGGGGAATAGCGGCCAATTCCCCCGGATGGAAATGATGCCGCGGGAAGGCGTATAGGCAACCAGGCCATTATTTGATGCAGGGGAACGACCGGAAGAAACGGTTTCCTCCGCCATTCCGAATACCGAAAAATTCGCTGCCGTCGCAGTGCCCGAGCCGTTGGAGGAACCGGAAGCCCATGCCGCTGTCAGGTAGTCCTTGTTATATGGACTTTCCGCACGGCCATACACCCCTTTTTGCATGCCGCCAGCAGCCATTGGTGGCATATTTGTTTTCCCGATTAATATACCGCCGGATTCGATGATTTTCTCCACGATGAAGGAATGCCGGGGGGCGATGAGATTGACGAATGACGGTGAGCCGGCCGCGACTGTCAGCCCTTTGACCATATAGCTGTCTTTCACGGTAAACGGGATGCCGTGCAGCGGACCTAAAAGAGTGCCTTCACTACGGAGTACATCCATTTGTGCAGCCTGCTCCAAAGCTTCTTTATAAATGATGGGGATGGAATTCAATTGAATGCCGCGGTGGTCATAATGGAAGATTCGATTTAAAAACATGACCGTCAGATCGACGCTTGTGATGATGCCGTCGCGCAGGGCTTCTTGAAGCTGGCTGATTGAGGCTTCCTCCAATTTGAATGGGGCAGCGGTAAGTACGGTTTTTTTCGTCATGTACAACATTCCTTTCGATAAGTAGGTTGATGAATTCATGTCGCTTCATTGCTTTCGAGGCGTTTTCTTACATGGCACAATCCTGCTTTTTCACTCATCTCCTTTGGTAAGGGAATGCGGACCATATAAGAAAGGGAGGTGTGATGCGCACCCACCCGACCCTCCTGTTATGGGCACATCCGCAGAAACAGGCTTCTCATCAAGAATGTCAGGACAATCAACACGCTTGGATTTTAGAGGAGCAACTTTCTTGGAAGTAATGATACGTCATATTTTTTAACATGAAAAGAGGTTTATTTATATTTTTAAGAATTTTTTGACTATCAAGAAATATTTTATAACATCATTTTATTGACAAATTATATTAACGGATACTATTTGAAAAAAATTAAATTGAGACTGTAAGCGTTTCATCCCCTTTAAAATCGCTCTTATAAGTGATTAGTAATATGCTGAAAGTTAAAAATTTTCAGAAAAAGGTTATTTACAACCGATAAAACGAAATGTATCATGTGAGTTAAGTTAACATATTCTTATGTTTTCGAAGCAACATCGCACTAGGCATAATCAGAAAAAATTATCATTTGGAAGTGGGGGATTGCTGTGAAAAAGATATTGATTTTATTGTGTCTGGCCTTGACCTTGGTATTGGCCGCTTGTTCGAGCAGTGAAGGGGAAGCGGTGGAGAATCAGACGCTGATCATTGGGATTGAATCGGAGGCGGATGTTTTAGACCCGCATCGTGCGTCGGGCTGGGTGACGTTCCGGATCAACAGACAAATTCACGAATCGCTTGTGACGGAGGATTTGTCGGCTGAAGGAAAAAGTAAACCAACCCCGGATCTTATACCGGCTCTAGCGAAATCGTGGGAGGTCTCGGAGGATGGACTGGTCTATACATTCAATCTCCAGGAAGGCGTTACATTCCATGATGGTACGGAATTCAATGCAGAAGCGGTCGAATTCAATTTCCGCCGTGTCATCGATGAAGAGTTCGAATACTACGATCAACGCAGTGCGAGCGCATTGATGAACACGATTTCCCGTATTGAAAGTACAAAGGTTGTAGACGAACATACCATCGAAATTCATATGTCAGAACCGTTTTCATCCTTTATCCGCTTGCTGGCTGGTGAACGAAGCGTATCGATGATCAGTCCTACAGCGTTAGCTGCCTCTGGTAATGATCTATATGCAGAAAGCCCGGTCGGTACAGGACCATTCAAATTTGCAGAACGTGTACGTGGAGAAAAAATCGTCGTCACAAGAAACGAAGAATATTGGGGGGAAAAGGCTCAGCTAGAACAAGTCATTTTCCAACCAATCTCCAACCAGGCTGCGCGCGTATTAGCCTTAGAGTCGGGTCAGGTCGATGTCATCGCCGTTCCGCCACCAGACAGCATTGAAAAGCTACAGCAAAGCGGCTTCGTTGTTGATAGTGGCAACCCGCCGCATATTTGGTACTTGAACATGAACTTCAATAATGAATATATGCAAAACAAATTAGTAAGACAGGCGATTGCGATGGCGATTGACCGTAAGGGAATGGCCGAAACATTGCTGAAAGGGACGGTCAATCCTGCCTACAGCATTCAATCACCGGCAAATGCCGCCTATGACCCTGAATTTGTGGACTATGAATATAATCCTGAAAAGGCAAAGGAGCTTTTGGCAGAGGCCGGTTATCCGAATGGCTTTGATACGGTGTTCCAAACATCTGTTGATGGTTCCGGCCAGTTGATTCCTGTGCCAATGGCCGAATGGATTCAGCAGGATCTTGCGAAGATCGGCATCAATGTGGAACTGCAGACATTTGAGTGGATTTCTTACCTTGGCATGTGGACAAATGCGCCGGAAGATGTAGGCTTTAACCAGATGTCATGGGGAACGACGACACCGTTCCATCTATATAATGTCGCGCATTCAGGCAGTGGGGCGAATGGAGGCAAATATCATAACCCGGAAGTCGATGCGCTGATTGATCAAGCGCTGGTGACGATGGATGAAGAAAGTGAAATCGAATACTGGAAGCAGGCCAATCAGCTAATCGCAGAGGATGCAGCCATCATCCCGATTGTGAATGATACGGCACCATACGCCATGGCTAGCTATGTGAAGGGGTTTGTTGTACCGAACCAGGAATGGTATGACTTAACGAAAGTGACGATTGAAAACTAGGGGTTGGACATAATCAACCCCGCCATCAAATGAGGGAAAGGGAGGCGGTTGTATGCTGGTGCCATATATCTTCAAACGAATAATCTCAATGATTCCGATTGTATTGGGGGTGTCCTTTCTCATCTTCTCCATGATGTATTTGATACCTGGAGACCCTGCCCAACAGATGCTTGGGCAGTCTGCTACACCGGAAGCAGTTGAAGAGCTGCGGGAGGATTTGGGGCTGAACGACCCGTTCCTGGTCCAGTACGGTTCGTGGCTGGGGGCGGTCATGCAAGGTGATTTAGGAACGTCGATTACCATGCGCGTGGCGGTGTCGGATTATTTATTCCCGAAATTGTTGAACACGCTCATTTTAACTGCCGGTGCCTTGGTGATCTGTATTATTTTCGGCATATTAATCGGACTGGTAGCCGCTTTGAAGAAATACTCGTGGATTGACCGTACGTTCATGTTTGTCGCCCAATTCGGTGCCAATACACCGCCGTTTTGGCTGGGCATCGTCTTAATGTGGATTTTCTCGGTGCAACTCGGCTGGCTGCCGACTTCGGGGATGTACGACCTGCGCGGTGAGCAGGACTTCATGAATTTACTGAGCCACTTGATCTTACCCGCCTTTGCGACGGCAACCGTGTCCATCGCCGTAATTGCTCGGTTGACAAGAAGCAGCTTGATTGACGTATTGAATGCGGATTACATCAAGACGTTCCGTGCAAACGGGATTTCCGAGAAGAAGATCATTTTCAAGCATGGATTTCGCAACATCCTTTCCTCGCTGGTGAATATGACAGGTATGCAGATCGGCTATTTACTCGGAGGCGCCCTATTTGTAGAGGTTGTATTCAACTGGCCGGGCATTGGCAGCCAGCTTTATTCCTCGATTACTTCTCAAGATCTACCTATGGTGCAGGCTGGCGTCCTGTTCGTCGCAGTAAGCTTTATCTTCTTGAACTTAGTGAACGATATTGTGATTCGTATGCTCGACTCTCGCGCACAAATGTAAAAGTGGAGGTGTACTGGAAATGGTAAAAAGTACAGTAACAAATGCAGAGCTGGTTCTGAAAAACCAACAGGAAACGTTGAAGAAGGATAGCACATTCAAACAGGCGCTCGCTGTATTCTTGAAGGATCGGCTCGCTGTTGTGGGGACAGTCATTATTTTACTTGTCACTTTAGGTGCCGTCTTTGCACCGGTGCTGGCGCCATACGATCCGAATGTCGGCGATGGCACAAAAAGGCTGATGGGCATCGGGACGCCAGGACATATTTTGGGACTGGATGAGCAGGGCAGGGATATCTTGAGCAGGCTGCTGTACGGTGGCCGGCTATCGCTATTATCAGCGGTGGTCCCCATTCTCGGCATGTTCTTCATCAGCCTGATCCTAGGCTTGGTGGCAGGCTACTATAAGCGGGTCGGTGAAGTGATCATGCGTATGTTGGATGTACTGTTCGCCTTCCCGACGGCTTTATTGGCCATTGCAGTGGCAGCTGTCATCGGGGCCGGCCTAACGACGATCATGATAGCGGTAGCTGTCGTCATGCTTCCATATATGACGCGGGTCGTATACGCCTCTACGATGAGCGAAAAGAACAAAGAATACGTGGAAGCCGCGCAAGTACTGGGTGCAAGCGAATTTGAAATCCTATTTAAAGAAATCTTGCCGAATGTGTTGAGCGACTTGATTGTTTATGCAACGACATTGCTCGGGACGACAATCGTGTTCGCCGCCGGTCTAAGCTTCATCGGACTGGGCATCCAACCGCCCGATGCCGACTGGGGACGCATGGTGACAGGAGGTATGGGTGTATTGACGCAAGGAGCACCGCACATCGCGACCATTCCTGGGCTCCTCATTCTAGTCGTGGCAACAGCGTTCAACTGGATGGGAGATGGGCTTCAAAAGGCGTTGGATCCGTATAAACGTACTCAGTAAGGGAGAGATGATGATGGCTGGATTACTGGAAGTTTCTAACCTGGAAGTGCAATTCACTTCGAGAAATGGTGTTGTACGTGCTGTAAACGGCGTGGATTTCGCCATTGAAGAAGGGGAAATCATGGCGCTTGTCGGAGAATCGGGTTCCGGCAAGAGCATAACGGCCCTCACGCTCTTAGGCCTTGTACCGAAGCCGACCGGCAAGATAGCGAATGGACAAATTCTATTCAACGGGACCGATCTGGCGCTTAAAAGTGAGAAGGAATACCGGCAGATTCGCGGACAGGAAATCGCGATGATTTTCCAAAACCCCTTGACGGCGATGGACCCGTCTTTTACAGTCGGCAATCAAATGATAGAGGTCATCAGGGATCGTCAGGGCTTGTCGAAGGAAACGGCATTAAGGGAAGCAAGGAGTCTGTTGGAGCTTGTTGGCATCCATGACCAGGAGCGTGTGCTGAATTCCTACCCGCATGCTTTAAGCGGCGGGATGCGGCAACGTGTCATGATTGCAATCGCGCTCAGCTGCAAGCCGAAGCTGTTGATTGCCGATGAACCGACAACGGCACTGGATGCGACGATTCAGCTGCAGATTTTGGCGCTTTTAAAGAAAATCAACAAGGAGCTGAAAACGACGATTATTTTTATCACCCATGATTTTGGTGTGGTAGCAAACCTTTGCGATAAAGTCGCCGTGATGTATGCCGGAAGAATTGTGGAGTACGGCGAGACGAGCGCGATATTACAAAATCCGCAGCACCCTTATACGATCGGCCTGATGCAGGCGATGCCTGAATTGAACGGGAATGCAGACAGGAAGCGGTTAAATCAAATTGAAGGGTCTCCACCGGATTTGCTGAATCTACCGGCAGGCTGCAGCTTTTACGACCGGTGCAAAATCGCCACAAGCCTATGCAGGGATTCCTTCCCGCAAGCGACCATTACGGGAGAGCATATTGTTCGTTGCTTCCAAAGAGAGGATGAGCAAAATGAACTTGATTGAAATCGAAGGATTATGCAAGGAGTTCGTCACGAAAAACAGGACGGTGTTCAGGAAAGAAGAGAAGTTTCTAGCGGTCAATGACATCAACCTAACGATTAAAAAGGGGGAGATCCTTGGGCTGATCGGTGAGTCGGGTTCGGGTAAATCTACAATCGGCCGCATGATTCTGCAGCTGATAGCACCGTCTGGCGGAAAGGTCCTTTATGAGGGCGAGGATTTGACGAAACTGACCCATAAGCAGCGGAAACCGTATTATAAGAAGATGCAAATGATCTTCCAGGACAGTGCCTCTTCCTTTAATCCCCGACGGACGATTGGCGAGCAGATCGTCGAGCCGATGCTACGGCTGGAGGTTGTCTCCTCACGCCAGGAAGCGGTGGCCGACGTGACGTACCTGTTAAAAAGGGTCGGGCTGAAGGCGGAGCATTTCAATCGATACCCGCACCAGTTTTCAGGTGGGCAGCGACAACGGATCGGCATCGCCCGTGCCCTGGCATTGAAGCCGGAATTCCTGGTGCTGGACGAGCCGACTTCCGCGCTCGATGTCTCGATTCAAGCGCAGATTTTGAACCTTCTACTGGATTTAAAGGAAGAATTCAATCTGACCTATCTGTTTATCGGGCATAACTTGAGCGTCATCAAATTCATCTGCGACCGGGTTGCCGTTCTATATAAAGGTAGACTTCTAGAATTGGCGGGAAGCGATGAGCTTTACGAAAATACCCACCACCCGGTAACGCGGATGCTGTTGAATTCAGTGCTGACATTGGAGAAGAAGGATTTCACCTTTGATTTTGAAGTGGAGCGGCCTGCACAACGGACGCAATCGGGATGCGTCTTTTCAGCCAGATGTCCAAACGCCATCGAGCGCTGCTTCCAGGAGCACCCGGATACATTCAAGGTGAATGACGAACATGTTTACGCTTGCTACAATCCCGTTGTTTCAAAAGAAGCGGTCAGTGTGTGATTGCCGCTTCTATTGACATAAATAAAACAATTCAAGGAGGCAAAAGGATATGGCGAACTATGTATATGAAGAGCTGACGGCAAAGGGGTTGGCTGTAACGGAGGAAGAGAGTGAATCATTGAAGGTCGAGTGGGAGAATTTCCTCGCCTTGAAAAAGGATTTTGCGGAAACGAGCAATAACCAAGAAGATATTTTCTTAACAAATGTAGTGACAGGAGGAGGAAAATAGATGACTGAAAACCTAGCAGGCAAAACAATTACCGAATTAGCCCCGTTACTTGAAAACAAGGTGATCTCCCCGGTGGAAATCGCATGCGATGTACTGAAAAGAGTGAAAACGTACGATGCAGAAATTAATTCCTATATCGATGTTTCCCCGGAAGAGGCAGTCCTGACAGCCGCCAAAGCAGCAGAGGACGAAATTGCGCAGGGCAATTATAAAGGACCGTTGCACGGGATTCCATTGGCGCTGAAAGACATCTTCTGCTTCGATGGGGAGAAGACGACTGCCGGCTCCAAAATCCACAAAGATTTCACGGCGGATTACGATGCGACGGTTGTTGCGAAATTGAAAGAGGCAGGTGCCATCTTTACCGGCAAATTAAATCTGCACGAATATGCGACGGGCGGTACAAACCTAAATGAGCATTACGGCCCCTGCCGCAACCCTTGGGATGTAACGAAAATCCCAGGCGGCTCCAGCGGCGGTTCGGGTGCAGCCGTTGCAGCGGATCTGACGATTGCCTCTTTAGGTACAGATACGGGCGGCTCGATTCGGATCCCTTCCTCCGCATGCGGAATCATCGGGCTGAAGCCTACGCATGGGTTGGTGAGTAAATACGGCTGCTTCCCGTTATCGTGGTCGCTGGATCATATCGGTCCGATGACGAAGAGTGTGACGGATGCCGCAATCATGCTCCAGCAAATCGTCGGCTATGATGCGCGGGATGCCACATCGATCAAGGCACCGGGCGAAACGTATGTAGATGCATTGGTCGGAGATGTAAAAGGCAAGGTGATCGGCATTGAGGAAGATTACTTCTTCAACGAAGTGGACAGTGAAGTGGCCGAACTTGTGAAAAAGGGGATTGCCATGCTTGAATCAATGGGGGCAAAGGTGGAACCGGTCAAAATACCGGCACTGAAATATGCGGAATATGCAGAGTACATGACTTTTTTAGGGGAAGCGGCCCTTATCCACCAGCGCAATTTAAGGACGCGGCCAGAAGATTTCGGACCGAGCGTACGTGACACCCTCCTGCTCGGCAATATGATATCGTCTGCCCAATACCTGGAAGCACAACAAATCAGACGCTTGCTGGCACTCGATTTCGCCGCCATATGGCAGCAAGTCGATGTACTCATTGCGCCGACCTTACCGATTGTACCTTATACAATAGGCGAGAAGAGCGTGCTGATCAACGGCAAGGAGCATGCAGGCAACCATTCATTGATCCGCTTCAATGCACCGGCCAATTTGCTGGGACTGCCGTCCATTTCTGTTCCGTGCGGCTTCAGTCAGGGCCTTCCGGTAGGTATGCAGATCATGGGGCCGGCCTTAAGCGAAAGCCTGCTTCTCAATTTCGCCTATGCATTCGAGCAAACAAATCCGTTAAACGGAGCGAAGCCGAACTTGAAGTTCGCATTAGCCCAATAACAGTCAACAAAAGGAGGGGAACAGTATGGTCGTACAAGCAATCAAAACCGTTCATACATTTGAAGTGAAGGAAAAGAGCATAGCCCAGCTGCAGGCTGCTCTTGAAAGCGGCGAAGTTACATCGGCGGAGCTGGTGGAATACTATTTGCAGCGCATTGACCAGTACGATAAAAAGGGCCCCTGCATCAACTCACTGATCATGGTGAACGACAAGGCGCTGGACGAAGCGAAAGCGTTGGATGAAGAACGCCGAGCAAAAGGGGCGAGAGGGCCGCTCCACGGCATCCCGGTTATTTTAAAAGACAACTATGATACGTTTGATATGCCGACGACGGCAGGTTCCGTTACGTTGAAAGATTCCATCCCTCCTCAGGATGCGACAATCACCAAGCTACTGCGTGATGCTGGAGCGATCTTTATTGGAAAAGCCAACATGCATGAATATGCATATGGCATCTCGACAATCAGCTCCCTAGGCGGGCAAACCTTCAATCCATACCAGCTGAACCGGCATCCGGGCGGCTCGAGCGGCGGCACGGGTGCAGCCATTGCGGCCAATTTCGCCGCAATCGGGATGGGTACGGACACAGGCTGCTCCATCCGCAATCCATCTTCCTATAATAATCTCGTCGGCTTGCGTCCTTCATACGGCCTGACGAGCAGAGCCGGCATCATTCCGATATCCTTCACGCAGGATGTAGGTGGACCAATGGGGCGGACAGTCGAGGATGTGGCCGTTGTCATGGACATCATTTCAGGAACATTCGATGAACGTGATCCGATTACCGGGCTTGGAGTGGGGAAGGCACCGAGCTCCTATACGGATTTTCTAATGGAGGATGCCCTGCAAGGCGCCAAAATCGGCGTGCTGAACGACTATTTTGGCACATCGGAACTGACGATGCCGACAACAAAGGTGGTGAAGGAGGCACTGGTCCAAATGGAAAAGGCGGGGGCAACGCTAGTCGAGGTGGAGATTGAAAACCTGAAAGAAATAGCGGCACTCAACATCTCGTCCTATGAATTTAAAAAAGCGCTGAATGATTATTTAGCGACCTTGACGAATCCGCCTGTGAGTTCGTTGGAAGAGATTTTGAAGAGCGACCAGATAACGCCGGCCATCGTGAAGGAGTTAGCGTTAGGGCAAAGTCTCGATGTTGAGGACGAGGCGTATAAAAAAGCGCTTGAGCAGCGTGAAGCCTTCCGTGAGAGCGTGGAGGCGTTGATGGATGAGCTAGGTCTGGACGCCATTGCGTACCCGACATTCCAATCACCCCCGCCGCTGATCGGCACGGAATACCGTGAATTCAATAACGGTGCCTTGAGCGCGGTTTCGGGATTGCCTGCAATCAGTGTTCCGGCAGGCTTTACGGAAGACGGACTACCGGTGGGGATTGAATTGGCAGGACGGCTCTATGAGGAGGCGACATTGATTCAGCTGGCCTATGCATTCGAGCAGCTGACGAATCACCGCACACCGCCTCCAACGACGCCTTAAGTTAGCCGGTGTAGTGCGCAAAAGGTAAAAGAAACAATGAACTGTAAAATCTGCATAGCTAACATACAGCAAACCCGGCACTTTTTTGTTCCAAATCGAACAAAGAGTGCCGGGTTTTTTTCGGGTGAATCATGCTTCGTGTTCGACGGACGGGCTGTTCATTCATGCGCCCCCGCCAATCATGCACAGGATTCCTACGCTTGCAAGGACTAGGCTGTTGCTGGAAAGGCGTTTTCTTCATAGTAGCTGCTATAGGATAAAAGACGATTTGCCACAATTATTAACAAAAAAGGCCCTGGAATGTTGATAGACTTCCTTGCTCATCTTTCCTATAGTGAAGATAGAAGGAGATGACAGTATGATCGGTATGAATATTCGAATTTTGCGTAAGAAGAATAAAATGAGCCAGGAGGCATTGGCTGAACGGATTGATGTCTCGCGCCAGACAATTGCTAAGTGGGAAAATGATGAGGCACTCCCTGATATTCATAAATGCAAGCTGCTTGCGGAAATTTTCCAAGTTTCGTTGGACCAGCTATCCAGTGAGATGAGTGAAGATGAGGCAAAGGAGCTTGGGCCACAGGGGAAGCACTTTTTTGGTGTTGTAAAGGTGGGAGAGCGCGGCCAGGTTGTCATTCCGAAACAGGCACGCGATATGTATCATATCAAGCCGGGGGATCAGCTCATCGTACTGGGTGAGGATGCAACGAAGGGAATTGCCTTATTAAACAGCGACCGTTTTCTAGAATTTGCGGATATGATCCGAAAAGCACAGTCTAATGGGGAGGAGTCGGAATGAGTAAAGTCGTCTTTTTTTCCATTCCAGCACATGGCCATACAAACCCTACTATTCCTGTTGTAGCAGAGCTAGTGAGAAGAGGCCATGAGGTTTGGTATTATTCCTTTCTGGAATTTCAGCAAAAGATAGAAAGTGCAGGTGCACGTTTTATCGCCTGTGATGAGTTCCTTCCTTCCATTTCGGAAGAGGAGCTGGAGCGTAAGGCCGGCAAGGATTTTGCGGCTCTAATTGAAATGGTAGCAGATACGACTGTTGCGATGGATGAAAAGGTATGTGCAGAGCTGACAGCTTTTAGACCGGATTGCATCGTTTCCGACTCGGTCTGTTTCTGGGGCAAGCTATTTGCCAAAAAGCTTGGCGTCCGTTATATCTGTTCGACCACAACGTTCGCCTTCAACCGTCATACAGCCAAGCTGATGAAGCGCAGCATCACAGAAATCGTGAAAATGATCATCGGGATGCCACGCATCAATAAAAAGATGAAGCTGCTAAAGTCTCATGGCTATGATGTGGATAATTTCATTTCAATCATCGGAAACGACAACGACACGGATACAATCGTCTATACATCGAAGGAATTCCAGCCGCTAGCGGATACCTTCTCCGACCGCTATGCCTTTGTGGGCCCTTCCATCAGACAGTCAGCTTACCAGAAAGCGAAGGACCGGGATAAGAAAGCCATCTATATCTCGCTTGGCACGGTGCTAAACCAAAATAAGCATTTCTACAGGCATTGCATCGAGGCATTCGCGAATACAGATTATGAGGTGAGTATGTCAGTTGGCGGAAAGACGGATATCGCAACGCTAGGCAGCATTCCTGAAAATTTCACCGTTGAAAAATACGTGGACCAGGTTGCCGTTCTGCAAGAGTCGGACGTATTCATCACGCATTCCGGTATGAACAGTGTAAATGAAAGCCTATATTTCGGGGTTCCGATGGTGTTGTTCCCGCAGCATAGCGAGCAGTTGCTCGTCGCTGACCGCGCGATTGAACTCGGAGCGGGTGTGAAGTTGAAGGATGACAAACCGGGCAGCCTCGCAAAGGCGGTAGATGAGGTGTTGGGTGATGCCGGCTATCGGAAGAATGCGGAGACACTGGCCGGAACGTTCCGGCAGGCGGGGGGGCCGGTAAGGGCGGCGGATGTGATTGAGAGGAAGATGAAAGAGCAATTACACAAAAGCACTAAAAAATAGTTGTCTAAAAAGGGTGGAATGAAATTAGATTGTCATTCCATCTTTTTACGTTTATTCCTATAATGGTATTATGAAAAGTCA
>JBJEFP010000134.1:10485-13416 GCA_051874195.1 Lysinibacillus sp. | reverse complement strand
AATATATTGTGTTCGTTTTATAAAGGTACTACTGTATGTAGTTTAAAAGGGAAGAACGGTGCAATACCGTCGCTGTCCCCGCAACTGTGAAGCTGACGAAGATTAAAGCCACTGTGCAAACGCATGGGAAGGAAATCGAAGGATGAAGCTAAGTCAGGAGACCTGCCTCTATAAAACAAATCAATCATTTCTTCGGGGAATAAGAAATGGGGGCGTAACAGTTATTTGATTTTTTTTTACTTTTCCAACGTTGCTACCTTAGGCTATCTCTCTTGAAGAGATAGCCTTTTTATTTACACTCGAAACAATACCTACTTTCTATTTGTAAAGGAGTTAATAATCATGATAGTTATTAAAAAGAATGGCCACCGCGAAAACTGGAGTAATCAAAAAATTAAAAACGCTGTCCTTAAATCAGCTGAGCGTGCCAAAGTTATTTTATCTGATGATGAATTAGAAAATATATGTGAAAAAACTACGTTTCTAATTAAAAATGCCTTTCCATATAGAAATGAATTTGAGGTGATCGAAATACATAACGCAGTAATGGAAGCTTTATTGGTTGTTAACAAAAATGTCTACAATGAATACCGTGCCTACAGAAATTATAAAGAACGGTTCCAGAAGTCTTTCTTAAATGCGTACAACTTCGCCAATAAAGTAATGATGACGGGGGACAAGGAGAATGCCAACAAGGACAGCTCTCTTAACTCTACTAAACAAATATTGATTGCAAGTGGAATTATGAAAGAATTAATGAAAAACTTCGAGCTTAATCCTGAATGGATCAAAGCCCATGATGAAGGGAAAATTCATATCCATGACTTAGCGGAACGCTTCCTTAATTCCCATAACTGCAACCTGTTCGATATGAAGTCGGTATTAAAAGATGGATTTGAGTTGAACGGCATCCAGTATTCAGAACCTGGTGGAGTCCAATCTGCATTTAATGTAGCTTCTGACATTGTCTTGTCAGCATCTGCTCAACAATATGGTGGATTTACGGTCTCCTATGTCGATGAACTATTCTCGTATTATGCCGAAAAGACATACAACAAATCGGTCAAATACTACCTTGAGAATGGAATCGAAAGAGCTCAAGCCGAAAAATTGGCTCATAATCTTACCATCCGTGAGATTGAACAAGGCGTACAAGCGTTTGAAACCAAATTGAATACGGTATCGAACTCACTTGGCCAAACACCATTTGTAACCATCTCATTTGGTCTTGATACGTCTAAATGGGGGCAACAAATTAGTAGAGTGATTTTAGAAACCCGTCTAAAAGGTCTTGGAAAAACAAATGTGACAGCAATCTTTCCAAAGCTCATTTTCCTACATAGAGAAGAGATAAATGGTGATGTAAAGTCACCTAACTATTTCTTGAAAAAATTGGCTGTCGAATGTTCATCGGTCCATCTTTACCCTGATTGGCTATCGGGTGATTCAGGCTTCCAAAAAGAAGTCTACGATGAATGCGGAAGAATGGTAAGTCCAATGGGGTGCAGGGCTTTCCTTGGGAAGTGGCATCATCCCGAAACGGGTGAATTAGTCATCGAAGGCCGGGGGAATATCGGTGCTGTCACACTGAATTTACCTATGTATGCTCTTGAAGCTGATGGCGATGTCGAAAAGTTTTATCAACTAGTTGATACATATACGGATATGGTATTTAAAATCCATTTGAATGCTTATGAACGTATCGGGAAATCAAAAGGTTCAAGCAATCCTCTATTCTGGTGTGAAGGCGGGGCGTGGATGTCTGTTGGTTATGACGAACCTATCGCACCCGTTCTCGAAGGCTTCACTGCATCGCTTGGTTTTATTGGCTTAGAAGAAACCTGCCAGGCATTATTCCAAAAACCGCTTAAAGATTGTATTCAATTTGGTGAAGAACTTGTTCAATACTTATGGAATCGAACGATGGACTACAAAGAAAAATACGGGAAATTATTCACCCTCTATTCAACGCCGGCGGAATCTCTTATTGAACGCTTCCAAAAAATC
Source organism: Lysinibacillus sp. (assembly GCA_051874195.1). GTDB lineage: Bacteria > Bacillota > Bacilli > Bacillales_A > Planococcaceae > Lysinibacillus_B. The sequence goes on along the minus strand of JBJEFP010000134.1, from coordinate 11,409 downwards.
AACCGCGAAAAATATGGTGTAATCGAGAATGTGACAAACCGAGGCTATATGACGAATAGCTTCCATCAAGGCGTATGGCAAAAACTGATCGCCCCCGAAAAGATGCTTCTCGAAAAAGGCATGCATGATATTTCCCAAGGTGGGCGCATCACGTATTGCGAATGGCCCTATCATGTCGACCTTACAGCGCTTGAACAAAACATTGATTTTGCGATGAAGCTTGGCTTATACCACGGAGTAAATATCGAATCAAGCACATGTCTAGATTGTGGTGGACGTGGAGAATTTGAAGTTTGCCCTGAATGTGGCTCCCATAATGTAACATCCGTTAACCGCTGCTGCGGCTATTTGTCATTCAGCAAAGTGAAGGGTGATTCGCGTTACAACGAAGGCAAAAAAGAAGAAATACGAGACCGTGTCGACCATATTTAAATCAGAAGGAATGGTGGCCATGAAATATTCTGTCATCGAAAAATTTAATATTGATAATGGTCCGGGAACGAGAGTGGTGTTGTGGACTCAAGGGTGTGCCCACCACTGTCCGGGCTGCCATAATCCCCATACTTGGAAATTGAACGCCGGTAAGGACTTTACTGAAAATGAACGAAATCTTATCATGGATTATTTGGACGAATATTTCCCGAAGGACTTTTCTGTTCTGGGAGGAGAACCCCTCCATCCTCAAAATCGGGACGGTGTAATCGAGCTGTGCAATTATATAAAAGAAAACAGACCTGAAACGAATATTTGGCTGTGGTCGGGCTATGAACTGGATGAAATTATAGATGATAAAAGAATCTTCGACTGCATCGATACACTTGTCTTAGGAAGGTTTAAAATGGATTTGAAAGGTGCATTTAAATATTTCGGTTCCTCAAACCAAGGATTGTATCATACTTCTTTGCAAGCATTAGATAAAGTGGG
>JBJEFP010000134.1:0-10385 GCA_051874195.1 Lysinibacillus sp. | reverse complement strand
AAAAATAGGTTGTACGTCAAATGTGGAGAAGATGACTTCAAATCGGTGTGAGCTCTTCGTTTCAAATAATTCCTGAATGTCGAAAAGGCCAATTCGTTTTCCAATCGTCATGAGGCACCACCCCATTCGCTTAAGGTTGTTTAGTCGCTACCATTCTAACGAATTAGGGGAGGGGCCTCATTTTTTATTTGTTTGAAACCCTTGATGTCGAGGGGGATAAGCATTTTTTCATGAAGTCGGGGAAAGATGCGTCTTATTGGCTACCAAGATGAAAATTTAGTTGTTCTATAGAAGAAATGTGTCGGAAAAATGCTGTAAGAATGAGATATTTGTCTAAATTAAAGTAGATTTCGAATTGAGAATAACTATTATTTGTGGCATGCTAGTAGATGGAAAACAATTTAGAGGGGGAAATGTAGCGAAATGAGAAGATTTTTCCTTACAATCATGCCGGCAATTTTCATGCTATTCCTCGTATCGCCGATTCAGTCAAATGCTGCAATCGCTGATGGTACATACAATGTGAACTACCAGGTGAATAAGCCCGGGAGCAGTTCCGCCTCCATGGCAAATGATTATTTTTTAAAGCCTGCCAAGCTCATCGTCAATAACGGCAAAATGACGATCCAGCTGACGATTAAAAACAGTTCATGGGTGACACAGTTCAATCCACCGGGAGGGGCATCTGTTGTCAGCTCGAACCCAGGAGCCGACCAACGTATTGTCCAGTTCAATATCACGTCATTAAATGCGTTGACAGTAGCAATGAAGATAGACATTGAAGACATTGACTATCACCATGCTTATAGTGTGGATTTTGTGTTTGATGCTTCAGGTCTGCCGGAAGCAGCACCGCAACAGGAAGCAAAACCACAACCGGAAGCAAAGCCGCAACCGGCAGCCCCTTCCCAAAATACAGCGACAAGGCCAAATGAATCTTCGTCGTCAGGAAGTAATACTTCTTCACATACACAGCCTGCCACTTCTAGTGGGAAGACAAATGAAGCCACGACAGCTGAGCAGTCAAAACCAGTAGAAAACGAGGCGGGCACTTCACAGGCAACCGTAGAAGAGACGAACCAACAAGAAGCAGCGCAGACTGAAGAGGTAGAAAATCCAGAGACGAGCGATGCAATGCCGCTAGCTTCTCTTGTGGCATTCATGATAGCAGCGATGATCTTCATCCGCACCAAAAAAGTAAAAACAACTTAATTTTTCAGGAGGAATGAGCAATGGCAAACAACCATAATACAAAAATCGCTTTGGCAGCATTAATGGCAGCATCGGTCATCACACCGGCCGCAGTATCAGCAAACGCAGGTGAAGCACAAACGGTAAATGGCACGGACGCAACGGCAAAGGAAGCCGCAGTACGTACAATCGACTTCACGGTTACAGATGAAACAGGAATGTTAGCTCGTGTCATAAAAGGACCGGGTGAATTGGTTGAACAGAACGGCCAGCAATACATCAAAATAAACCTATCCGACACGATGCTATCCATGCTTACAGCAATCACTGTCGAGGGTGAATCGGCATTGCATGAAATCGGCGGTAAAAAAGTGGTGCTGATTCCTGTAGACGCTGATTATGCGCCAGTCGAAGGCGTATTTACAGTCGATTCTCCAATGGCTAAAGGCGACTATAAGGCAACTTTGACACCGGATGCAAAATCGATTAAAGAAGCTGGAAAAGAAAAGCCGGAAGAAAAACCGACTGAAGAAACACCTGCAAAGCCTGCGACTCCTTACGGTGACATCGCGGACGGGAAGTATGAAGTGACGTTCGATGCCTATGATCCGAAGACAGGTAAAGGCGATTATACAGCCATTACAAATCAGTTGGAGAAAAAGGCTACATTAGTAGTTGAAGACGGCAAATATTTCTTGGAAGTCAGCGGAACGGAAAAATCGAATGGCATGATCACTGAATACCAGGTGCTTGTAGATGGCAAGTATGTAAAAGCAGAGACGGTTTCTGGTTCCCTGACAAAATACCCGCATGTCGTCCGCCTGCCATTGACATCCTTAAATGATTTAACAACCGCTAAATTACATGTTGCTGTACCAAATGTCATCGATAAATGGTACGACTTCCAAATCGCTGTAGACAAAGGGTTGGATCTACCTGAAAAAGAAGAGGCTGCTGATGAAACAGTCATGCTGCCTGCATACGTCTACCAGGACGGTTCAAATGTATTGTCCATCATGCACGGCAAATACCTGGCGGATACAGTAGAAGTGACGGCAACGGAAGCTGGCTACGATGTCGATGTGACATTCCCGGAAGGCCAGCATTTAAATGGCTTCTCGGTAGAGGGCGCTACAGTAGCGAAGAAATCCGAGAAAGTAGACGGCTCCAATACAGTGAAGGTCTACACAGTATCGGTTGACGACCTGTCGAAAATCTACACGGCGACGGTTGATCTATCCGTACGTTTCGGAGATTTCGCCTATGATGAAAAATATGATGTACAGCTGCAGTTCGGCGGTAAGAAAAATCCATTTACGGATATTCAAAAGTTAGCGAACTATGGAGCCATCGTTTCCTTATATTCCGATGGTATTTTCAAAGAAAACGAGAAGTTCAACCCATACAATACGACGACACGCTACCAATTCTCGTTGATGCTGTACCGTGCACTGGACATTGAAGTGCCTGCAACTACAAACTTCAAAGACATTGCAAAACTGGATGAAGAAGCGCTTTCTGCCATCAAGGCACTGAACAACATCGGCGTCATCAATGGTATCAACAAAGAAACATTCGCACCTTACAACAAAATCACACGTGCACAGACGGCGAAAATGATCTACCGCCTATTGGTGCAGGCAGGCTACGAGCCGGCAGCGGGTGCGAAGATGCCGTTTGGCGATGTGCCTTCAACTGACAAAGAGTTGAATGAAGCCGCAGCCCAATTGAATGCGCTTGGCATCATGACAGGCTCTAAAGGCAAGCTGAACCCAGGCGGACTGCTTACTCGCGACCAAATGGCGAAAGTATTGAACAATACTTTGGAAGTACTTGAAAGCTTATAATGGATTCGACGGACAGCTTCCTCCCCTTGCGAGAGGGAGCTGCTGTCTTATTTACACTATATTCGATTGACGTAAATTTCCATCGTTGTCGACCTTGGATGAAGATTTACTTCAATTTGAATAATCAGGGGGAAAACAGATGAAAAAATGGTTATGGGGCTTGCTTTTTGCACTGGCTGTCCTTGCAGGGTGCAACAGTGAGGAAGCGGCAGATGGGAAGGAGGCGGCCGATTCAGCAAATGAAGCGGCGGACGTGCAGGAAGAGCACCGCATCATTGCCGGTACGGTCGTGCTTGCCCAAATCCTGGACAGGCTGGATCTTGATGCGGTTGCCATCCCGGAAACGGAAAAGGGGCTGCCGTCCCGGTTCGACGGGCTGCCGACGATCGGCAATGCGATGAGCCCGGATGCGGAAATCATCAAATCCTTGAATCCGACGGAAGTGCTGTCCGTTTCAACCTTGGAATACGATTTGAAGGATTCATTCGAGCAGTATAAAATTCCGGCCGACTTCGTCGATTTGACGAGCATCGACAGTATGCTGGGCGAAATCACGGAAATCGGCGGACGCTATGACCGCAAGAAGGAAGCAGAGGATCTGGTGAATGAGCTGAAGGCGGAGATCGAAGCGGTAGAGCTTGTCGCAGATGAAAATGACAAGCCGAAAGTGTTGATCCTGCTTGGCGTGCCGGGCAGCTATTTGGTGGCCACTGAACATTCCTATGCAGGAGACCTCGTACGCATTGCGGGCGGGGAAAATGTCATGGCCGGACAGGATGCGGAGTATTTGGCATCCAACACGGAATACCTGTATGACGCCAACCCGGACATCATCCTGCGTCTGGCGCATGGTATGCCGGATGAGGTAGTGGAAATGTTCGATGAGGAATTCAAAACGAATGATGTTTGGAAGCATTTCGATGCTGTGAAAAATAATCGTGTCTATGACCTGGAAGAGGAGCTTTTCGGCACAACCGCTGCTCTGAATGTACCGGAGGCGCTCGATGCATTGGTGAAGATTTTCTATGACAAGTAAAGCCGACCGGCAATGCCTGGTGCTGGCCATTCTATATAGACAAAAATAGAGGGTGTTTTGTTGTGACGAAAAAAATAGTAAGCGTCACCTTGGTGACGGTACTGCTATGTTTGACCATCGTGTACGCGGCTACGACCGGCAGCGTACAGATCAGCTATATGGAATTCATCACAGGCTTGTTTGACGGCACGAACGACAAGATGGCGGCCATCAGGGACTTGCGTTTCCCGCGTATCCTGGTAGCTGTTTTTGCAGGTGCAGCCCTTTCGGTGGCCGGCGTGCTATTGCAGGCGATTATGCGCAATCCATTGGCGGATGCAGGCATCATCGGGATTTCCTCGGGAGCCGCTTTTGCAAAGCTGTTTGTGGTGTCCTTTTTGCCGACCTATTTCTTTTTCTCTCCGCTTGCGGCATTCATCGGCGGCGCCGTTGCCTGCTTGCTTGTATTTGCCCTGTCGTGGAAGTCCGGGCTGAATCCGCTGAAGCTGATTTTGGTCGGCATCGCCATCAACGCCATGTTTTCAGGGCTGACAGAGGCATTCATCAGCTTCGGGGCTTCCACGTCCGGCTCCATCACGTCCAACCTGACATTGAAAACGTGGGATGATGTGGCCATCATTGCTACATACGGGTCAATCGGACTCGTCTTGGCATTCGCCCTGTATGCATGGTGCAATGTGCTTGTGCTGTCCGATAAGACGGCCAAAAGCATCGGCTTCCATGTCACGGGGGCGCGTATCGCCATCGCGGCCGTGGCCGTATTATTAGCGGCAGTGTCGGTGGTCGTTGCCGGAGTCATTTCATTTGTCGGCATCCTTGTGCCGCATATTGCAAGGAGGCTCGTCGGGCATGACCATAAAATACTGATTCCCTTTACAGCGCTGCTGGGGGCCCTCATTATTCTAGTGGCCGATACGCTTGGCCGTACGATGCTGCCGCCGATGGAGATTCCGGCATCCACCATCATGGCCATTATCGGCGGGCCATTCCTGATCTTCCTGATCCGCAAAGATAAATAGAAGAGAGTGACAAACGAAATGGAAATCAATCAAGTGATTGTTTCGCATGATGGCACAAAACATCATTTAAACGGTGTCACGACGGCGATTCAAAAAGGAAAAATCACGACGATCATCGGTCCGAACGGATGCGGGAAATCGACATTATTGAGCGTCATGTCGCGCAACAACCGGCCGCTGGAAGGGGAGGTGCGGCTGGAAAGTCGAGATCTTGTGGAATACAAGCCAAAGGAATTCGCGAAAAAATTTGCCATCGTCTATCAGCAGAACGACATTCCCTCCGATTTGACGGTGGAAAAGCTCGTGATGTTCGGACGCATGCCGTACTCCTCACTGCTGAAGAAGAAGACGCAGCAGGACGAGGAAGCCGTTACATGGGCGCTTTCCTGCACCAACCTGCTTAAAAAGCGCGAAACCGACTTGTCGGCATTATCCGGCGGGGAGCGGCAGCGTGTATGGATCGCCATGGCGCTGGCACAACAGTCAGAAATGCTGTGCCTGGACGAACCGACGACGTACCTGGACATCTATTACCAGCTTGAACTGCTGGAGCTGGTGAAAGAGCTGAATGAAAAGCATGGGCTTACCATCGTCATGGTACTGCATGACATCAACCAGGCACTGCGCTACAGCGACCACATCATCTTGATGAATGAGGGGAGAATCGTAGCCGAAGGGGAGCCGAGGCTTGTCATTACAAAGGAATCCGTCAAGGAAGTGTATGGCGTCAATGCCATATTCCATGAAGATGAGGAACTCGGGCCTTATATGATGCCGGTAAGTATATAAGGGGCACCGGATGAAGAGGATTATTCAACTGGCCTGCATGGCTGTCATGATCTATACAGGCATGCAGATGGTTCAATATGTATATTCGTACGTGAAGATTGATGGTGAGTTGGAAGACATCCAGACATTCGTCTCCCACGAGGAGCTGGGCCGGCTGCGGGAAGTGAACCCGCGCATCATCGGCTGGCTCGCGCTGGAGGGGACGAGGCTGGACAACCCTGTCCTGCAGGCGGAGGACAACGACTTTTATCTGCGGCATAACCATCTTGATGAAGAAAGCCGCGGCGGCAGCATCTTCATGGACTACCGGAACGGTCCGGAGCCTGGCCGTCATACGATTTTCTACGGACATGTCCTGAGGAACGGCACGATGTTCGGGGAGCTGTCGAAGTTCGCTGACCAGACCTATGCAGAGGCACATCCGGTCTTTGTCTATGAAACGCCCGGTCAACGATATGAGCTGCAGGTGTTTGCCGCCTATGAAACGACGACGGACTTCTATTATATAGAAACGGATTTCACGGATGAGTCGTACGCCGCCTTTTTGAAGGGCATCACGAGCCGTTCGGAAATCGACATGCCGGTAGCCGTTGGGGTGGAAGACCGAATCGCCACATTTTCGACATGCACGACATCTGTAGATGATGATGAACGCTTCGTCGTTCATGCAAAGGTAGTAGAACGCTGACATTAGTAGAGGTGAGAAGGATGACATTTAAAAAAGGGCTTGCTGCCATTATTTTGGCAACGGCTGCGCTTGCTGCATGCGGCAGTGAAAAGGAAGAGGAAACAGTTGAAGAACAAGTGGTAGAAGAAATTGATTTATCTTCTGAAGCAGAACAGTTCCGGGCATTTGCGGTAGAACAGATGGAAGCATTCATCACGGATGCAGAAATGCTGGCAGGGTACGTAAAGGAAGGAAAGCTCGAGGAAGCGCAGAAGCTGTATCCGCTTGTCCGCATGTATTATGAACGAATGCAGCCGATGAAAGCGGGCTTTGCTGAATTAGATGCGCAGATTGACGCGCCGATTGCAGCGGGGAAAGAGCAAAACGCGACAGGATTCCGCCGACTGGAATACGGCCTGTTCGATCAGAAGACGACTTCTGGTTATGAGGGTGTGGCTGATGAGCTTGCCGGGAACATTCGAAAGCTTGGGGAAGAACTGCCGACGATGGAGCTGGACGGTCAGCAATTGCTGGACGGCGCCGAGGAGATGCTGGCCCAAGTGACGGACAAGCAATTGACAGGTGCTGAAATAAGCTATGCAGGCAGCCATGTGTATGACGTGAAGGCGAATGCGGAGGCTGTAGAGCAAATCGTGAAAATCTTTATGGACCGGGCGGATGTGGAGCAAGCCGCCGATGTTACCGAAAAACTGGCTGGACTGAATGACATTCTTGCGTATTATGAGGTCGGCAAGGAAGACTACGTCAACTACAGCTATTTCACAAATAAGCAGAAGCAAGAATTGATTGATGCAGTATCGGACGTCCACGATGCACTGGAAAAAATGAACGAATCAATCGAATGATGGCTTGAAAAATCTACGCGGGAGAGCGATCCGCGTAGATTTTTTATTTTGCACGGGGCACTGCCTGCCGCTATATTTAGCAACATGAACGATAGTCCTTATCCAGCGCCTATCAGTTGAATGGACAATGTGCCCGAAAAAGCATCCCGGCAAAAAAACCGGGATGCTTTCTGTTCCATAGGCATTCGAAGCTTCTCGCGAGAGCATGGATTAGAATCGTCTTCTTCGTGAGGGACAACCGTCATGTGGCATTCCGCACATTGTATGTGTTTCGTAGCATTCGTTCTTGACAGATTCAGTATGCGGGAAATAGTGCTGGTGGTTAATGATGTGTTTGTTGACGTTCTGCGTGTGTGACGGGTGGATATGTGGGACGACAGTGTTATAGATGTTTGTTTGGACAAATTCCCGCGTAGGTGAAACTACCGGTTGTTCATAGTTGGTAGGGAAAGTGTGTGTGGGACAGTTACGACCTGGTTGGCCGCCGCCGCCCATACCTTGATTGAACCAGTTTCCTCCGTACATGGACAAGCCTCCTTTTTCACGTGATGTAAGTCTTTATTAACATATGTCAGCAGGTCCTCACCGGCATAGTTATATACCTATTTCTCACAATAAAAGGGCATATAAAGTTAGTGGAAGGCAAATGTTTAGAAGTAAGCAGAACGGGAACATCTTCAACGTACAAATGCCAATCACATCCCGAAAAGCGGGATAAAACAGGAGGGATTGCATGACGAAATGGACAGTGGACCCGGGACATTCAAGCATCAGCTTCTCGGTGAAGCATATGATGATTTCAAAGGTGAGAGGAACATTCGACACGTTCAAGGGGGAAGTTGAAGCACAAGACATGGCGGATCTGACGGGGGCGAAGATTGCCTTTCAGATTGATGCGGCAAGCATCAATACCAGAAATGAAGAGAGGGACAAGCACCTGCGGACGGATGAATTCTTTGGTGTCGAGCAGCATCCGTCCATTACATTCCAATCGACCGACATCAAAAAAACGGGCGACAGCTATTTTGTGACGGGCAATTTAACGATGCACGGCATAACGAATGAAGTAACGTTCGACACCGTCTTCAACGGCAAAGGCACGAATCCGTGGGGCAAGGAAGTATATGCCTTCGAGGCGAAGACGATTGTAGACCGTGAAGATTTCGGCATCACTTGGAATCAGGTGCTGGAAATGGGCGGCGTGCTTGTAGGCAAAGAAGTGGAAATCCTGGCGGAACTGGAAGTCATGCAAGATACAGAATAATCTACGGTCAATCGGCAATCCCGGCACTAGGGATTGCCGGTTTTTTCGATTCTCCGAAAACGGAGGGAAACTTGTCTAGTGGGATTTCATAGAATATGAGGAGGGCACCATCGGCAACCAGGTCGTCCAGGCGGCAGGAGCAAGCAATCACAACAATCGATAAGCGAGGGGAAGCGATGGGAACGAGGAAAAGGGGATGGCTCGCCTTACGCAGAACAATCCTTATTTATTGTGAGGGAGAAACGGAACGCATTTATTTCGAGCAGATGCGGATTCTGAAACGCTCGAAAATGGCCAGTGTAAAAATCAAAAACGTCAAGCGGTCTGCCATCAAGCTGGCGCAGCATGCATACCGTGATGCAAGCCACCAGCCGTTTGATGAAGTGTGGATTGTATTCGATAAGGATGATTTGAGCGACAAACAGCTGGCAGAGGTGAATGCCTACTGTGCAGAGCACAATATCCGCATTGCCTATACAAATGAGGCATTCGAGCTATGGCTGCTTCTTCATTTCGAACCAATCGACGTCGGCCAGGTCTATCCGCGTGCATTGCTAAATGAAAAAATGGAGGAATATCTCGGCGTAACGCGCTACATAAAAAACAAAGGAAATGCGGAAATCATCGCTCCCATTGCATTGCGCCACGAAATTGCGATCCGCAATTGTGCGGAAATGATGGACGCAAGAAATGAGGACAGCCGTGATAATCCCTATTGCAATGTCCATGACATGATTAGAACCATCTTCTAAGCGGCAAAGGGAAAGCCTGAAACGTATTTTGAGGCGTCCACCGCAGGAGCGACCCTTCTTAGTAGAGGATTATCAAGAAAAATGGAGGCGGTTCAGAAAGTACTACTATCTGAACCGCCTCCATCTCCTATTGTAATGATTCGTGCTTGTCGTAATCGGCAGCGACGGAGGGCAATTCGGTATAATTGATGCTTTGAATCCGGTCAAGCCCCTCCCGGTCAAAAAAAAGTGTCAGCAATTCGGCATTTTCTTCCTCCATCAGCGTGTACCAGGTGATGGTGAATGAACCGAGTGTGTCGATCTGCTGGATATCCTGCAGCATATTGAATGTACTTTTGAGCAGTGAATCCTCTGTTGGAAACTCCAGTGCCTGTAGAAGCAGCAGTGCCTCTTCCGGGCCGCCTTCAGCCGAGACCTGGATATCCAGTACGGAAGCTCCAAGCATATGCTTCTCTGCAATCTGTGAAAGGGACATCATGGTGGCGTACCCGGGCGTCTTGTCGGCTATCTCTTCCTCCAGACCTGCAAGCTCCTCCTCGCTCGGTTCTTCGGAAAAGAATATCCCGATGCCTCCTAGGACGATGAATGCCAGCAATAAAAATATATAAAGCTTCGTAAATTTTCTATACATGCAAAAGACCCTCGCAATCATAGTCCTATCTTTAGCGATTATACGTGGGAGGGCCTGGGGATGTAAAGGGCTTAGGCGGTTCCATGGGACGAAACGGGGAATGGATTCCATATAAAAAAGCGCAGTGTAGGCCTGTCCATTGACCTGACTGCGCTTTTGCTCGATTTTTTTGATATTCAGTTATGCCTATTGGGATTCATGTTCAGTTTGGGCTTCAGGCAATTGTTCCTTGAAATAGAGGAATGATTCATCTTCTAGTTGACTCAGCTTTTTCTCGTCGATTCCGATTGCCAGTACGCCAGAAAAAATTGTCTCCCACCATG
>JBJEFP010000133.1:0-1715 GCA_051874195.1 Lysinibacillus sp. | reverse complement strand
CCCTGGGAATAGAGAAAGGAAAAGATTATACCTTTGACTTTTTCTATATGGAAAGACATACAACGGAATCTAACTTAAAAATCACTACATCCATTGCCTTCAAGCCGGAAATCAGTGCCACTAAAGCGGTTGATAAGACGGCAGCAAGCAATGGTGATGAGCTGAATTATACCTTTACGGCGAAAAACACAGGTAAGAAAGATGCCACAAATCTTACATTGACAGATGTTCTTGATGAGGGATTATCATTCGTTGAGAATTCAGTCAAGATAAATGGCCAAGCTGTGACGGGTGCTACCTATGATAAAGATACTAGAAAGCTATCGATTCCAATTAGCGAGCTCAAGCACAGTGAATCTATCACCATCTCCTTTAAAGCAAAAGCGGAGGTAGATGATTCATTATTCGATGATAATAATCACTACACAATCAAGAATAAGGGTGTACTAGATTCTTATACGACCAACACGGTTGAAACGATTATTACCGGAGGAGCATCAGACCTGAACGTTTCCAAACTAGTGAAGGTGAAAGGGTCTGCTTCAGAACCAGCCTCACGTGTGGATGCCCAGTCAGGAGATACTATACAGTATACGATCAACGTGACGAATAACGGAGCAAGCCAAAGATCTGCTTTCACAATCAAGGACGTCATTCCAAATGGCGTTACATATGTGGATGGAACGGTGAAAGCGAGCTCTACTGATTCAAAAACTGTCCTGACTCCATCCTACGATAAGGGCATCTTGAGCGTATCAGCCAGCCGTTTAGGCAAGGGTGAGACCATTACGATTACGTTTGATGCAACGGTTGATAAGCTTGCTGGAAGTGTGCAGAGCAAAGAAATCAGCAATATTGCAACGATCGATGATTCTATTCAGTCTGACCCAGCTATCGTGAATGTGAAAGAAGCAAGCATCTCTGTTACCAAACAGGTCAGCGATGTGAATAAAGATGATATTGCTGGAGCTATCTTTAAGTTTATTTTAGTAAATGAAGCTGGCAAGCAAGTCGGTACAAAAGAAATCACGATGTCTGCCGATTCCAGCAAAAACGTGGTCACCTTTGATCACCTGCCTGTCGGTGAACAATTTACGATTCTAGAAGAAGATCCTAGCGGCGTTTATGCTGACAAAGGATATCGGTATGATAAAACTACTGCCACTGTCGGCGGTAAAGAAACTGCGGTTTCGACTGAAACTATCGGTGAAACTAAATATATGAAAGTGAAAGGTGTTAACGTTACTGATAACGGTACGGCTGTCGTATTCACGAATAAGTATGAGAAAAATGACGGATCGATTAAAGTCATCAAAACCGATAAGTTAACAGGCAAGCCTTTAGAGGGTGCCGAGTTTACTCTTTCTTCAGGCGGTAAAAAAGTCGCCACTGAAACAACGAATTCAGACGGCGAAATTGTGTTTACGAAATTAACGTATGGAACCTACGAATTGCAAGAAACAAAAGTTCCATCCGGATATAAACTTGATGGTACCGTGCGTAAAGTAGAAGTGAATTCTGATAAAGTCGTTTCATGCAACATCACAAATGATGGAGTCGGCTCAGTAGCTATCACGAAAGTGGACACAGTCACTAAGAAGCCGCTTGAAGGCGTTGAATTCGGCATTTACCAAGGTGGCAAATTGATCACCACGGTGAAAACCGATCAAGACGGTAAAGCGACATTCACCGGCTTAGCCTATGGTGACTATGAA
>JBJEFP010000132.1:0-13481 GCA_051874195.1 Lysinibacillus sp. | reverse complement strand
TTGTTAAGGAAATGATAAAAATTCGCATTGTGGATAACGATAGAAAAGGAATCGTCTACGCCTAGGCATTCGCGCCTGCTGCTCTGGTTCTCCCCCGGCAATACGGCGGGCCGTGAAATCACTGGATTGCCGATTGCATAAAGTAACCAGGGGACAGAAATACTAGAGGGAAAAGGAAAGGAGGATGCTTCAATGAATGCAATATGGTGGGGAGCAATCGTCGTCGTCATCATTCTATGTGGCATCGCCGCTTACTCGACTGTAGCTGTAGCGAAGCATGTAGAAAAGCGCGATTCGGAGCGCGATACAATCGACCCGGCAATTGCCCGTCATCCGTTCCTGCTCAACCCGATTATTATGATGTATTTGGTCGTCGGCATATTCATGGCAATCGTCATTTTTTATTATGCAGCTGCAAGCAGGTAAAAGGAAATATTTATGAAATGTCGGGCTCCTATGCATAGGCACTCGAAGAGCAAGTGTGATATGATAAAGATGAGTGTACTATCCTGTTCGATTTTTGGGCAGTAAAGGAGTAGAAATTCATGCTTTCGACAAACAACAAAGAGTTATTGGATGTACCCATCAAGGATTTCGTGATTTCATCCGAGAAGGTGGCGCATGTGCAGATTGGCAACAGTGCTGAACATGCATTGCTTGTGCTGACGCGTACCGGCTATTCGTCTATTCCTGTATTGGATATCAAATACCGCCTGCAGGGCCTGCTGAGCAGCAAGATGATTACAGAAGCGATTTTAGGCATGGAACGAATTGAATATGACCGTCTTCCAGATATCAAAGTGGACGATGTGATGGAAACGGAAGTCGCGTATTTAAAGAGTACGGATTCATTCAAGCGCGCACTTGACCTTGTCATCAACCATGCTTTTCTTTGTGTGGTGGATGAGGAGGGGACCTTTGTCGGTATAATAACTCGTCGTGTTATTTTAAAGCAGCTGAAAAAATATATTTATCAAAATGAAGGATAAACGGATATCGGCAAAATCCATACAAGGATTTTGCCGATTTTTAACTTTTTTCGGCATAGGCATTGTACGTCTATGATCAGAAGGTGGAATACCTAATTACGATATTTATGAGAAGGGCTTCGGGCGAGTTATGCGGATTCGGAAGGGCATTTTCAACGTATCATACGACCATGGCTGACTGTGCCGCGTTTTGTGGGCTCAGGCACCAATCCGAATTCCGGCTCGTGCCGAAGTGTAGATGATTAGATGAAGAGGAGGGCGCAAATGACAGCAACAGAAGCGGAAATCATCAAGGTGCTTGCCGAGGAACGCAATATGCGGAAGGCGGCAGAACGGCTATTTTTAACGCAGCCGGCCCTATCACAAAGGCTGCAGTCAATCGAGAAGGAATGGGGGACACAGCTGTTTCTCCGTTCGCAGCGGGGATTGACCCCTACTCCGGCGGGCGAGCTTGTCATCCAATATGCAATCGAGCAGATTACAAGACGAGAGGAAGTATTCGAAACAATCCAGGCACTGAATTCCAAGGTGCACGGGACGCTGAAGATTGCCTGCGCCTCCATCGTCGGGCAGAATTGGCTGCCGAAAGTGCTAAAGGACTTCGTCACATTGTATCCGGATACGAAGATTTCCCTCATGACAGGCTGGAGCTCGGAAATTGTCAAGGCGCTGTATGAAGGAGAGGCGCATGTCGGAATCGTACGCGGCCAGGTGGATTGGAAGGGCAAGAAGATTCATTTGTTCCGCGACATGATGTATTTGGTCGATAAAGAAATCCGAGCATTAGAGGATATCCATACAACCGATCGTCCCTTCATTCAATTCAAAAGCGATTCGGACTACTATCAGGAAATTCTGCAATGGTGGCAGCGCCATTTCAACCAGAACCCAAGGCACCAGATTATCGTCGACCAGATTGAAACGTGCAAGCAGATGGCGCTCAACGGTATCGGCTTTGCGATTCTACCCTCCATTACATTGAATGGCTCGGAGGAGGTCAACAAGATTCCCCTGCATTCGGAAAATGATATGGGCCTGACGCGTGATACATGGCTGATCGGCTATGAACCGGCCTTCGAGCTGCGCCAGGTGAAGGCCTTCGTCGAAGTGGTACAGGACAGGGCGCGCTGTTTATATGAATATCAAAATTAACACGTGATATTTGACAGAAATTTTAGTACAATCAAAACATCGCAAATATTCTTACATAGAGAGAGGTTAATTTTAAATGAGTGAAAAATTGAATGCACAGCAGATTATCGAGTTTATTTCCAGCGCAAAGAAGGTGACGCCGGTCAAAGTATATGTGAAGGGTGACAATGTAGCGTCATTAACATATGGAGAAGGCACAAAGGTATTTGGGGAGGGGAACAGCGCAGTCGTGTTCGGTGAATGGAGCGAAATCGAACCGGCCCTGCAAAACCATGGAAGCAAGATTGCAGACTATGTGATTGAAAATGATAGAAGAAATTCAGGTGTACCATTACTGGACATGAAGCAGATCAATGCACGAATCGAGCCGGGTGCGATCATTCGTGACCAGGTGACGATCGGCGACCAGGCAGTGATCATGATGGGCGCCATCATCAATATCGGGGCTGAAATCGGTCCAAAAACGATGATTGATATGGGAGCGGTCCTAGGGGGGCGTGCAACAGTGGGTGCGAACTGCCACATTGGTGCAGGGACAGTCCTTGCAGGCGTAATCGAGCCGCCAAGCGCACAGCCTGTCATCATCGAAGACGATGTGGTCATCGGCGCCAATGCAGTCGTTCTTGAAGGTGTACGTGTCGGCAGAGGAGCGGTTGTCGCTGCGGGTGCCATCGTCATTGATGATGTAGCGCCATATACAGTCGTTGGCGGCGTACCGGCACGTGTATTGAAAGAATTGGATGATAAGACGAAGTCAAAAACAGAAGTGATTGACGCATTACGAAACATTTAAGAAGGTGACCACATGCAATCGTTGATTGACATCCGCCGGGCCCTGCATCGAATCCCAGAGCTCGGTTTTCAGGAATATAAAACACAGGCCTATATTTTGGCGTTTTTGGCTGGATTGCAGCAGGAGCACCTGGCTATTACTGTCTGGCGCACCGGGGTTGTTGTCCGTATTGCCGGGACGAATCCGACAAAAACAATCGGCTGGCGGACGGATATCGACGGACTGCCCGTAGCCGAGGAGACGGGTGCAGACTATGCATCTGAACATGCCGGACATATGCATGCATGCGGCCATGACTGTCATATGACGGTTGCACTTGCCCTTGTCGCTGCTTTAGCTGCCGAGCGACCGGTACAGAACGTCATCGTGTACTTCCAGCCAGCAGAGGAAGGTCCAGGCGGTGCAGAGCCAATGCTGAATTGGCTGAAGGAAGAGCGTCCCGACCTTATATGTGATGAAATCTATGCACTGCATATCGCGCCGGAATATCCGGTCGGTACGGTGGCGACTCGTCCAGGGCTGCTGTTTGCCAACACGTCGGAGCTTTTCATCGACTTGAAGGGAATCGGCGGACATGCCGCCTATCCTCATAAAACACGCGATATGACAATCGCCGCAGCGAATCTGCTGCTGCAGCTGCAGACAATCGTCAGCCGCAATATCGACCCGATGAACAGCGCCGTCATTACCGTAGGAAAGATGACGGCAGGTACAGTGCAAAACGTCATTGCCGAAACGGCCCGTATGGAAGGGACGATCCGGACATTGAATGACGAGTCCATGCAGGAAGTGAAGCGTCGCATCGAGGCCATTTGTGCAGGAATCGAAGCCGCATTTGAGTGTACAGTGTCCATTGACTACGGGGCGATGTACCATGAGGTGGACAACGACCCTGCATGTGCAGAGCGCCTATTGGCTTTTGCCAAAGCCTATGACGGAGCGACGGACTATCTATGCCCAGCAGCCATGACGGGAGAGGATTTCGGCTATTTCGTAAAGGATATTCCCGGGGCGATGTTTTGGAGCGGTGCCAACTGCTCCTACGGCTTACATCAGTCGAAGATGAATCCGGATGAGGATTTGTTGGCATTCAATGCAGGATTTGTAGAATCCTTTATACGCAGCCTATAGAGAATAGGGGCGGTTCGGTAAGAGTAAACTTATCGGACCGCCCCTATTTTATTCGCCCCTGTTGGGAAGTGCATGATTATACAGCCAATCCGGCACCGCACATGAAAAAGCGCCACCCTTCATAATCTTTCAAGCGGGGTGGCGCTAAGGCTTTATCAAGGCTGTCTGGAAGTGGAGGCATGCAATAGGTGCGATGCCTTCTTGGACGCCCATATATAGGTGAGGACGAAGCAACTGCCCAAGACAAGCGTTCCTAAAATATAAGGCGAATCCATGTTCCAGTCGAACAGGATGCCCGCCAAGGCGGGACCGAACATATTCCCAAGGCTCATATAAGCATTGTTCATGCCTGCTGCAAAGCCTTGCTCGCTACCCGCCACTTTACTGATCAGCGTATTTACTGCAGGACGGATGAATGTCGTGGCAATGGAGAATAGGGTAGCAACGACCAGGATAATGAAGAAGCCGCTTATGAAGATCACCAGCAGCATCGTCACTGCCGCCAACAGCAGATTGATGAGGATCACCTTCATCTCACCATATTTCTTGAACAGTTTATCGATGACGAACATCTGCAGGATGACCCCTGCAAACCCGCCGACCGTTAAAATGACGGAAATATCCCCTGGTGTATAATCGAATTTATGGTCCAGGTAAAGTGACAGCGTCGCCTGGAAATTCGAAATGCCGAAGCTGAAAGTGAAAACGATGATCAAAAATACAAAGTAGGGCGTTTTCGACGATCTTGCCAGCTGTTTCAGCAGGCTTTCGCGAGGCGGTCTAGCAGCGGCCTCCGCAATTACTGCATTTTTAATGTTCGGCAAAGTCGCCAAGGACAATATAGCGGCAAGTATGGCGGCACTGCCGGCAGCATAAAATGGGAATTGCAGGTTGATGCCTGCTAAGGCCCCCCCGATTCCAGGGCCAATCATGAAGCCGAGACTCATTGCAGCTCCAAGCATACCCATGCCTTTTCCACGCTCCTCAACCGTCGTGATATCCGCAACAAAGGCCATAATTGGAGGCATGACGAACGCAGCTCCAGCGCCGCTAAGGAAGCGGGCGATGAATAGGACCCACACTGCATCTGCAAGGCCAAACAAAATCTGGGCACTGCCGTATACGATAAGACCTGCAATAATGAACATCTTTCTCCCGTGGCGATCCGATAGTTCCCCGGCAACAGGAGAAAGCAGGAATTGTGCCAGTGCAAATCCGGCAATCAAGAAGCCGAGGACCCGTCCACCTACCCCGAACACCTCGAGGTAGGCAGGCATGACGGGAACGATGATGCCGATGCCCCCCATTGTGATGAATAGATTGAACATGAGTACATAAAGAGCCACATTTTGTGTGGTTTTGGCCATGGAGCACCGCCTTTCTCTCAAATTGTTTCGATTTTTGAAATGATGGTACACATAGTCTAACATAATCAGACTATGTGTACCATCAGGAAATGGAAGGAAAACGAGCGCACAGCATGCCACTGTGCGCTCGTTATCTAATTCAGATTCATTTTGAATTCAAGGAAGTATTCATTATATTTGCCTAGCCATTCGAGTCCGAGGTTTTCATATACCTCCAGCCGCTCGCGAAGCTCGATGCTTGGATAGAAGCGCTCATCGGTAATCACTTCTTCATCCATCAGCTCCCACGCTGCAGCGTTCGGTGTTGAGTAGCCGACATAGTCGGCATTCTGGGCGTTGTTTTCAGCGTCCAGCATGAAGTTGATGAACGCATGGGCACCTTCGATATTCGTCGACGTTTTCGGGATGACGAAGTTGTCGAACCATAAGTTCGAGCCTTCCTCAGGCACCGCGAAATCCAGTTCCTCGTTCTCCCACATCATATCGGCAGCCTGGCCGGACCATGTAAGGGCGACCGTCGCCTCGTTATTGATCATCAGTGGCGTAATTTCGTCCCCGATGATGGCCTTGACGTTCGGCGTCAATTCAGTCAATTTGTCCGTCGCCTCCCGAAGTGCCGCATCATCCTTCAGGTTCAGGGAGTAGCCCAGCG
Source organism: Lysinibacillus sp. (assembly GCA_051874195.1). Taxonomy (GTDB): domain Bacteria; phylum Bacillota; class Bacilli; order Bacillales_A; family Planococcaceae; genus Lysinibacillus_B. The sequence continues at coordinate 7,397 of JBJEFP010000132.1, read as the reverse complement.
AATTCAGCCCCATTCCCATTACTTCACGCGCACCGTCCACCAAGAATACCTTGCCCTTTAACCGTTCGTCCCATAGGTCTTCCCATGATTCGAATGTCAAATCGTCCGGCACCATAGCAGGATTGTAGACGATGCCGACCGTTCCCCAGAAGTAGGGGATGGAATATTTGTTGCCTGGATCGAACGGCAGGTCTAAAAAGTAAGGGTCGATGTTCTTTAAATTCGGGAGCAGGGAATGGTCGAGCTCGACCAGCATGTCATCCTCAATCATCGTTTCAATCATATATTCGGAAGGAACGGCGACATCGTAGGACGAACCGCCCTGCTGTACCTTCGTATACATCGCTTCATTCGAATCGAATGTTTCATATATCACATGGATGCCTGTCTCTTCTTCAAATGCATCGATCAATTCTGGGTCGATGTATTCGCCCCAGTTATAGATCGTCAGTGTATCCTTGCTGCCTTTCGTACCCGCAGATTCCAAAGATCTTGAAGCGAAGAATAAAAGGAGACAGGCGACGATGATGGCAATAGTTGCCCGTAGTAATTGCTTCATTTTGGTTCCTCCATTCTTGCCTTTGCACGGTTATTGACAAAGTAGTAGCCGATTACAACCAGCACCGTCACGAGGAAGACCAGGCCGGAAATGGCGTTGATCGTCAGCGTGATGCCGGCACGTGCCATCGAGTAGATTTCGACGGAAAGGGTGGAGAAGCCGTTTCCTGTCACAAAGAATGTAACGGCGAAATCATCAAGTGAATACGTAATCGCCATGAAGAAGCCGGCGAAGATGCCGGGTGCGATGTACGGCAGGATGACACGCGTCAGTACGTCCCGTTTCGTGGCACCTAGATCACGTGCAGCATCAATCAAGGAAGTGTTCATTTCCAGCAGCTTCGGCAACACCATCAGTACGACAATCGGCACACTGAAGGCGATATGGGAAACAAGCACCGAAGTGAAGCCGAGTTTCACACCAATCATCGTGAACAAAATCAGGAAGCTGGCCCCGATGACCACGTCCGGGGAGACGATCAGCACATTGTTCAACGACAGGAATGTATTGCGCATTTTCTTGTCCTTCATCGACACGATGCCGATCGCACCGAGTGTACCGATGATTGTGGCAATCAGTCCGGATAATAGGGCGATGAGCACGGTATTGATCAGGATGACAAGCAGGCGCGTATCCTCAAATACTGCCTTGTAGTGTTCCAACGTGAAGGATTCAAAGTCGTTCATATTGCCGCCGCTGTTGAATGAATAGAAAATCAAATAGAAAATAGGTGCGTACAGGATGACGAAAACCAACACCAAGTACGCCTTAGAGGCTGTCGATAATTTGTTCATTATGCACGGCCTCCTTTCTTCTTCTTGCCCGTCACCATCATCGTCAGCACCATGAACACGATCAGGAATACGGCGATGGTAGACCCCATGCCCCAGTTTTGTGAGACAAGGAACTGCTGTTCAATGGCGGTACCGAGCGTGATGACCTGGTTTCCAGCAATCAGGCGTGTAATCATGAAGAGGGACAGGGCAGGGATGAATGTCACCTGGATCCCTGACTTCACGCCATCGATTGTGAGCGGAAACACGACGCGGCGGAATGTCGTCCAGCCCGATGCGCCAAGATCGCGTGCAGCGAATACAAGGGACGGGTTCAATTTATCCAGTGAGTTGAAAATCGGTATGATCATGAATGGAATGAAGATATATACCGATACGAAAATGAAGCTGAAATCTGTAAACAGAATCTGCTTAGAATCAAAGCCGAATGCCTCGATAAAGGCGTTGATCGGACCGTACAAGCCGAAAATCCCGATGAATGCATATGTTTTTAGAAGCAGGTTGATCCATGACGGGATAATGATCAGCATGAGCCACAGACGCTTATGCTTTGTCTTCGTCAGCAAATAGGCTGTCGGGTATGCAATCAGCAACGTAAAGAATGTGATGAGGAATGCATACCAGAAGCTCGTGAATGTCATTTTCAAATAAATGGCGGAGAAGAAGTTCTTATAGTTCTCCAGCGTAAAGTTTCCTGAAAGGTCAAGCATGGAATAATAAAGGACCAAGGCAATCGGTGCAATGACGAATAGGGCAATCCAGATGACGTACGGAAATAACGCTGTACGGTTTTTACTCTGCATGGTCATCGTCTCCATAAGCTTCCAGACGTTTATCGAACTCTTCCTCTGTTTCGTTCAGACGCATGACGTGGATTGCTTCCGGATCGAAGTCCAAGCCGATTTCTGCACCTACCTCTGCCTTTTTCAATGAGTGGACAAGCCACTCGTTGCCGTCCTTGTCGTATGTCGACAATTCATAATGAACACCGCGGAACAGCTGTGTGTCGACACGCACGATTAATTTCCCTTTATCCACCGATGTAATCTCCAGGTCTTCCGGACGGATGACGATGTCGATTTTTTCATTCGGCTTCATCCCGCCGTCAACGCATTCGAACACCTTGCCGGCAAACTGCACTTTATAATCCTCGATCATTACGCCGTTTACGATATTCGATTCACCGATGAAGTCGGCGACAAAACGGTTGATCGGCTCGTCGTAAATATCGACAGGTGTCCCGGACTGCATAATTTCCCCGTGGGACAGGACGAAGATTTCATCACTCATGGCAAGAGCCTCCTCCTGGTCGTGCGTTACGAAGACGAATGTCTTGCCGAGGCGCTGCTGCAATTCTCGGAGCTCGTACTGCATCTCCGTCCGTAATTTCAAATCGAGTGCAGATAGAGGCTCATCCAGCAGGATGACTTCCGGATCATTGACGATAGCACGGGCGATGGCGACACGCTGACGCTGACCGCCCGACATTTCAGAAATTTCACGGTGTTCATAGCCAGCCAGGTTGACGAATTTCAATGCCTCCAGTACGCGCTCCTTGATTTCCGCTTCCTTGACCTTCTTGATGCGAAGACCGAATGCGACGTTTTCAAAAACGTTCAAGTGCGGGAACAGGGCATAGTCCTGGAATACGGTATTCACCTGTCTTTCATTTGCCGGTACATTGTTGATGCGCTTGCCGCCAAAGTAGACATCGCCTGTCGTGGCATCCGTGAAACCGGCAATGATGCGCAGAATCGTCGTTTTCCCACAGCCGGAAGGACCTAATAGTGTATAGAATTTTCCTCTCTCCAGCTCAAAAGTGACATTATTTAAAACGACCGTCCCGTCGTTGTATGACTTCGTTACGTTTTCAAAACGAATAATCGTGTTATCCATCAGTTGTCCTCCTCATTACAAATAAGATTCAGTAGCGACAAGGAGCACCCTTGTCAGCCCGTTGTGCGCATTGAAAATCTGGTGGTTGGAAGATGCCTCGTAATAAACCGAGTGGCCTTCGCCGGCGATATATTCTTCCTGGCCGATGACGACGCGGATGCGGCCCTTTAATACATAGATGAAAGTTTCAGATAATGAGGGTTCAAACTGCTTGAATTCACCATCTTTTTTCAAGGTTAGGATGACCGGCTCCATTTCTTTTTCGTTGGACGTCGGAATTAGCCATTCAATCGAATATTTCTTTTCTTGGTCGGTAAAGCTTGTCTGGTCTTCAGCGGTATATACAACCCGCTGTTCGTCCGGCGTGTCATCGAAAAATTCCTTCGGTGTCGAGCCCAATACCTCTAAAATGTGGAACAAGGTTTCGATGGACGGAGAATTCAGGTCGCGTTCAAGCTGTGAAATGTAGCCTTTCGTGAGGTCAGTACGTTCCCCGAGCTCTTCCTGCGTAAGTCCTTTTTTCAATCGCAAAGCTTTGATTTTTGCTCCAATCTGCATCAGGCACATCCTTCCTATAAGGTTTAGTTATGCTAAACAATAAGTACTGAAGTTTACTATTACCAAACTTTAAGTTTACAAAACATAATAATTATATCGAATTGGCCGGTGATTTCAAGAGTTTTTTTTTGGCTCAGGAGAGAGAAGAAGGACAATAGTCATTTATGGTCAATGCTGGTAACTATATGGGAAATACAGCTAGCTGTCTGTAAAATAGAGGGTGATGGATAAGCTGCCATTGGGAAAATGAAGGAGATGGGGATAGATGGTGGAACGTATGATCGGCGGGTGGACTGAAATTCGCACTCGGGGCAGGTACGGATCAGCGGGTATCGATAGCATATGGCGTACTGGTGGAAGAGGAGGGGACAGCCTTTCGTAGGTTGTTCATCCTCAGTCCTGCGGGGGAAATCCTGCGTGTCCTCCAGGCGTTGCAGTCTGGGGGGAATGTTCGGCCAATTGGCGCCCTGGCCAAGCGACACTTTGACCAAAGATGCATATCATAACAGGGAGCAAGGGGGATGATATATGAAACTGCGGGCTCCGATGCCTCTGTTAGATGGGGCAAACTGGTTGAACAATAAGGTGATGACAAAAGAAATGCTGGCAGGAAGGCCGACGCTCTTCCATTTTTGGTCGGTCAGCTGCAACCTGTGCAAAAATGGACTGGATACAGTAAATCTCCTGGTTGACAAATATGCGGCAGATCTGAATGTGATCGCCGTCCATATGCCTCGCACCAAAGAGGATATGATCCAGCACAATGTGAAGGCCGTGGCGGATTATTATAAGATGGGGCACCCGCTCATCATCGATACTGATTTTCTCATTACCGACCGCTTCAACAATCGGTATGTACCCGCCTATTATATATTCGACGGGAAGGGCGAGCTCCGTCATTATCAGGCGGGAGGGGCCGCTTTGCGCATTCTTGAAAAGCGGATCCAGCGACTCATTGTAGAAAACAAAGGGTAGAAGGACGTGCACGGGGCTCTGGAGCAACACGACGGATAATCATGGGGTTAACAGGTGGGGAAACGGGCTTTCTCGACCTGTTTTTTGATGGCCAGTCAAAGCCCTGTCGCTTACATAAAAATTTGCATATGTAGAGCAGCCTTTTTATTTTTTGCGAATTGAGATACACTGTAAGCACAAAAGAACAGGGGGCAGTTTGAGATGAGAAAAGAATTTGTTGTAATTGGGCTTGGGCGCTTTGGTGGCGGGATTGTGAAGGAACTGATTTCCCAAGGGGCCGATGTGATGGCCATCGATTTGTCACCGGAGCGTGTGGATAATTTCGCGCATATCGCAACCCAGGCTGTCGTAGCGGATACGACGGATGAAGCGGTCATCAAATCCCTTGGCCTGCGGAATTTTGAGCATGTCATCGTCGCCATCGGGGAGGATATCCAATCCAGCATTCTGACTACGCTGATTTTGAAGGAATTGGGCGTCCAGCAGATTACCGCTAAGGCGAACAATGATTACCATGAAAAAGTGCTGCGTAAAATCGGTGCGGACTTCGTGGTGCATCCGGAGCGGGATATGGGCATCCGGATCGCCACTCATATCCTGTCTAATAACGTGCTCGATTACCTTGAATTATCGGACGAGCATTCCATCATGGAAATCAAGGCAAGCGACCGGCTTGCCGGCCGCTCGCTTGTAGACCTGGATATACGTGCAAAATACGGCATCAACATTGTCGGCATTAAGCGTGGTGAAGAAATCATCATTACGCCTGAGCCGACAGACCCGATTCTGATGGGGGACCTCCTGATCGTCATCGGGGCCGATGTAGATATCAACCGCTTCATGAAGAAGGTGCTTTAAGCCGCTTTCTTCTGCAACCGATAAAAGGGTGGCCTCGTCTTGAGGCCACCCTTTTTCATCTGTAAGGCCTGCCTTCCCTAGGAGGGCGGCCTTGAATATATGCTTTTATTACACTTCCATAATGATTGGTAAAATCATCGGACGGCGCTTTGTCTTTTCGAAAAGATAAGGGCCTAAAACGTCGGTAATTTCATTTTTCAGCTCTGTCCATTGTGTGGATTTTCCCTGAATGGTGCTGTTCAAATGTCTTGCCAATGTTTTCTGCGCTTCGTTGATCATTGTACCGGATTCCCGCATGTAGACGAAGCCGCGGGAAATGATATCAGGACCGGAGACGATTTTCTGGTTCGCCATATCGACGCTCACCACGACGATGACGAGGCCTTCCTCGGAAAGGATACGACGGTCGCGCAGTACGATGTTGCCGATGTCGCCGATTCCGCTGCCATCGATATAAATGTCGCCTGACGGGATGCGCCCTGCCACATGAGCTTCGTTTGCACTCAAGGCCAATACGTCGCCGTTTTCCATGACGAAGGTATTTTCATGCGGTACATCACAGTCGACGGCAAGCTGCGTATGCATTTTCAGCATCCTGTATTCACCGTGGATTGGCATGAAGAATTTAGGTTTAATCAGGCGAAGCATCAGCTTCTGCTCTTCCTGTGAACCGTGCCCTGATGTATGGATATTATTCAGTGAGCCATGGATGACCTCGGCGCCTGCACGGAATAATAGATTGATAATTTTGTTGACGCTAATCGTGTTGCCAGGAATCGGGGAAGATGAGAATACGACCGTATCCCCCGGCTGGATTTGGATTTGACGGTGCGTTCCGTTGGCGATGCGCGATAAGGCAGCCATTGGTTCCCCCTGAGAGCCTGTACAAAGAATCAGGACCTCATTTGCTGGTAGACGGTTGATGCTTTGCGCGTCGACGAACGTCTCCTTCGGTGCAGTGATATAGCCGAGCTCGCGGCCGATTGTAATGGCGTTGTCCATCGAGCGGCCGAACACGGCGATTTTACGGCCGTGCGCAGCTGCTGCATCCGTCACCTGCTGCAGGCGATGGATGTTCGATGCGAATGTGGCAAAAATGATCCGTCCGTCCACTTTACGGAAGATATCATTAATGCTTTCGCCGACTTTACGTTCAGACATCGTAAAGTTCGGCACCTCAGCATTCGTACTATCTGAAAGCAGACATAATACACCGTCGCGTCCGATTTCGGCCATTTTTGTCAGATTGGCCGGCTCCCCTACAGGTGTGAAGTCAAACTTGAAGTCTCCTGTATGCACGATGTTGCCGGGAGGTGTCTTCACGACAATCCCGAAGGCATCTGGAATACTGTGAGTCGTACGGAAGAAGCTTACCGACGTCTTCCGGAACTTGATGACGTCCTCTTCCTTGATTTCGATGAGCTTTGTCGTCCGGAGCAGGCCGTGTTCATCCAATTTGTTGCGCAGGAGCCCCAGCGCCAATTTGCCCCCGTATACCGGGATATTCAGCTGGCGCAGTAAATAAGGGATGCCACCGATATGGTCTTCATGGCCGTGCGTGATAAATAAACCTTTAATTTTGTCGACGTTTCGTACGAGGTACGTGTAGTCGGGAATGACATAGTCGATTCCGAGTAAATCATCTTCCGGGAATTTAATGCCTGCATCGATTAGAATGATTTCATCCTGGAATTGTACTCCGTATGTGTTTTTGCCGATTTCGCCCAGTCCGCCAAGTGCGAAAACAGCCGCCTGAT
>JBJEFP010000131.1:0-13565 GCA_051874195.1 Lysinibacillus sp. | reverse complement strand
ATGAACGGCATTTTACCATTATGGAAAGAACGCGGTATGACCAGCCATGACTGTGTATTCAAACTGCGGAAAATTTTGAAGACGAAAAAAGTCGGCCATACAGGCACACTCGATCCAGGTGTGGAAGGAGTGCTGCCAATCTGCATCGGCCAGGCGACCCGCATCGCAGAGTACTTGACGGATGCCGGGAAAACCTATGAGGCGGTCGTCTCCATCGGAAGGACGACTACCACGGAGGATGCAGAAGGGGAAACTGTGGAGCAGGATACGACGCATAAATCTTTTTCACGTGAGGAAATACTAGAGGCACTTGCTGCGTTGACCGGAGAAATCGAACAGACGCCTCCCATGTTCTCAGCGGTCAAGGTAAACGGCAAAAAGCTCTATGAGTATGCCCGTGCAGGCCAGACGGTGGAGCGTCCGACGCGAAAAGTGACCATCTACGGGCTGCAGCTGCTGAGCGATGAGGAAATGTTCGAGGGCGAGGAAGTGACATTCTCGATTCGTATCAAATGCAGCAAGGGCACCTACATCCGTACGCTTGCAGTCCAGATTGGCGAGGCATTGGGCTATCCGGCGCACATGCACGAGCTGGTACGGACGTCGTCGGGCACGTTTGAAAAAGAACACTGCCTGACGCTTGCCGAAGTGGCAGAAAAAATGGAATCCAGTGACACAAGCTTCATCCTTCCCGTCGAATATGCGCTGAGCGACTATCCGTATGTAGAGATTGATGACTCGAACCGCAAGCAAATTTTTAATGGACAAGTCCTGCCTGTTCATCCATTATTAGAAGTAAGCGATAAATTAGTGTTTGGGGTGGAAGGGAAGGCATTTGCGGTATACATCAAGCATCCGACAAAGCACGGACAGATGAAACCTGATAAAATGTTCCCTGAAATCGAGTAGGAGGCGCAGTTATGGACGTTATTCATTTAAAATACCCGCATCAGCTGAAAGCGACGGAAGGACCGTATTCCCTGGCGCTCGGTTTTTTTGACGGCGTGCATCGTGGACATCAGGAGGTCATCAACTCTGCCACCGCAACAGCAAAGGAAAAGGGCTATAAAAGTGCGGTCATGACATTCGACCCGCACCCATCCATTGTGCTTGGTGGACGCAATGAAAAGGTATTTTATATTACACCGCTTCAGCAGAAGCTGGATACACTTTCTACACTGGATGTGGACACGGTCTTCGTCGTGAATTTCACATCGGATTTTGCAAAGCTTTCACCCGAAACCTTTGTAAAGCACTTTATCCTGGATTTGAACGTCAAGCATGTGACGGCCGGCTTCGACTTTTCCTTTGGTGCATTCGGCAAGGGCAATATGGAGCTCATGCGGCAGCTGGGCGCTGGATCATTCGGTGTGACGGTTGTCGACAAGTATACGGACACCGAGGAAAAAATCAGTTCGACACGCATCCGCAAAGCATTGCAGGACGGAGATATGGAAGAAGCCCGTCTACTGCTTGGCCGTGCATTTGAAGTGCCGGGCATCGTTGTGCATGGTGATAAACGTGGGCGAAAGCTTGGGTTCCCGACAGCCAATGTACAGCATATGGAAGGCTGCTTCATTCCTGCAACCGGGGTCTATGCTGTTAAAATCCTTGTACAGAATGAATGGTACGACGGCGTATGCAATGTCGGCTATAAACCGACATTCAACAATCCGGACAACAAACAGCTTTCAATCGAGGTACATATCTTCAACTTTGAGAAAAATATTTACGGTGAGGAAGTCGTCGTCGGCTGGTACCACCGCATTCGAAGCGAGAAGAAGTTCAATGGCATTGATGAGCTGGTGGCGCAGATTGAAAAGGATAAGCAGGATGCAATCGAATACTTAAGGGTTCATGCATAATAGTTGCTTGTCTATATAAAATATGTTACGATTTATCAGTACAAAAATCTGTACGAACCTTGGCTCGGCTTTCCGTTGCTCCAACGATGGCTTAGCTAATGGGGATATCTTTTACTATTTAGGAGGTCCATTCATATGGCAATCACAAAAGAACGCAAAAACGAAATTATCGCTGAGTACCGTACACACGAAAGCGACACTGGTTCACCAGAAGTACAAATCGCTGTACTAACTGCTGAAATCAACGCTTTAAACGCTCACTTGGCAACTCACAAAAAAGACTACCACTCACAACGTGGTCTTCTTAAAATGGTAGGTCGTCGTCGTCACTTATTGAAATACCTACGTAACACAGACGTACAACGTTACCGTGAACTAATCAACAAGCTTGGATTACGTCGCTAATCTATTCGAAAGGCTGAACGCGTTCACCTACCTCCTGCACACTTGGAACTGTTTGGATCTGGGCGTGGCGGAGAGCGGACGCAGAAAGCTAGACATGACAAAAAAGCGGGATTTTTTCCCGCTTTTTCTTTATGTATTAGCGCGGCAATCATCTCCTAAATTGGCATCTCGAAAATTCATGTAATTTATTGAAAATATTTAGCATAGAAAACGCTTTTTTGATACACTAACTATGGTACATAATAAAGTAGCGTAGTGTGTCTTAATGTAGAAAGGGGTTCATTAGATGAACGACAAAAAGGTCTATTCATATGAATGGGCTGGCCGTCCTTTAGTAGTAGAAGTAGGACAGTTGGCAAAACAAGCAAATGGCGCAGCAATGGTGCGTTATGGAGAAACGGCGGTACTCGCAACTGCAACAATGTCAAAATCTCCAAAACCATTGGATTTCTTCCCATTAACGGTAAACTATGAGGAACGTCTTTATGCAGCAGGTAAAATTCCGGGGGGCTTCATCAAACGTGAAGGACGTCCATCAGAGCAGGCAGTATTGACAAGCCGCCTTATCGACCGCCCGATCCGTCCAATGTTCCCGGATGGCTTCCGTAACGAAGTACAAGTCATCTCCATGGTCATGTCCAATGATCAGGACTGTCCTTCCGATATGGCAGCGATGTTCGGCTCATCACTGGCTTTGGCAATCTCGGATATTCCGTTTGACGGTCCGATTGCAGGCGTAAATGTAGGCTACATCAACAACGAGTTCATCGTGAATCCAACGGTGGAACAGGCAGCGGAAAGTACAATTCACCTGACAGTGGCCGGTAATAAAGATGCCATCAACATGGTAGAAGCAGGGGCTTTGGAAGTACCGGAAGAAATCATGCTTGAGGCAATCATGTTCGGTCATGAGGAAATCAAGAAATTAATTGCACTGCAAGAACAGATTGTTGCAGAAGTAGGGAAAGAGAAACGTCCTGTAGAGCTTTATGAGCTTGACGCAGAACTTACAGCAGCAATCAAGGCGACTAGCGAAGCCGACATGATTGCGGCAATCCAAACAGTTGATAAGCAAGAACGTGAGGAAAATATCACAGCCGTGAAGACACGTGTGGTTGAATCCTATGAGGCTGAAGAAGCTGACGAAGAAACACTCAAACAAGTAAAAGCAATTTTAGATAAAATGGTGAAAGATGAAGTACGTCGTCTCATCACTGAAGAGAAAGTACGTCCAGATGGCCGTAAGCAAGACGAAATCCGTCCGCTATCTTCTGAGGTGGGCGTCCTGGCACGTACACATGGTTCAGGTTTATTCACACGTGGTCAAACACAGGCACTTTCCATTTGTACATTAGGTGCCCTAGGCGATGTGCAAATCATCGACGGGCTGGGTGTAGAAGAATCTAAACGCTGGATGCACCACTACAACTTCCCACAATTCTCTGTAGGGGAAACAGGCCCAATCCGTGGTCCTGGCCGTCGTGAAATCGGTCATGGTGCGCTTGGTGAGCGTGCATTATTGGCAGTCATTCCAGACGAAAAAGACTTCCCATATGCTATTCGTTGTGTATCTGAAGTACTTGAGTCAAACGGTTCGACTTCCCAAGCATCAATCTGTGCTTCTACATTAGCGATGATGGATGCAGGTGTTCCATTAAAAGCGCCGGTAGCAGGTATTGCGATGGGCCTTGTGAAAAAAGGTGAGCACTATACAGTATTGACGGATATCCAAGGCATGGAAGACCATCTTGGTGATATGGACTTCAAAGTGGCAGGTACGGCAAAAGGTGTAACAGCCCTTCAAATGGATATTAAAATTGATGGTTTATCCCGTGAAATTTTAGAGGAAGCACTAACACAGGCAAAAATCGGCCGTATGCAGATTTTAGACCATATGATGTCAACTCTTTCAACTCCACGTGAAAAACTTTCAAAATATGCGCCGAAAATTGTCGTCATCAAAATCAATCCTGATAAAATTCGTGACGTCATCGGACCTGGTGGTAAACAAATCAACAAAATCATCGAGGAAACAGGCGTGAAAATCGATACAGAACAAGATGGTACAATCTACATCTCTTCTGCGAACGAAGAAATGAACCAACGTGCGAAAGAAATCATTGAATCAATCGTCCGTGAAGCAAAAGTCGGCGAGTACTACATGGCGACTGTGAAGCGTATCGAGAAATTCGGCGCATTCTGTGAGATCTTCCCAGGAAAAGACGGCCTGCTGCACATTTCGGAAATCCAGGAGGAACGTACGAAAGCGGTAGAGGACGTATTGAAGCTTGGCGATCAGTTGCTTGTGAAATGTATCGAAATCGATAACCAAGGTCGCGTGAACCTATCACGTAAAGTCGTTCTGAAAGAAGAAAAAGAACGCGCAGAACAAGAATAAAAAATAATTAGCCGCTTGCCAGTAAGCACAGGCAAATGGTGAATAATGACAAGATAGAGAGGCTGTACTTCGGTGCAGCCTCTTGTTTAGTCAATTGGGGGAACTATGGTACAGGTAACGAAATGTAAAAATGGTGTAAGAATCGTATCGGAGCAGATTGATCATGTCCGTTCATTGTCGGTCGGTATTTGGGTAAATGCCGGTTCCCGATATGAACGTCCGGAAGAGAACGGCATTACGCATTTTATTGAACATATGCTATTCAAAGGAACACACACACGTTCCGCGCGGCAAATCGCAGAGGAGTTCGACCGTATTGGCGGCGAGATAAACGCCTTTACTTCGAAGGAGAATACATGCTATTTTGCCAAAGTGCTAGATCATCACGGAGAGCTGGCCATTGAGATTCTGGCTGATATGTTCTTCAACTCTGCCTTTCTTCCGGAAGAGATTGAGAGAGAGCGGCAGGTTGTGCTGGAGGAAATCTATATGAGTGAGGATGCACCCGATGATGATGTGCATGAGATTTTATGGCGCGTCATGTATCCGGACGACGCACTCGGCAGACCGATTTTAGGTACGGCTGAAACGCTTGCGACATTCGATGCAGAGATGATACGCAGCTACATGGCAAAGCACTATACACCACAAAATGTTGTCATATCGGTAGCAGGCAATATTGAACAGGGGTTGCTCGCGAAAATTGAAGAGCTGTTTGGCGGATTTGAGGCTTCACCACAGGCAGAGGAAGCAGTTTTAACATATCCAGGGTTCCAGGCAGGCGAGATTGTAAAAATCCGGGATACAGAGCAGGCCCATATCGCCATCTCCTTCCCGGCCATCAGCGTAAAGCACCCCGATATGTATAGCTTCATTGCGCTGAACAACATCATCGGCGGCAATATGAGCTCTCGTCTTTTCCAGGAAGTGCGGGAGGAGCGGGGGCTGGCCTATTCGGTGTTCAGCTATCAATCCAGCTATGCGGACGTCGGTGCCTTCACGATTTATGCGAGTGCATCCAAGCAGAACCTGGACGCCCTGCAGCATCAGGTCGATAAAACATTGTTCGAGTTGGTGACGGGCGGCGTGACGGAAGAGGAGCTGGAAAATGCGAAGGAGCAGTTGAAGGGCAGCTTCGTATTGGGACTGGAAGGAACGGAGGCCCATATGAACCGCAATGGGATGAATGAGCTGGTCCATGGCAAACACCGGTCCGTCGACGAGATTCTCGAGCGGATTAATACCATCACGATGGAATCGGTCGATGCCCTCATCGAGCAGATTTTAAAGGCCGAGCCGGCAATCGCCATCATCGGTCCCAAATAAGCATAGGGGCATTTTCATACTGCCACCGCAGGGGATTTATATAGAAACGGAGCTGTCCGGAAAGTTTTTGCTTTCCAATCAGCTCCGTTTTTTGCTTGCTACTATTTTTGAGATGGATAGACAGCGTATGAAATATTTTTAATGATCAGGTGAACATTCCATCCATCAAATGATTTCCTTCGCTTCATACAGATGAATGGATTTTTTCAGCGACCAATAGAAAAGCATAATGCTGATGGCCGGGAAGACAAGCAGGCGTATGTAGAACGACGGCTCATGGTCCCACAGGAGCAGCAGGAAATGCGGCATCAGGATGAAAAGCAGTGCACCGAAAAAGCCGAGAAGGGAGTCGGTCATACTCTCCTGAAAAGGATTGCTGTGGAAGCGGAAATACATTTCCATAGCGGCACCTACAATACTGACGGCTAAAAAACCTGTGAAGGGAACCAGGAAGTCCTCCAGCTCGCTTTGCTGAATCCCTTTATAAACCTGGATAGGAAAAATCATGCTGTAAATCATCAGAATGTAGACGAGCACAGACGCATAGGTAGCTGTAACGATTTCTTGCCTTGATACCGGTAGTGAGTGGACGAAATAGCGCATCTTCTTATCTTGCAGCAAGGACATATGCCGAAAAGAGCCGGAAGACATGACGAGTGCATAGATCATGATTGGCATGACATCCTCGGTTCGGACGAATAGCAGGCTGATGCCGATTGTGAAGATTATACTGAACAGCATGGAACGGCCGTTGTTTTTTAATTGTAGATGGAGCAGGGCTTTCATCTCTCTTCCTCCTTATGGGGCATCAATCGTTGAAGCGAAATAAATTGCCGCTTTATAGTGTAGCCATGTCATTGAAAAGGCGGCAATGAGTGCTGTGGCAAGCATGCTGCCGGTAGAAAACAATTGTCCTGTCCGCAGTACATGGAGAGGCGACAGGAATAGGATATAAATGAGTCCGAAAAGAAGTAAAGGACTAATAAGAGAAGTGATCTTTTGGTTCGGAATGTGCTCGACTAACAGAAGCAGATTGACGATCAAAAGAGCGATGAACAAAGCAGTTCCAGCTGTCGACGCCCAGCCATTCCAGGACCATCCTTCCTGCATACGGATCAGCGGAATAGATAATGTAAAGAACAAGGCCGTATATATACAGGTGATAGACAATAGGAAGGTGAATGTCGCCTGGACGAACGCCCTTTTCGGAATGGGCATGACGGCGAACATCTTTTCATTTCTTCGATAAAACTGTAAAAATAACGTTGTAATGATGCCTACCGATACAATCAGGCTGCTAGTGAAGGCAAAGGAAGTCTGCTCGAACAATAGGAAAACACCTAGGAAAAGAAAAACGAAGAACGGTATAGCCAGCAATTGGCCCTCCATATTGCGAAAATAGTACTGTATAAGCATCTTACGCATGGCTCACCCTCCCTTCACCTGAAACACCATGATTTCTTCAATCGTCGGTCTTTCCAGTGAGAAGGCCTGACTGACGAACTCCCGCTTCACAAGCAGCTCGATGCCAAACGTACCGGGGCGTTTTCCGACGATGGCGTGCGATGGAATCTCCGTTGCCTGCTCTTTTGTCCCTTTCCATAAACCGTAATCATAAAGCAGCGAATCCTTGGTCTCGGTGAACAATACCTCACCCTTATGAATAAACGTAATCGTATCGGCAATCTTCTCCAAATCACTGGTGATGTGGGAGGAGAACAGAATCGAGTGCGTTTCATCCTCCATAAAATCAAGCAGTAAATCCAGCATTTCATCCCGCACAATCGGGTCCAGCCCGCTTGTCGGTTCGTCCAAAAGGAGCAGCTTTGGATGGTGGGAGAGGGCAAGCACAATGGCGAGCTTCATCTTCATCCCACGGGACATGGCTTTCACCTTATCATATTTCGAGACGTCGAAACGTTCCAGGTGGGAAAAGAAGAACCCGCTGTCCCAACGTTTATAAAACCTTTTATAAATTCCGTCCAAATCGATCGGCGTCAGATTGTCGGGCACATGCAGCTCATCAAATACGATGCCGATGTCTTCACGGATTTCCGTTTCATATTGGGCATGGTCCTTACCGAATATCATGATTTCGCCGCTCGTCTTCTTTAAGAGATTCAAGATGCAACGGATGATGGACGACTTGCCGGCACCGTTTTGTCCAATCAGGCCCATCACCGTTCCCTGCTCCAATTCGAATGATATATTTTTCAACTCAAATTTCCCTATCCTTTTAGATAGGCCTGTTACTCCCAATGACTTCAATTAGCACTCCTCCAAGTTAGAATTCTTTGTTCGAATAGATGATGACGGATATAGAGTAGGAAACCGCCAACGGAATGAGCATGAAAAGAGGGGCGGTATATCCTAAAAGCTGAAGTGTTTCTGTAGAAGGCAAGTAGACGGAAAAGCGCATCAACGACTGTGAAAAGAAGCTTGCGAAAAATACAGGAAAAAACACTACCGCAAAGAGGACGAACCTTCCTTTCTGTGTTCCAAACTTTAAAAAGATAGGAATCAGCAGGGACAGCATAAGGAGTGCACCGGCACTTGTCATACAAAGCATGGAAAAAAGCTCGCTTACTGTAAAGCTTTTAAAAAAGACGTTGAATAATAGAATGAGTGGTGTAACAATGACGGCGCTACCTACCGTAAGCAGCAGGCTCAGCAAATACTTGCTTGCAATGATTGCCCTACGTGATATGGGAAGTGTCAGTGCGTATTTATCCCACTTGCTCATTTCATCGAAGGTAAAGGATGTCATTACCTGCAAGGAGCCGAAAAACACTGTAAACATCACGACAACAGGCCCCATATCAAAAAAGAAAGATAGCGCCATAAAGAATAGCAATAAGTAAGCGGCGTACTTCAACTGGCCTTTAATGGCATATAAATCCTTCCAAATCAAAGCATTCATACTGCTTCCCCCTTCGTAAAGAATATCATCAGTTCTTCGATGGACGGCCTGCTAAGTGGAAAGATAGGATTCAGACGTTTTTTTTGAACGAGTGCTTCCACCCCATAGAGGCCTTTGCGTCTGCGGATGATGGCATCTTCCGGCAGGTCCTTCATCTCCTCTGAGGAGCCCTTCCAAATGGCATATTCATAAAGAAGAACATCTTTGTTTTCGCTGAAGACGATTTCCCCCTCATGAATGAATGTGATTGTATCGGCGATCTTCTCCAGGTCGCTCGTAATGTGCGAGGAGAAGAGGATGGTATGTTCCTCGTCCTGCATGAAGGCCAGAAACAAATCCAATATTTCGTCCCGTACAATAGGGTCAAGTCCACTTGTCGGCTCATCCAAAATGAGTAGCTTTGGATGATGGGCAAGAGCAATCGCAATGGAAAGCTTCATTTTCATGCCGCGTGAAAGCTCCTTAACTTTCTTGGCAGGGTCGATTTTGAATTGTTTCAGCAGCTGGTAGAACAGTCGCTCATCCCATCTTTTGTAGAGCTTGTGCATGAATTTCTCTATATCCTTGCCACTCAGTGTTTCAGGGAAGGGAAGGTCATCATACACGACACCGATCTCCTCTTTTATTTTTACCTCTCCTTCCAGATGGTCATGGCCAAAAATCTCGATGCGGCCTTTGTCCTTCTGTAAGACATTCAGAATGCATTTAATCGTCGTCGATTTGCCGGCTCCGTTCTCCCCGACAAATCCCATGACGGTGCCCTGCTGCACATCAAAGGATACATTCTTCAAGGAAAAGTCCGGAAATGATTTATGTAGATTTTGAATGGAAATGGCATTCATCATAATTCCTCCTCCAACAGTAATGTGAAAAGTTCAAGCAACTCGTCCTTCGTCATGCCGGCCGTTTTTGCGAGCTGCATCGACTTGGACAGATGCTCCTCGACCTGGCGAATCAATTCCTCCCGCAGGAAGTCCTGGTTGCGCTCTGCAACGAAGCTGCCTTTGCCTGCGACGGTTTCGATGAACCCATCCCGCTCCAGGTCGGCATAGGCCCGCTTCGTCGTCATGACGCTGATTTTCAGCTCCTTTGCAAGCATACGAATTGAGGGAAGTGCATCGCCAGGAAGAAGGGATCCGCTCAGAATTGCCTGCTTCATCTGTTCTGTAATCTGTTCATAGATAGGTTTGTCGCTGGCATTACTTAATTTAATGATCAAATGATTCCCTCCTTAAAGTTTAACTGTGCATACACAGTATATACAGTTAGAACAGTCTATGTCTAGCAAAAAGAATTATGCTTACCGTCACACAATGGGAAATGGAATGCATATAGTAATGGTAAGCTCGCTTGGGAGGAGGGAAATGATGCGATTATCTGAGCTTGCAGAAAAAGAATTGATTGAAATGGAAAATGGGATGAGATACGGCTTCCTGTCGGAGTCGGAATGTCTGTTTGATGTAAAGACGGGGAAGATTCAAGGCTTCGAATTGACCTCGTCCGTTAGTCTGCCCTTTATGAAAAAGAAGCAGGAACAGGGGTTCATTCCCTGGGAGGAAATTTTACTGATTGGTGAGGATCGTATACTTTTCCAGAAAATTCATACAAAAAAGCATGACCGGTCATGACGGAGCGCTGGCTGATTATCGGCGGGGACGCGAGAATGAAGGAGCTGGCAAAAATGATGTCCGCCCCTCACCGGACCATCTTCTATAAGAATGCGGATGCGTGGGATGCCGGAGTGAATGCTACGGTCCTTGATTTTTGTCCTGACCATATTGTCTTACCGATACAGCCTCCGTCGATTGATGTCCCGCTGCTCCTTGGAACGAAGCATGTAAAGTTCCATGCGGGGAGGCTGACAGACGAGTGGCGTGCCCTGCTGAAAAATGAAAATGTCAATCTGTATTTGGAAAATGAATCATTTATATGGAAGAATGCCGCGCTTACGGCAGAAAGCTTCATCTCCTATTGGTACCAAAACAATTGGACGCTGCGAGGGAAGCATTTTATTGTGACGGGCTTTGGCCGGGTCGCCAAGCTGCTTGCACAGGCTTTGACCGGTCTGCATGCCGATGTGACGATTGCCGTGCGTTCGCGCCCGCAGCAGCTTGAAGCGGAGCTCCTCGGCTATGATACGATCTGCCTGCAGCCCGAACAGATGAAAGAGGCTACTGCACTTATTAATACAATTCCTGCCCAGTGGCTGACACAGCCGTTCAGCGATGTCATGAAGATGCCGATATTCGACCTCGCTTCGGCACCCGGCTGCTGCTACTATGTAACGCGCAAGGACTATACACCGCTCCTTGCATTACCTGGGAAATACTTTGCGGAAGATGCGGCTTATCTTCTTTACGACTCAATTATGGAGGGGTGTGAATGTTAGAAGGAAAGCGAATAGGACTGGGAATCACTGCCTCCCATTGCACATATGAAGAAGTCGTACCGAAAATCAAGAATTTAACGGATGCCGGTGCCATTGTGGTTCCGATTATTACGTCTTCTGTGTTGCATGCGGCTACACGATTTGGGACAGGTGCCGAATGGATTGAAAAAATAGAGGCGCTTTCTGGGGAAAAGGTCATATCATCCATGGCGGAGGCAGAGCCGCTGGGGCCGAGCAAGCCGCTGGACTGTATGATTATTGCACCGATGACTGGAAATTCTATCAGCAAATTCGCCAACGCGGCTACGGATTCACCCGTACTGATGGCAGCGAAAGCCACGCTTCGCAATGGAAGCCCGGTTGTCCTAGGCATTTCCACGAATGATGCGCTAGGCCTCAACGGTATGAATATCATGAAGCTGATGAACGCGAAAAATGTATACTTTATACCTTTTGGTCAGGATGACCCAATTAATAAACCAACGTCAATGATTGCAGATTTCAGTAAAATGACGGAAACCGTCCATCATGCAATAACTTATAAAAAACAATACCAGCCGATAATTATACAATATTTAAAATAGTCAAATAACAGTACACAATACTATTATTTTATGGTACAATATGCAACATTATGTAACTAGTTATTTTTAGGAGAGATGAGATAATGATAAAGCAATACAATGTCGCTGTTGTCGGTGCGACTGGCGCAGTCGGCTCAAAAATGATGGAGCATTTAATCAAGCGCAACTTTCCACTTAAATCTATTAAATTTTTAGCATCGGCACGTTCAGCCGGCAAGCCAATCGAATTTAATGGTGAGACTTATTTGATAGAAGAAGCTACACCAGAAAGCTTTGAAGGTGTAGATGTAGCGCTCTTCTCGGCAGGCGGCTCTGTATCAGCTGCCCTTGCGCCTGAAGCAGCGAAGCGGGGAGCCATTGTCATTGACAATACAAGTCATTTCCGTATGGATCCGGATGTACCGCTTGTTGTACCCGAAGTGAACCGTCATGCATTGAAGACGATTCCGAAAGGCATCATCGCGAACCCGAACTGTTCAACTATCCAAATGGTAGCAGCGCTTCAACCAATTCGTGAAAAATACGGCTTGATAAAGATTGTAGTATCTACATATCAGGCAGTTTCAGGTTCCGGTATTGCCGCAATTGAAGAGTTGAAGGCACAATCTGCACAATGGGAAAAAGGAAAGGATGTAGAAGCGAACATCCTTCCTGCAAAATCGGATGAAAAGCATTATCCGATTGCCCGCAACGTCATTCCCCAAATTGATAAATTTACGGATAATGGCTATACGTATGAAGAAATGAAAATGATTAACGAAACAAAGAAAATCATGGAGCTTCCTGACTTGCACGTGGCTGCAACATGCGTACGTGTACCAGTCGTGTCGGGCCACTCCGAATCCGTTTATATTGAGCTTGAAAAAGAAGCAACTGTAGAAGACATCTTCACAGCCCTGAAAGATGCACCAGGAATCGTTCTGCAAGATGACATCACAGCGCAGGGGTATCCAATGCCGATTTATGCAGAAGGCGAAGATCCGACATTTGTGGGCCGTATCCGCCGAGATTTGGATAATCCAAAAGGCTTCCATATGTGGATTGTAGCCGATAACCTATTAAAAGGAGCGGCATTGAATTCGATTCAAATAGCAGAAGCGATGATTGAAGATAACTTATTATAAAGAGGGGTGCGGAGTATGAATATAGGTCGTATCGGAACGGCGATGATTACGCCGTTTAAAAAAGATGGCACGATTAATTACCCGGAACTAGAACGCATTATCAACCATTTGATTGACAATGGAACGGATGCAATTGTAGCATGCGGTACAACATCCGAGAACCCGACGATGTCGACGGAGGAAAAAATCGAAGTCGTCCGCTTTACAGTGGAAAAGGTAGCCGGCCGAATCCCGGTCATTGCCGGAACGGGGGATAACGAAACAGCCTATTCCATCATGATGACGCACAATGCTGAAAAGAACGGTGCGGACGGTATCATGCTCGTCACGCCGTACTACAACAAGCCGAACCAACGAGGCATGTATGCCCACTTCGAAACGATTGCAAAGGAAACATCGCTGCCTGTTATGTTGTACAACGTACCGGGCCGTACCGGGGCGAACATAGCGGCGGAAACGGCAATTGCACTAAGTAAGGACGTTCCGAACATTACGTGCATTAAGGAAGCGAGCGGCAATCTAGATCAGATGGGCGATATCATCGAGAACGTTGA
>JBJEFP010000130.1:0-1731 GCA_051874195.1 Lysinibacillus sp. | reverse complement strand
AAGCATGCTGACATTGGAAGGGTTATTTAGACGCTTCGGCTATTCGTTCGGCTTTGCCGGGCTGTTTACGGCGATGTACGACTTCGAGGCGGTGCTGTACGGCGTCCCGGTCATCGCCTATGTATTGGGCGCCGTCCTTTTCATCAGCTCCTGGCGGGTCCAAAAAGAATTCCTGTACCATGTTCGTTTTGAAGATGACGAGGCGGGATGGGTGGAACGGCTAGTTCGTAAGCTGTGCGGAGAAGAGAGGCACAGGGAGCATATCGTTTGGCAGGCATGCTATACATTCGGCGCGGCCATCATGTTAATGGCGGCCGGGACCGATTTGGATGTGGAATGGCCAGTAGGGACAAAGATGATGGCCGTCCTCTGTCTAATCGGCCTGTTTGCTGCCACCCGCCTCTTTGATCCGAAGGCGAAGCCAGATTATTATGCAAAGTAGCAAACATGAAAAGGCGAAAAGGGCTGTTTTGTTATGGTATACTGTACATAATTGACTTTTTGAGAAATGGAGAGGGAAACATTGACATATCAAGCATTTTACCGAGTTTACCGGCCGCAGTCATTCCGTGAGATGTCTGGTCAGACTCATGTCAAAAGAACGCTGCAAAACGCTCTCCTTGCCAGCAAGACAACGCATGCATACCTGTTTTCAGGTCCACGCGGTACGGGGAAGACGAGTACGGCGAAGATTTTTGCAAAGGCTCTGAACTGCGAGAATGCACCGGCCAGTGAACCGTGTAATGAATGCCCGACGTGTAAAAGTATTACGGAAGGGTCGCATACGGATGTAATTGAATTTGACGCCGCCTCCAATTCACGTGTCGAGGAAATGCGGGATATCATAGAGAAGGTCCGTTTCGCCCCGGCAAGCGCCCGGTTTAAAGTGTACATCATCGACGAGGTGCACATGCTTTCAACCAGCGCTTTCAATGCGCTGTTGAAAACGTTGGAGGAGCCGCCGGAACATGCGGTGTTCATCCTGGCGACGACGGAGCCGCATAAATTGCCTGCCACTATCATCTCGCGGTGTCAGCGCTTCGATTTCAAGCGACTATCGACGCAGGATATTTTGGAGCGCATGAAGGTCGTGCTGGAGGATATCGACCTGCAGTATGAGGAGCAGGCACTGAAGGTCATCGCGCAGTCCGCTGCTGGCGGGATGCGTGATGCATTGAGCCTGCTCGACCAGGTGGTGTCATTCAGCAGTAATCTGGTACGTGCGGAGGATGCCCTTCTCGTAACGGGTTCGGTCAGCCAGGATGTATTTTATGATATTTCCCAGGGACTGCTCGAAAAGGATGTGGCAAAAATCCTTTCCTTGTTGGAGGAGCTGATTGCAGATGGCAAGGAGCCGCTTCGCCTGGCGGAGGATCTGATCACCTTCTTCCGTGACCTCCTCCTTTTACAGACGGGAGATGATTTGGCTGAATTACTCCAATTGGTCTCGCCGGAGGAGCAATTTATGGAGCTCGCACAAAGCTATTCTGCAGAGACGCTCTACGGATTCATCGATATTTTGGCGAAGACGCAGCAGGAGATGCGCTTTTCCCATCATACGAAAATCTATCTGGAGACTGCCCTTTTGAAGATGGCGCAACACAATTCTGCGGGTTCCACTTCCATCGACCCTGCCATCCAGGGGAAAGTGGGGGCGTTGGAGAATATGGTCCGCCAGTTGACGCAGCAACTGCAGGAGGGTGGTGCACCGGCTGCTGCTGCCCAACCGAA
>JBJEFP010000129.1:0-13621 GCA_051874195.1 Lysinibacillus sp. | reverse complement strand
TTAAAAAAGGGGCAAAAACCGCCTACAAGCGGTTTTGCCCCTTTTTCCTTTTTATAGCACGCTGGCGTGTCCTTTATAGATGACGCCTGTCTCTGCATCCATTGTGATTTCCTGTCCATGACGAATCAGTGTCGTCGCTTCCTTTACGCCTACAATCACCGGAATGCCAAGGCTCAATCCGACAACTGCGGCATGGCTTGTCAAGCCGCCCTCTTCCGCAATAATGCCTACACAGTTTTCAATCACCGGCATCATCTCACGGTCGGATCCGACTGTCACTAAAATGCAGCCATCCGTTTCATAGGCTGCTGCTTCAGCGGCATTTTTCGCTACGACGGCCTTCCCTACGACCGACGCCTTGCCAACCCCTTGGCCTCGTGCCAGAAGGTCGCCGATTACATGGACCTTCATCAGATTCGTAGTACCCGCTTCACCGACAGGTACGCCGGCTGTAATGACTACCACATCTCCGTGGTCCACATAATTGTGCTTTAACGCCTCGTCCACGGCAAGCTCCAGAATTTCATCCGTTGTCTGCACACGTTCGCAAACGATTGGCTGCACGCCCCATACAAGCGTCAGCATCTGCGCTGTATTCACTGACCCGGTAACCGCCACAATCGGCACACCCGGACGATATTTCGCAATCATTTTTGCCGTATTCCCGCTTTCTGTAGGGGCAAGGACTGCCTTTACATTCAGGTTGATTGACGTATACGCCACAGCCTGTGAAATGGCTTCCGTCATATTCGCCTCTTTTTCACGGCTACGCTGCGAAACGACCCGGCGATAATCTAGCGCCTGTTCTGTACGCTCCGCAATTTTATACATCGTCTGCACCGACTCAACCGGATAAAGGCCCGCAGCCGTCTCTCCTGAAAGCATGATGGCATCTGTTCCATCCATGATGGCATTCGCTACGTCGGATGCCTCGGCACGTGTCGGACGAGGATTGCGCTGCATGGAATCAAGCATTTGTGTTGCCGTAATGACAGGCTTGCCGACCTGGTTGCATTTTTTGATCAATGACTTCTGTACAAGCGGCACCTCTTCTGCCGGAATTTCTACACCAAGGTCGCCACGTGCCACCATCAGGCCGTCGGATACTTCGATGATGGCATCGATATTGTCCACGCCTTCCTGGTTTTCAATTTTCGGGATGATTTGAATATGGGAACCGTTATTCTGCTCCAGCAGCTCGCGGATTTCCAATACATCTTTGGCCGTACGTACGAACGAGGCAGCGATAAAATCGACTCCCTGCTCGATACCAAAGAGGATGTCCTGCGCATCCTTTTCTGTAATACCAGGCAATTTGATGGACACGCCCGGCACATTTACGCCTTTTTTATTTTTCAATACGCCTGCGTTCTCTACAATCGTATGGATTAGGCCGCGCTCCATATCTTTTGCAAGTACACGAAGCTCGATTAGGCCGTCATCCAACAAAATGATGTTGTTTTGATCTACGTCTTCAATCAATTGTTCGTATGTCACCGAGAAGGCATTTTCATTCCCGACTACCTCGGTCATCGAAATATCGATGACTTGTCCTGTAACAAGGTGAAGCTCCCCATTCTCCATTGTGTGGGTACGGATTTCAGGTCCCTTCGTATCCAGCAGGATTCCTACAGGCTTCCCTACTTTCTCCGCAGCATCCCGGATTGCCGCAATTCGGACAGCATGCTCTTCATGCGAGCCGTGCGAAAAGTTTAACCTCGCTACATTCATCCCTGCTTCAATCAGTTGCTCAAGCATCTCTGGTGATTCACTAGCTGGTCCAATTGTACAAACGATTTTTGTTTTTCTCATATGATCATCCGCTCCGTTTTCATCTTAGATAGATAATTCTTTTGATAATGTATATAAGCTTATATCTGCCTTATGGGGAATTTCAAAGGCATCCTTTAAATCATAATCAATGATTTCATGGTTTCTGACGCCGACCGCCCGTCCGCCTCGACCCTCAAGCAGCACTTCTACTGCCTTTGCACCAAGACGTCCCGCCAGCACCCTATCCTGTGCTGACGGTGCACCGCCGCGCTGGATATGCCCTAGCACGGAAACACGTATTTGTATGCCCGTTTTCTCTTCCAGGATTTCAGCCAGCTTATGCCCTGGCATTACGCCTTCCGCCACTATTATAATGCTATGTTGCTTGCCGCGTGCAACACCGCGCTCGAGTCGAGCAACGATTTCGTCCAACTGATACTCCTCTTCCGGAATCAGCACCGACTCGGCCCCCGCTGCCAGCCCTGCCCATAAAGCGATGTCTCCTGCAGCACGCCCCATTACTTCCACGATAAAGGTATTTTCATGGCTCATCGCCGTATCACGGATTTTATCGATGGCCTCGATTACCGTGTTCAGGGCAGTATCGAAGCCAATTGTATATTCAGTACCCGCAATGTCATTATCAATTGTACCCGGGATTCCTACACAGGGGAAACCTTTCTCCGTCAGCTGCATCGCTCCGCGGTATGAACCATCTCCTCCGATGACAACAAGCCCCTCGATGCCTTGTTCACGCATATTTTCAATGGCCTTGAGCTGATACGCATCCTCCTTGAACTCGGGAAAACGGGCCGAATACAGTTTTGTCCCGCCACGCTGGATGATGCCGCCTACCGCGCCAAGATCCAGGAGCTCAAAGTCCGCTGTATACAAGCCTTCGTACCCGTGATAGACTCCAACTACATCCATATTATGAAAACGCGCTTTGCGGACAACCGCACGAATCGCAGCATTCATTCCTGGTGCATCTCCACCACTAGTCAAAACGGCAATTTTTTTCATTAGTCGTACCCTCCTTTCAAAAAGGTTTGCAAGTAAAACATTAACATGAATGAGCAATCTATGTAAGCGGCAATGTCCACCCTTTTTTACCAATAATAGGGCTGAACAGAACTCACGCTTGAAGGCGCGGGCCGATGAGATCTTTTTTATAAAGACAAGAAAGGTCTGCTTTCTCATTTTTGAAAAAGAAGAAAGGATGCGCAAGCACATCCTCCAGCCTTCTTTATTTTTTCCAAAGTGAATGAATTTATACAGGCACTTTCTAAAGGAAGCCTATATTTCTTCATATTGGCCGATGTTCTTGAACTTTTCGTATCTTGCTTCGACCAGTTGTTCCGGTGAAAGCTTCTTCAATTCCACCAGCGTATCATGGATGCATTCCTGCATTGTAATTGCCTGTTTAGAAACATTGCGATGTGCGCCACCCGCCACTTCCGGGACGATACCATCGATGATGCCCATTCCCCTTAAATCCATTGCAGTGATTTTCATTGCTTCGGCTGCCTGTTTTGCCAAAGCCGCATCCTTCCACAAAATAGATGCCGCTCCCTCCGGCGAGATGACCGAGTAAGTGGAATTTTCCATCATAAGTATTTTGTTGGCAACCCCTAATGCAAGGGCACCTCCGCTTCCACCTTCACCAATGACGATGCTAATGACCGGTACCCGTAAGCCGGCCATCTCAAACAGGTTGCGGGCAATTGCTTCACTCTGGCCGCGCTCTTCCGCTGCTTTACCGGGATAGGCGCCTTTTGTATCGATGAAGCAGATGATTGGACGATTGAACTTTTCCGCCTGTTTCATTAAACGGAGCGCCTTTCGGTAGCCTTCTGGATGAGGCATGCCGAAGTTGCGGCGGATATTTTCCTTCGTCGTCTTCCCCCGCTGATGGCCGATGACTGTAATCGGCTGCCCATTGAATGACGCAATGCCGCCTACGATGGCCGCATCGTCCCCGTATAACCGGTCTCCGTGAAGTTCGATGAAATCATCAAAGAGCACGTCGATGTAATCCAGGGTCGTAGGGCGTTCTGGATGTCTTGCCACCTGTACACGGTCCCACGGTTCCATATTACTATACAAGCTTTGCTCCAGCTGGAACAGTCGTTCTTCAAGCTTGACGATTTCCCCGTTCATATCAACATCTGCCGTTTCGGCAATCTGCTTGAGCTCTTCAATTTTTTCCCGCAGCTTAATGACAGGTTCTTCAAATGCCATCGTTTTAGACATGGGAAACATCCCCCTTCGTATGCAGCTTCACAAGCATCGCCACCTTATCCCTCATTTCATGCCGATGGAAGATGGCGTCGAGCTGGCCATGTTCAAGCAGAAATTCGGCCGTCTGGAAATCATCCGGCAGCTTCTCCCGTACCGTCTGCTCAATGACCCGGCGACCAGCAAATCCAATCAACGCCTGTGGCTCTGCGATATTATAGTCCCCTATCGAGGCAAAGCTGGCTGATACCCCGCCAGTCGTGGGGTGAGTCAAAATGGAAATGTACAACAGCCCCTCCTCACTATGCCTCTTTAATGCAACGCTCGTCTTCGCCATCTGCATGAGCGACAATACGCCTTCCTGCATCCGGGCGCCGCCGCTTGCCGTAAAGATGATGAACGGAATACGTTCCTCCGTCGCCCGTTCGATGGCACGTGTAATTTTTTCGCCTACTACAGAACCCATCGATCCCATCCGGAAATGAGAATCCATCACAGCGACGACCACGTCCTGCCCCTTCAGCTGCCCCTTCCCCGTCAGGACGGCTTCATTCAGCCCCGTCTTTTTCATATCGACTTGCACTTTATCGACGTATGCCGGAAAGTTGAGTGGGTTCGTCGTTTGAAGATGGTCATCGAAGCTTTCGAATGTTCCTTCATCCAAAAAGATGACGACTCGTTCACTTGCCGTCATCTTTAAATGGTGCTGACAGTTCGGGCATACCTTTTGGTTCTGCTGAATCTCCTTTGTTAAATGAATCTTCCGGCATTCCGGGCATTTCATCATCAGCCCTTCCGGAAACACCTTCTCATCTCTCGGTTGTATTACAACCGAACGTTTTTTTGTTTTTGAAAATAAATCACGAATTGCCATACATCTTCCCCCTTTACATCTGGTCTATCCATTCGTTATACGCTTCAATCGCTTCTTCGGTATAGCCCATCTGCATTGATTTGATCATGACTTGCAGCGTTTGCTTCTCTGACGCCGTCACCCGTTCTTTTAGCGATGCCATACTATATGCGATGAGCTGTATCCATATTTTGAGGCTCAAGCGGTTGCCGGCTGCGATGACGCATTCACGCAGGATTGCATCCCTTCTTATCTCCTGCTGCAGCTCAATCTGCGCAAACAAGCTATCCCAAATAGGCAGGCGCCTTGCTTCTTCGTCTGCACAAATGATGCGAATCGCCTCCCGTTCATGCATTTCCCTCGTTGCATGGACATCCTGCTGGGACTTCTCCTCCCGTAGGATGAAGGAGGAGAGAATCTCGACGAGCTGGTGGCCGCCGACATCCGCCAGGAATGTCCCTCCCCCGTGCCTTGTTTCAATCAGCCCCAGCAGCTCCAGACTGCGGAGCGCCTCTCGGACGGAGGACCTGGACGCGCTCAGCCGTTCGCACAATACACGTTCGGAAGGCAGCTTATCACCCGGCTGGATCTGCTGGTCCATAATCAGCTCGCGTAGCTGTTTTACCACCTGCAGAAACATTTTCTTTGCTGGCTTTTGCTCCATCGTTCCTCCCCCATTCTCTCACCCCAAAAGTGGTCTGACCAGTTTTCTCTCTTCAGCATACAAAAACTCTCATAAAATGTAAAGAAAAAATCGTACAGCAGCCTGTACGATTTTTCCAGAAATATAAACACTACTTCACGTCTATTTGCTTTACTTTCAGTTGCGGTTTATTGAACCGATACTCTAGGAGGCCTTCTACAAACACGAATGTGTCCTCCTTCAGTCTGCCCATCACTTGATTGTACTCCTTCGGGAAAATGGTCAGCGATACGGAGCCGAATTCATCCTCCAATTGGGCGAACGCCATCAACTCCCCCTTCTTCGTACGTAGCTGACGCACATCCGTTATCATGCCGATGCATTTCACATAGCTGTTCGGCCGCATGGTGCGTAGTGTCTGCATCGTCGCATTTACCTGTTGGGTGTGCTGACGAAGCTTCGTCACCGGGTGCTCGGATAAATAGAAGCCCAGCACTTCCTTTTCAAATTGCAGCTTATTCTTTTCCGGCATCGGTTCCACCTGTACATGCTTCGGCTTCCCGAATGACAGGAAGGAATCTGAAAACAAGTCCTCGCCTTCATCCGGCCGGACAAGTTCCGCCTGCTTCACCGCCGCTTCAACGGTAGCCAGCAGCACGGCCCGGTCGCGTCCGAATTCATCCAGCGCCCCGGCCTTGATCAACGGCTCGATACCTTTTCTATTAAATGTAGCCGCGCTCAAGGATACAGCCAAATCAAATAAATCCTCAAACGGTTCCTGCCGGGCGCTGCGCACAGCCAAGAGCTTTTGCAGGAACGGCTGCGGCACCCCCTTGATGGCCGACAGACTGAAGCGGATGCGCCCGTTCTCCACCTTGAAATGACGGGCCGACTTTTGAATGGATGGCGGCAGCACCTCAATGCCCCGCTGCCTTGCCTCTAGGAGGAGTTGGGCAAGCTTGTCCTGATTTCCTGTCGCATTCGTCAGCAATGCCGCATAGAAGTTCACCGGGTAGTGCGCCTTTAGGTATGCAAGCTGATAGGAAATGACACTGTAGGCAACAGCATGGCTTTTCGGAAAGCCGTAATCGGCAAAGCGCACAATCAATGCATAGATGTCTTCTGCTGTACGGCCATCATGCCCCTGCCCGAGGGCCCCTTCTACAAAGTGGGTCCGCTGCTGCTCGAGGATTTCCCTCTTTTTCTTACTGACAGCACGTCGAAGCAAATCGGCTTCCCCTATTGTAAAGCCTGCAAATTGATGGGCAATCCTCATAATCTGCTCCTGGTAGACGATGACACCATATGTTTCGCGCAGAATCGGCTCCAATACAGGATGCGGCATCTCTACCGGCTCCAGCCCATGCTTGCGCCGTGCATACACAGGGATGAAATCCATCGGACCAGGACGATACAGGGCATTTACGGCGACAATGTCCAAAAAGTGAGTCGGTTGGATATCACGCAGCGCTCCCCGCATGCCTTCGGACTCCAGCTGGAAAATGCCTGATGTATCACCAGCGGCAAGCAGCCTGAAGGTCTTTTCATCCTCCATCGGGATGCGGTTCAAATCGATGGCAATGCCGTGCGTATATTGGACCGAGCGACAAATCTGCTCAAGAATCGTCAAATTGCGCAAGCCTAGGAAGTCCATCTTCAGAAGCCCGCTCTTTTCCACTTCCTGCATCGGCCACTGCGTCAAATACACACCTTCGTGCCCTTCTTCTATCGGGATGATGTCTACAAGCGGCACAGGGCTTAGGACGACACCGGCCGCATGGGTGGATGCATTGCGCGGCAGCCCTTCCAACGCCTGGGCAGCTGCAAACCATTTCGTACGGATGGATTCCTGTCCAATCCACTCCCTGAGTGCTTGCGAATCAGCATAGGCCTGTGCGAGTGTAATCCCGTGCCGGTTGGGAATCAGCTTCGATATCATCTCCAGCGTCTCATTGTCAAAATTGAACATGCGGGCTACATCACGGGCCACGGCCTTTGCCGACAACGTACCGAAAGTTATGATCTGCGCCACATGCTGCTTGCCGTATTTCTGCGCCACGTAATCAATCACTTCCTGCCGCCTTGTATCGACAAAATCAATATCGATATCGGGCAGCGAGACCCTTTCCGGATTGAGGAAGCGCTCAAACAGCAGATCATATTGCAACGGGTCGACCTGTGTAATGCGGAGGGCATAGGCGACGAGCGAGCTGGCGGAGGAGCCCCGGCCCGGCCCGGTGAGAATACCGGATTCCCGGGCGAACCGCATAAAATCCTCTACAATCAGGAAATAGTCCGCATAGCCCATTGAATGGATGGTCTGCAACTCATACTGCAGACGCTCTGCATACTGGGCCGGAAGCTCTGCCGTCTGCAGGCGGGCCTTCAGACCGGATACAGCATGTTCATACAGCACCTGCTCTGCCGTTTCTCCTTTTCCTACAGGAAATTTCGGCATAAACACCTGCCCAAATGTCAACTCTACCCGACAGCCTAGAAGCATCTCTCTTGTATTTTGAAGCCAATCCTCCCGCCCTTCAAAAATCCTATAAAATTCTTCTGCCGTCGGAACAAATTGATGCTTCGTCTTGTTGCCCTGCAACGATTCACCCAGCTTCACCCCTGTATCAATCGCCCGAGCCACCTCATAGGCGAAATGGTCATCCGGGCGCAGGAAGGTACTTTCGTGGAGCACCACTATTTTGCAGCCCAGCATTTCTGCCGCCCGAACAGCCAGATCTTCTTCGGGGGAAGGCTGATTTTTCCGGGAGACGCCGATATGTAGATCCTCCTGCAACAGCTGCTTTAACTCCCTCGCAAAGTCCCACGCTTCCTCCCTCAGCCAGCAACAGCGCTCCTCCATCACCGGTATGACGGCAGCACAGCCATTGGCATATCCGGCAAGCCAGCGCCACGGCAGCAGTTCATCCGGACGGATGGCCACTGCGCTGCTGATTTTCAACAGGCTTTTGTAGCCTGTATTGTCTTTTGCATACAGTACGAGCGGAAGTACGATCTCTTCCGTAAATCGAACACGTACCGCCAATCCGATGACTGCATGAATCCCCGCCTCTTTTGCTGCATGCCAAAAAGGCAAAAGCCCGTACAATTTGGAATTCACGATTGCACAAGCTTCTGCCTTTTGCTGTTGTAGAAAAGGAATGAGGGACTCCATACGAATGGTACTTTTTAATAAATCGGCACTTGTCCGTATTTGTGGATAAACGATTGGCATCACCATGTCATCCCTCCTTGAAAATTATTGATGATTGCGGCAGATTTCCTTTAAATCGACAATGACATGTTCCGCCTCTTCCCATGTCGCCACAGAAGCGCCGGATGCCAGCGGGTGGCCGCCCCCATTGTATTTCTTTGCCAGTTGGTTGATGATGGGCCCTTTCGAACGAAGGCGCACCCGGATCGAGCCCTCTTCTTCAATAAAGATGACCCATGCACAGATTCCCTTTACATTGCCGAGAGAGCCGACAAGAAGGGATGTTTCCGCCGGTGTCACATTAAATTCCTTCAATATCTCCTTCGTGATTCGGATATGGGCTGCTCCGTGTTCGTCAATGACGAAGTTTTGGTACATATAGCCCTGCAGGTTCAGCAGCTTGCGGTCCATTTCGTACATGCCATCATAGACGGCATTGCGGTCGAAATTGTACTGGATCAGATTGCCCGCGGTTTCAAATGTCTTCAGTGTGGCACTCGGGAACAAGAAGCGTCCCGTATCTCCCACGATGCCGGCAAATAATAGACGGGCTGCCTCATCCGACAGCGTCCACCCCTTATATTCCCTTCCTTCTTCAAACAAGTCGTAAATCATTTCTGAGCAGGAGCTTGCCGTCGTGTCCACCCATAGCAGATCCCCATATTGGTCATCATTTGGGTGATGGTCGATTTTGATGAGAAAGTCGCCCGACGTGTAGCGCTGGTCGTCGATGCGCTCTGTGTTCGCCGTATCCGTCACGATGACAAGGGCGTTTCGGAATGCCTCGTCCTCAATGCGGTCCGGGATGCGCAAAAACGTCAGCGATTCATCATGCTGCCCGACGGTATGGACAAGCTTCTCCGGATAATTATGTCTGATTACCTCTGCCAAGCCGAACTGTGAACCGTATGCATCCGGATCGGGCCTTACATGTCGATGGATAACAATATGGTCATATTTCTCAATTGTGTCAATGATTTGTCGTTTCAAGACGATTCCTCCTACTAGGTAGTGAATTCCGTTCGCAATTTTTTCCTAAAGTCGTTACAATAATAACAGCTTTGCTTTTAACGGGAGGTTCACCATGAATATAGTAAATTATTTATTTGTTGCATGTATTATCCTATCTTTCGTTGCGTATTTCTATTATAAAACGAAACAGTTCCGCTCAACACTACCTATTCGAAAAAAATGGTATACAGCGAAAGCCGGTGCCGCACTTGGCATCTTTATGATTTTCTTCGGCTTGAATGTAACCATCATCTACCCGACTGCTGTCGGTTATGCAGTGGCTGTCGTCTTTGTTATTATGGGTGCCGCAATGGCATTCAATAACTATAAGCGTGCACGTCATGAAGGCCGGTTTGTGGAAGAGGAATATAGACTGAATCAGCAATCATGAAGGAAGAGGCGGCGATGTGCCGCCTCTTTTTCCAGTCGGATAAGAAAGCCGGACCTTCCTGCCTGAAGTGGGCAAGAGTCCCACACCAGATGGGTCTGCCCGTCCTTTTAACGCTCCAGCAGCTGGAACATCATCATCGCCTTTCCTACGAGGACCGAGCCATTAAATACTTCGAAATCCATCTTGACGAACTTACGGCTCATATCTAAAATCCTTGGTTTTACCGTCAGCACACTTTCCATCTGGACTGGTTTAATGAAGTAAATTGTCATGTTTTCTGCTACGGCATCACCGCGTTTCCGGCGCTTCAATGCAAATGAGCCCACTTCGGCAAGCAATGTCGTAAACGCGCCGTAAGACAGGGAGCCGAAATGGTTGGTCATCTGTGGCGTTACGGTAAATTCTACCACAACCTCCTCGTCGCCCATCACCCGCATTTCATTTTTCACCAAATCGTCAATCGTTTCCCCATGCTGCGGCTGGCGCTGTGCAGTTTGAATAGCCTTCAATACATCCTGGCGGCTAATGACCCCCTGCAGAATGCCATCGTCGTTCACTACAGGAATCAGGTCGATTCCTTCCCAAATCATCCGGTGGCCGGCTGAAGCGACACTCGTTTTCATCGAAGCGGCAATCGGATTTTTCGTCATCACCTTTTCAATCGCTTCATCGTCTTCCTTCCCAATGACGTCCTTCGAAGTGATCATGCCGACCAGCTTGTTGTTGGCCGTCACGACAGGAAACGCCCCGTGGGTAGTCGATGCATTCTTCTTCCGGAAATGCATGATTGTCTGGTCATTACGGAGAACCGCCGTATCTTCAAGCGGGATATAAATATCCTCGATCAATAAAATATCCTTTTTGATTAATTGGTCATAAATCGCACGATTGATCATCGTCGCTACTGAAAACGTATCATAGCTTGTCGAGATAATCGGCAACTCCAGCTTATCTGCCAGGCGCTTGTTCTCATCCGTCGTATCAAAGCCGCCTGTAATAAGTACCGCTGCACCCGCCGTCAATGCGTGCTCATGTGCCTGCGTACGGTTGCCAACAATCAACAGGCTCCCTGCATTTGTATAGCGCATCATATCTTCCAGCTTCATGGCACCGATGACGAATTTCGTCAAGGTCTTATGCAGGCCGGCTTTTCCGCCCAGCACTTGTCCATCTATAATGTTGACGATTTCCGCAAACGTCAGACGCTCAATATTTTCCTTCTTTTTCTTTTCTATACGAATCGTCCCAACCCGTTCGATAGAGCTCACCAGCCTGCGGTTCTCCGCTTCTTTGATGGCACGATAAGCCGTTCCCTCACTCACTTGCATTTCTTTGGCAATCTGTCGTACTGAAATTTTATCGCCTACCGGCAGTGATTCAATATATTGCAAGATTTTTTCATGTTTCGTTGACACAATATCACCTATTCCTCATCTTTCATTCCTGTCATTAGTGTACCATATTTCCACATTTTATAACGAAGATTTAGAGTAGGGCGGCATTTTCTCCTTTGCTGCCCCTTCCCTCTGCACGGCTGTCTCGCTTCGCATAAAAAGCGCAGAGAAAGCCACGATGCCGGCTTGCCCTGCGCTTATGCTCCCTTTATAAAGAATGAGCTGTCTATTCGAATTTGACAAATTCACCGGGTTGTAAAATCTGGACTTCCACGCCTTCCACCAAGCTGGCGAAGTGCTGCGGATCCACCTCGATTGGCGGGAATGTGTTGTAGTGGACAGGCACCACGATTTTCGGCTTGATCAAGGACACGGCATACGCAGCATCTTCAGGGCCCATCGTGAAATTGTCCCCAATAGGAATGAATAGCACATCCACAGGATGACGTTCACCGATCAGCTTCATATCTGAGAACAGGGCTGTATCCCCTGCATGATAGATTGTTTTGCCCTCCGCTGTAAACAGGATTCCGGCAGGCATGCCTGTATAGATGATTTCATTGTCAGGCGTCGTATAGGATGAGCCATGGAATGCTTGGGTGAACTTCACTTTCCCGAAGTCGAACTGGCGCGCCCCACCGATATGCATTGGATGTGTATTCAAGCCTTGCCAGCCAAGATAGACTGCCAGCTCATTCGGCGCTACAACAAGGGCATCGCTTGCCTTTGCAATTTCCACAGTGTCCCCGACATGGTCATTATGGCCGTGCGTCAGCAAGATGACATCCGGCTTCTGCTCCTCCACTTTCAAGTCCGTTAATCCATTTCCATTGATGAATGGGTCAATTAAAATTGTTTTGCCTTCTGTTTCGATTTTTACGACAGAATGACCATGATACGAAATTTTCATCAAAACCCTCCTTCAAGCTATTTCTCACCCACATTACTTCGCCAAGAATGCACAAAATCCCTTTTTTTGATATGCTTTTTATTGCGATTTATAAATAATTGCAAGGAGGATTTATTTTGATGAAATTACAACAGCTACAAAATTATTTAAAGGAGCACAGCATAAATGCAGCGTTCGTTACGACGCCAGATAACGTATTCTACTTTTCCGGCTTCTCAAGCGAACCGCACGAACGACTGTTAGGCGTCATGGTATTCCAAGAGGCTGAGCCATTTTTGGTTTGTCCGCAGATGGAAATTCCCGATGCAGTAGCAGCAGGCTGGTCTTTTGAAGTCGTAGGGCATTTGGATACGGAAAATGCATGGGACAAAGTAGCACAAGCAGTAGCAAAACGTGGGGTAGCAATGAGCTCTCTTGCAATTGAAAAATCACATTTGACGGTTGAACGCCTCGAAGAATTAGCAGCCCACTACCCCGACGCACAATTTGAACGTCTGGATGACCAAATCAACTCCATGCGTGCCATCAAATCCGAAGAAGAGCTGGAAAAGATGCGCAAGGCGGCTGAGCTAGCGGATTATGCAGTACAAGTCGGCTGTGATGCCCTTGTAGAAGGTAAGACAGAATTAGAGGTTTTAAATGAAATCGAATCTGCTGTAAAGGCAAAAGGCTATGCGATGAGCTTTGATACGATGGTGCTGGCAGGAGAAAAATCCGCCTCCCCTCATGGTGTACCAGGCAATCGCAAAATCAAACGGGGTGATATGGTATTATTCGACCTTGGCGTCATCTACGAAGGATACTGTTCTGATATTACACGGACAGTGGCATTCGGAGAAGTTAGTGATGCCCAACGCGACATCTACAACGCCGTCCTGAAGGCCAATGAAGATGCCATTGCGGCTGTTAAACCGGGCGTACGTGCCATGGACTTGGATAAGATTGCCCGCGATGTCATTGCCGAAGCCGGTTATGGCGACTACTTCCCTCACCGACTGGGTCATGGTCTTGGCATCTCTGTTCATGAATTCCCTGGCATTACGGGGGTAAATGAGCTGCCGATGCAAGAGGGCATGGTCTTTACGGTCGAGCCAGGAATCTATAAATCAGATGTAACAGGCGTGCGCATTGAAGATGATGTTGTTGTCACAAAAGATGGTGTCGAGGTATTGACGAAATTCCCGAAAGAATTAC
>JBJEFP010000128.1:0-13637 GCA_051874195.1 Lysinibacillus sp. | reverse complement strand
CGATACCAGCTAATTTTAAACCGTGCATTAAACGGCTGTAAGAAAGACCGTTCATACGAGCAGCTGCGTTGATACGAGTGATCCATAATTTACGGAAGTCACGTTTCTTTTGACGACGGTCACGGTATGCATATTGACCTGACTTCATTACTGCTTGGTTAGCTACTTTGTATAGAGTGTGTTTTGAACCATAGTAACCTTTAGCTAATTTTAAAACCTTTTTGCGACGAGCGCGTGTTACTGTTCCGCCTTTTACGCGTGGCATAGTAATTACCTCCTGCTAATTCTTTCGAATAGTTATTTTAATGTTGAACCTGAATGTTCAATAGATTATTTCATGTAAGTTAAAAGTGTACGGATGCGTTTGAAATCGCCAGAGCTTGCAACTTTTGCTTTACGTAAGTGACGTTTCGCTTTAGTTGATTTGTTAGCGAATAAGTGGCTACCATAAGCACGGTCGAATTTTAATTTACCAGTACCTGTTTTTTTGAAACGCTTAGCAGCGCCACGGTGAGTTTTCATTTTTGGCATGTCGTTTTTCCTCCTAAACTGTTCAATTCATACTTACTTTTCGTTCTTAGGGTTAAGAACTAGGAACATGCTGCGTCCTTCCATCTTCGGTTTTTGTTCAACCGTTGATACTTCAGCGCAGGCTTCAGCAAAGCGATCTAACACGCGTTGACCAATCTCTTTGTGTGTGATAGCACGACCTTTGAAACGGATGCTACATTTTACTTTATCGCCTTTTTCAAGGAACTTGATTGCGTTACGTAGCTTCGTCTGGAAATCATGTTCATCAATCGTCGGGCTCAGACGAACCTCTTTCATATTGATGACCTTTTGATTTTTACGAATTTCGCGGTCTTTCTTTTGCTGTTCAAACTTAAATTTACCATAGTCCATGATACGTGCGACCGGCGGTTTGGCTTGAGGGGCCACAAGGACAAGATCCAAGTTAACACGAGCGGCGATTTCAAGCGCTTCGTTACGTGATTTTACTCCTAATTGTTCACCGTTATGGTCGATTAGACGAAGTTCACGTGCGCGAATGCCTTCGTTTACATACATGTCTTTGCTAATAATAATCCACCTCCATAATATGCGCGAATACATGGTTTGGGCTTGAGTTGCCCCCAGGTTGAACGGGTACACTTCCGATATGTCCATAAAAAAAGGGCGGACATTTTTCGAAGATGTCCGCCCACTATATGTGCATACGTATACTAACGTAAAAACAATTCAACGTATCATACCTGCAAACAGCTCCAGAAGCGTTCGTTCAGGTGAGAAGCGGGCAGCCTCTACTTCAAACTTTGTATTCATAACCTAAACAATAATAACACGGGGATAGGCTACCGTCAACCCATTTATATTATTTTTTTCACCTGTCACAATAAGCCTACCCTTAGGCATGAAGAAGGTGCTGCAATGAATGCAGCACCTCATTATATTCGGTTATTTCGTTGCTTCCGCCTTGATGTTCGCCAGGAACTCGTCAAAGCTGATTGTTTCGGAATCCTTCGAGCCGTAGCGACGGATGTTTACACCACCCGCTTCTACTTCCTTATCCCCGATGACAAGCATGTACGGGATCTTTTTCATTTGTGATTCACGGATCTTATAGCCAAGCTTCTCTTCACGGTCATCCATTTCCACACGGATGCCTGCTGCTTGAAGCTTTTCTTGAATGTCACGCGCGTAGTCATAGTGAACTGCATTAGATACAGGAATGATTGTCGCCTGCACTGGTGCCAGCCATGTCGGGAATGCACCTTTGTATTCTTCGATCAAGAATGCAACGAAGCGTTCCATTGTCGATACGACACCGCGGTGGATGACAACCGGACGCTGCGGCTGTCCATCTTCCCCGATATAGGAAAGATCAAAGCGCTGTGGCAATAGGAAGTCAAGCTGCGCTGTTGATAACGTCTCTTCTTTACCAATCGCTGTTTTCACTTGAACGTCAAGCTTTGGACCATAGAATGCCGCTTCGCCTTCCGCTTCATAGTAATCCAAGCCAAGCTCATCCATCGCTTCTTTCAGCATGGCTTGTGCTTTTTCCCACATTTCATCGTCATCGAAGTACTTTTCCTTATCTTCCGGATCACGGTATGACAGACGGAATGAGTAGTCAGTTAAATCAAAGTCTTTATATACTGCCAAAATAAGCTCCACTACTTTTTTGAATTCAGCCTTGATTTGGTCTGGGCGAACGAAGATGTGCGCATCATTCAACGTCATCCCACGTACACGCTGTAAGCCGGAAACTGCCCCCGACATTTCATAGCGGTGCATTGTACCAAGCTCTGCAATACGGATTGGCAGGTGACGGTATGAATGAAGACCATTTTTAAATACCATCATATGGTGCGGACAGTTCATTGGACGAAGAACCAATGTTTCATTATCCATTTCCATTGGAGGGAACATGCCGTCCTGATAGTGATCCCAGTGTCCTGAAGTCTCATAAAGTGTTTTTGAACCAAGTACTGGTGTATACACATGCTTGTAGCCTAGAGAAATTTCCTTGTCTACGATATAGCGCTCGATCGTACGGCGGATTGTTGCACCGTTTGGCAGCCATAACGGCAACCCTTGACCGACAGTCTGGCTTGTCATGAATAGATCAAGCTCTTTCCCGATTTTACGGTGGTCGCGCTCTTTTGCTTCTTCAAGCATTTGCAGGTGGTGCTTCAACTCATCTTTTGTAAAGAATGCTGTACCATAAATACGTTGCAGCATCTTGTTATCAGAGTTGCCGCGCCAGTAAGCGCCCGCTAATGATAATAGTTTGAACTCTTTCAGCTTGCCTGTAGAAGGAACGTGTACGCCACGGCAAAGGTCGAAGAAGTCGCCTTGGTAGTAGATCGATACTTGCTCGCCTTCCGGAATTGCTTCCAAAAGCTCCAGCTTATATTCATCGCCGACTTCAGTGTAGATTGCCTTCGCATCTTCACGAGATACATTTTTGCGCTCGATTTCGATGTTCTCGGCAATGATTTTTTTCATTTCCTTTTCAATCGCCGGCAGATCTTCCATTGTGATCGGTGTCGGTGAATCGATATCATAGTAGAAGCCTGACTCGATGACAGGACCGATTCCTAACTTCACTTCCGGGAATAGACGTTTTACTGCCTGTGCTGTCAAGTGGGCAGTCGAGTGGCGAAGGATTTCCAACGCCTCTGGTGATTTATTTGTAATGATTTCGATGGCCGCATCTTCTTCGATCGGTGTTTTTGCATCGATCAATGTGCCGTTGATTTTGCCGGCTAGTGCACTCTTTTTTAATCCAGGGCTGATGGAGCCTGCAACATCTAAAGTCGAGATGCCTTTTTCGAACTCCTTGACATTGCCATCAGGGAAAGTTAATTTAATCATTTCTGACATGTGGATATCCTCCTCTTTTTTGGTGAGCCTCGGTTTATCAGCGGTTTTGGGCAGTTTACCCGCGAATCCCCGGGAAATATCCGTGAATCCAAACAAAAAAGCGCCATCCCTGGAAAGGGACGACGCGTATGCTCGTGGTTCCACCCTTCTTCCTTCCGAGTAAACTCGAACGAAGCTCTAGGTCAGTTAACGTACTGATGGACGTTGGCGGATTGGCCCCGCCACTGCTCCAAGGTAGTAGAATGTGTGTCGTGCTAGGAAGCTTCCAGCCAAGGCTCCCCTCTCTAAAAGTCGGTTCACAAATTCCGTATCCTTTTCAAAGCTTTTTAGTGTGTAATTACTTATGAAAGTATACGCCCGCAGGAAGAAAAAAGCAACTGCTAAAATATTACGAATTTCGGCGGTTGATGCCTTCCATCTGAACCGGGACTGTGACAGCCTTGATGCGCTCCATGATGCGGGCGGCCTTGACGACCTCCACATCTCCACGCTGCGACTGCGCTAAATGATGCTCCAAGCCGGCATAGTCGAAATTCGACGTAATGAATGTCGGTAGCTGCTCGCTCATCCGGTAATGGAGGATGGTGCCCAAAATTTCATCACGCGTCCAGGCCGTCATCGTCTCCGCCCCGATGTCATCCAGCATCAGCACCGGCGCCTTCTTGACGTAGTCGATTTTTTCATTCAGCGTCTGGTCCTGGATTGAATTCTTCATCTCACGTAAAAACTCCGGGACAAAGACCACCACGGACTTCACCTTCAGTGTGGCGAGCTCATTTGCAATGGCCCCCAGCACAAAGGATTTGCCTACGCCGAATTTCCCGTAAAGGTAAAACCCCTTTGCCGGAAGCTCACCCGTCGTCTTATACTGGGCAATGAAATCCGCAGCCTTGTGGGCAATCATGACCCGTGATTTCTCATCAATCATAAGATCCTTCAACGTAGCTTTCAGGACGTCCTTCGGCATATGCATGCTCGAAATCATCTTCGCCGTTTCACGGTGCTCGTCCTCCAACAGCTTCTGCTCGCAAGGCTCATATTTTATTTCGATATTATCACGTAAAATATACAGCTTCGGCACAAAGCCCGCTAAATAATTTGTGCAGCATGCAGTGGCCCCCGCCTTACAGCAGGTAGACGATTGGGAAATGAATTCGTCCAGCTTCGGCAGGCTTCGTTCCACCATTTCCTTCGTCACTGTTCCAGCATTTTCCGCCAGAAATTTCTGCACCTGCTCGTTCTCCATTATTGTACGCTTCGTCGCCTCATAACGCTCTTGAAACGACGGGATTTTAATCCTGTTTAGCGATCGATTAATCGGTTCGATTTTACTTCACCTGCCCATCTTGACCTAACTTTTGTAGTATTTTTTGCCGCTCCGCCTCAAAGTCCAACGTCGAGGTGTTGCCGGTTGCCGGTGGCTGCGGCGATTCCTCATCCCGCTTATAAAACCAGTCCGGCACCTTTTCTTCCCTGCCGGCCGCCTTTTTATAGCCCTGTTTCTGCGGTGAATTGGCCTTCGACTCGTTTTCCGCCTTCCATTTTGCGTACTTGTCGCGCTCCTGGCGAGCCAGCTCCATCGCCTCTTTTGCCGTCTTCAGGTTCTTGCGGATCCAATGGTCGGCGATTCTTTCCACATACTTTTTCGGAAGGCGCATGTCCGTCGTGAGCATGACGTATTCCAGCAGTACATTGACGACACCGACCGGCATGCCATGCTTCATAATCAGATCCTCCGCCAATTGGACGGAAGCAGGAAGCGGCTCCTTGCCTTTATTGATGTCGCGCAGCACCTGGATTGGCGGCGTCATCTCCAGATAATCCAACAGCTCCTGCTCTTTCGTCCGCTTTGCACCGGTTGATGATTCCACAGGCTTTTCGAAGGTCTTTGCCAATTTCGGCGCCTCTTTTGAGACTGTAACCTTATAGTAATCCGCCGCTGCCTTTTTTAGACGGTCCATCGGCAGCTGCATCGAGTCGTCCAAGGCCATGATGACGACCTTTTGCATATCAAGAGGAGAAAGCTTATATAAAAAGGCCAGTTTCGCAATCAGCAGCCTCGCCTCGGCCGTCAAGGCGGCAGAAGGCACCAGCTGTTCGGAAAGTCCGGCGCGCAGCAAATCGAAATCAAACTGCCCATAATAGAACGGATAGCCGGCCTCCACACTCCGCTCCTCGAGTATATCCTGTGGTACATTCATATGCACAGGCTTGTACACATCCGTGAATGTACGCGTCACTTCAGCGTAGCCTTGCTTGTCGACCTGCTTGCAGAAGCGGTTGCGCAGTTTGCGGTACGCCTGCTCTCCTATTTTGCTGAACAGGAACATTGACAGCAGGGGGTCTGCGAAAAACTCCCGTGCATCAAGTGGTCTTGCTATTTCATAAATGAATGTGCGGCTGTCTCCTTCATCCTTGCGCCACGTACGTAGCAGGCCGATTGCTTCAAGAGCAATGCGGGCCTCGAATATGCTGCGCACCGACATGCCCAGCACATTCATCAAATAATAGTGCGTCATCTTTCCAGTTGCATGGTCTTCCCCTTCAGCCCACAGCGTCAAATACAGGCATACCGGGTCCGGTCCTGTCAATGGCTGATAAAACAAGGTTAATAACTGCCGTTCATTAGTTGAGAGAGCTTGAGGGAGCGTTATTTCAAAATGATCCGTAGCGAGCAATTCCTTATACATTTGAATCACTTTAATCACTCCTCATTCTTTTATTTGTCGCCAGTCTGCTTCTGTAGCAGGTCCTTCAGTTCATCGATGAAGACATTGATGTCCTTGAACTGGCGATAGACCGATGCAAAACGCACGTATGCAACCTCGTCGATTTTCGACAGGCGATCCATCACCATTTCCCCCACATCTTCCGACCGTACTTCGGAGTTGCCGATACGGCGCAGATCCTTTTCAATTCCCATGACGAGACCTTCTAAAACTTCAAGTGCTACAGGCCGTTTCTCGCATGCCCGGATCAGTCCGCGCAGCACCTTTTCACGGCTGAATTCCTCACGCGCCCCTTCCTTCTTCACAACGACCAGGGGCGTCTCTTCTATCTTTTCAAATGTTGTAAAACGAAAGCCGCACGATTCGCATTCACGGCGCCGTCTAATTTCCTTATTATCATCTACCGGTCTTGAATCGACAACGCGTGTCCCGTTGTACTGACAAGATGGACATCTCATATACATTTCCCCTGATTCTTTTCGATTTGTACACCTATTATAGCAAATATCTCGCAAGGACCAATAACAATTCATTTTTCTTATACATTTGGCCTAGCCCGATGATTTACCCGCCATCATTATTGGCGTTGTCTAGAATTTCATTTCAGCATCATGCACGCTCTCACTTTATATAAATACATCTTACTCTTCCAGCATTGCAGGACGAAAACCGCTCCCTTCCTTGCAGCTCATCCATTCGTTCCGCACGATTTTGGCGGAAAAGCACCCCGTTTTACTATAAAGGGCACTGACGCAGGAATGAGGGCTGATGAGGGCAAAAACGGATATCTTCACTTTTGAATCACCTAAACCGCCATCCGTCAATTTTGATATACAACTTAATTGAAAATAAGGGCCATAGCGAGTCCATAGTCCTGTTTGGTGCTTATTTCTGGCTAAGTCGTATATGCATTTCCCCGTCCGGCAAGAGAAGGGCGCAAAAAACGAAGCGCGGGTAAAAGGAACTCCATCCGTTTGCCGTCTGAGAATGGCAACAGCCCCGCTTTTTTTTTCAGCGCAAACAAAAAAGAAGCGTCTGAAAATCTTCCGAGACGTCTCCTTACGAGTAGGATAATGGTATTTTGATGCAATCATTGCAGGCGCAATGCTTTTTTGTGGGTATCTATCCAAGAAAAACGGAGCTGCCCTGAAAGTTCCGGCTTTCTGGACAGCTCCATTTTTTATGAATTTATGCTTGAACTGCTGATAATTCTTTTGAAACTTTTTTCGCCAGGTCGACAACGCGAGCCGAGTAGCCCCATTCATTGTCATACCAAGCCAGCACTTTTACTTTACGGTCGCCCATAACCATTGTCGTCAGGCCATCAACCGTAGAAGAGTACGTCGTTGTATTGTAATCAGAAGATACAAGCGGATCCATTGAAATATTGAGGATGCCCTTCATCGGACCTTCCGCCGCCGCTTTGAATGCAGCATTCACTTCTTCAACTGTTACATCTTTCTTCACATCCACAACCAGGTCAACTAATGATACGTTTGGTGTAGGGACACGAAGGGCCATACCATGCAATTTTCCTTTTAACTCCGGCAATACCAAAGCCAATGCTTTTGCAGCACCTGTAGATGTTGGGATGATGGAGGAACCGCAGTTACGTGCACGGCGCAGATCCTTATGTGGGTTATCCAGGTTGTTCTGGTCGTTTGTATAGGCATGAACAGTCGTCATTAGGCCATTTTCGATTCCGAATGCATCATTCAATACCTTCGCTACCGGTGCTAGGCAGTTTGTTGTACAAGAAGCGTTTGAGATGACATCATGCTTTGTAATGTCTAACAGTTCATCGTTTACACCAAGGACGACTGTAATATCTTCATTTTTTCC
The DNA here is from genome assembly GCA_051874195.1 of Lysinibacillus sp. GTDB lineage: Bacteria > Bacillota > Bacilli > Bacillales_A > Planococcaceae > Lysinibacillus_B. The sequence continues at coordinate 5,679 of JBJEFP010000128.1, read as the reverse complement.
TGGAGCAGTTAAAATGACTTTTTTCGCGCCAGCTTCCAAATGCAGTGCCGCTTTTTCACGATCGTTGAATTTACCAGTTGCCTCAATTACCAACTCTACGCCCATCTCTTTCCAAGGTAGCAACTTCGGATCACGTTCGGAAACGATTTCCACTCGCTTGCCATTGACGATCAGCGCATTTTCCGCTGTTTCCACAGTCCCGTTGAAAATGCCGTGATTTGTGTCATACTTAATCAGATGAGCCAATGTTTCAGCTGGGTAGCTGGCATTGATTGCTACTAAATTCAAATCGTCTTGAACGATAGCTTGGCGGAAAACCATACGACCAATACGGCCAAATCCATTGATTGCGATAGAAACTGTCATAATAAAAAAGCCTCCTGTAATTAGGTTATCATTTTATTTATCTTATATGATTATTAGTATAACACATTAATCAAAAAGTTGAACATAATTCATTCAATATTTTAAAGTTATTATTTTCTGAAAACGAATATACTTTTTTAATAACCGAAATTCCGGATTCATAAACGGTTTTTGGAATAAATTATAACCATGATTTGCATTTCGCAAAAAAAGGGTTGTCCAGTAAATGAAATTACTGGACAACCCTCCTGACTCCACCTTTTATTCCTGCAAAAACGAGCACATCCGTGTCGCCCGTATTAGCTGGCCGCCTTCTTTTTTTAGAATTGTGTCATACAAAATCCTTAAATAACATGCCAATCTTCCAAGATAGCTTTCAATTGCTTGGCAGCCGCCTCTTCATCCAAATTGTTATAGATTACTGCATGTGCACCCTTCTCTTTCACCGACATCGGAAGTTGGGAGGCGATGCGCGCCCGTGCCTCCTCTTCCGATAGATGATTACGTTTCATCAGCCGTTCCAATTGGACGCCCTCCCTGACGGAAACGACAAGGATTTTATCAACGAAGTGCTGCAGCTTGCTTTCGAATAACAGCGGGATATCCATTACAACATGGGGAGCTCCTTGTTCGAGATGCTCATCACGCTGCCGGAGCATCTCCATACGGATGGCCGGGTGGATGATGTCGTTCAGCATCTTTCGCTTTGCCGGATCATGGAAAATGATCAAGCCTACTTTCTCCCGATCCATCGTGCCATCTTCCTTAATGACTTCCGGGCCGAACGCTTCTGCAATTCTCTCCAATGTTTCCGTTCCTGGCTCTACGACTTGGCGCGCCACCAAATCGGCATCGACAATCGGAAGGTGGTAGCCTTCCAGCATTTTCGCCACGGTACTTTTTCCACTTGCAATACTTCCTGTTAATCCAATAATCATCGTGTGACACCTCTATTTTTGACAGCTCGGGCAATACGTCGATGTACGCCCTGCAATAACGACTGATTTGGTAGCTGCCTGGCATGCCGGGCAGACCTTTTTACTGTACATCTTCAGGCGGTCCTGCATGCTTCCCGCCCCCCCGTTGACACTGCGGTAATCGGAAATGGTCGAACCGCCATTTTCAATGCTTTCCTGCAGCACGGCGCAAATCGCCTGGAACAGCTCTGTTTTTCGCTTCTTGCTGATCTGGGCTGTTTTGCGTGTCGGCCGGATTCGCATCGTAAACAGGCTTTCCGTCGCGTAGATATTGCCGCAGCCGGAAATGACCCGGCCGTCCATAATGACTTCCTTGATGGGCTTATTCGCATATTTGGGCAACTCGCTCTTTGCCAGGAAATGCTCGCACGCATGCTCATCAAAAGGCTCCGGCGCCATCTGCATAAGAGGGGGATGATCTGCCGCCTCCTTCATGAAGCGCAGCTCCCCGAACCGGCGGATGTCCGAATAGACGAGCAGTTCACCGGTATCCAAAGTAAAGACGGCATGCACATGCTTGCGGAATTTCGGCTCAGCGATGGCAGCCACATCATCTACGACAAACCAAGCCCCCGTCATGCCCAGATGGCTGACGAGCAGGAATTCCTCCCCTCCTTTTTCAAGGTGGAAGAAAATATATTTCGACCGACGTGTGACCCGTACAATCTTCATCCCCGAGACAACGAGTTCGAAATCGGACGGATCCCCATTTTTTACAATACACTGCTTCCCTTGGGCCGCTGCGTTATAGATCACTTCAGAAAGCACGACACTTTCTATCGTCTTACCTTCAACAAGCGGCTTTAAATCCCTGACGACACCTTCAACTTCTGGTAGCTCTGGCATAATGTCTCCTTACTTAGCATCGTACCAGGTCGGACCATAGGAAAAGTCCACCTTCAGCGGCACCTTCAGCTCGATTGCATGTTCCATCACTTCCGGTACGATGCGTTCTAAAATTTCTACTTCTTCCTGTGGTGCTTCGAAAATCAATTCATCGTGCACCTGCAGCAGCAATTTTGCTTGCAGGCCTTCCTTCTTCAATCGCGCATCCATGTCAATCATGGCCTTTTTAATGATATCGGCGGCGCTTCCCTGGATTGGCGTATTCATTGCCGTACGCTCCGCGAAGCTGCGCAGATTGAAGTTGGAACTGTTGATTTCAGGCAAGTAGCGGCGGCGGTTTAAAATTGTCGTCACATAGCCCTGCTTCTTCGCCTCTGCGACAATCGAATCCATGTACCCCTTTACACCCGGGAAGCTCGCCAAATAGTTTTCAATGAAGACAGCTGCTTTCTTCCGGGTGATGTCGAGATTTTGTGATAAACCGTAATCACTGATGCCGTAGATGATGCCAAAGTTGACCGCCTTTGCCGTACGGCGCATGTTCGAAGTGACCTCTTCAGGCGTGTCGACACCAAATACGTTCATCGCCGTGCGGGTATGGATATCCATCCCTTCACGGAATGCTTCAACCAGCACCTCATCCCCGCACATATGAGCCAATACACGGAGCTCGATCTGTGAATAATCGGCCGCAAACAGTACCCAATCCGGTTTTGACGGGACAAACGCCTTGCGGATTTTACGCCCCTCCTCCAAACGGATTGGAATGTTCTGCAGATTCGGATCCGTGGAGCTTAAGCGGCCAGTCGCTGTAAGTGCCTGCTGGAACCGGGTATGGATTTTAGAATCATCGCAATGCACCACCTTGATGAGCCCTTCGATATACGTCGATTTCAGCTTGGCCAGCATACGGTAGTCTAAAATATATTTGACGATGACATGCTCTGTCTTTAATTTTTCCAACACATCGGCAGCTGTTGAATAGCCTGTCTTCGTCTTCTTAACAGCCGGCAAGCCTAATTTTTCAAATAGGATGGCACCTAGCTGCTTCGGCGAATTGATATTGAACTTTTCTCCTGCCAGGTCATAGATTGTCTGTTCGATGACTTCCAGCTTTTCAGCCAGCTCATCGCCCATTTCCTCCAGTGTATCAACCTGAACTGTAATGCCCTCCGACTCCATTTTTCCCAGGATGGCGGCAAGCGGCAGCTCCAAATTTTTATAGAGCTCAAATTGTTCATTATCCTTTAGCCTCTTTTCAAGCACGGGTTCCAGGGAGAAGACGGCCAAGGCCTTCCGTGCCACATGGTCAGCGAGCACCGCTTCTTCCGGGCGTGTCCATTTGGCGCCCTTGCCGTAGACCAACTCATCAGACTGCACCTCAGTATAGCCGAACTCCTTCGCTAGCGCCTGCACATCGTTCCCAGAGATGGAAGGGTCGGCGATATAGCTTGCAAGGCCAAGGTCGAACGTCACACCGCGCAGCTCGATGCCGATACGCTGCAGCATGGCCTGCGTCGCCTTGCTGTCTGCCATCAATTTCTCCTTCGTCTCATCTTCTAGCCAAGCTTTCAGCGCTTCATTGGTGAAGGCCGCGCTGATCGGTACATAGATTGTCCGGACACCATCCGTCAAGGCGATGCCGAGCGCCTCGCATTCATGATAGTGGTCGTTCTCCAGTTCCACGTGAACCGCCATCTTATCAGCAAGCATGTCTGCCGTTACATGCTCCACAATTTCCACTTCAATGGCTTCCTGTTCCTTTGCCGTATCGGCAAAATCGCTTTTGCCAATCAAGGATTTGAAGCCGAGCTCACGCCATACCGCCAGGACATCCTCCTCGTTCGGTCCCGGATAGCTGATGTCGCCCAATGTAATGTCGATCGGCGCCTCCGTATAGATGGTCGCCAACTTTTTCGACATATACGCCTGCTCCTCGTTCGCCACAAGCTTTTCCTTCATTTTCGAAGCCTTCATGCCCTCAATCGCTTCATACATCGCTTCGACAGAGCCGTATTCCTTCAACAGCTTGATTGCCGTCTTTTCCCCTACACCAGGGACACCCGGGATATTATCTGAAGAATCGCCCATCAGCCCCTTCATATCGATAATCTGATGCGGTGCCAGCCCGTACTTTTCCTCAATATGCGCCGGTGTATATTTTTCGATGTCGGTAATGCCCTTGCGCGTGACATACACCGTCGTGCGGTCATCCGCCAGCTGCGTTAAATCTTTATCTCCAGATACGATTACGACTTCCATTTCTTCATTGGCCGCCTGCTTGGCAAGCGTGCCGATGATGTCATCCGCTTCATACATGGGCAATTCATACCGCTTAATGTTATATGCATCAATCAGCTTGCGAATGTATGGAAATTGCTCCGACAGCTCGGGCGGCGTCTTTTGCCGGCCGCCCTTATACTCACCGTACGATTCATGGCGGAATGTCGTTTTCCCTGCATCGAACGCAACAAGCATTTTCGTCGGCTTTTCCTCCTCCACTATTTTTTGGAGCATCATTGTAAAGCCGTATGTGGCATTTGTATGGACACCCTGATCATTCGTCAAAAGCGGTAATGCAAAAAAGGCGCGGTACGCCAGACTGTTGCCATCTAAAAGAAGCACTTTCTCCTTTGTCATCGTATCTCCTCCGTTAATTCATGTCCCCTCTATTGTAAAACATATGTACGGGTTTTAAAAATAAAAAAAGACGTCTGCCCAGAAAGGCAAACATCTTATTTCAGCTTTTTGAATTTATACTGCTCTGCTACTTTCTCTTCTTCTACATAGAAAATCTCTTCGTAGATGACTGTAAGCAAAAAGGCATTCATAAACGAAAACACAATATATAAAGGCATACCGCCTAAATCAAACGACATCAACCCACGGGCGAACGTTTCCACAAAGCCGATTTGGGCAAAGAAGAAAATCATGCCGATGCCAACCTGCCAGATGGGACGCTTGTCTTTTCTCTTTTCAAACCATAGCACCTTTTTGAAGGAATTACGCACGTCCTCCGCAATCACAAGACATAAACCGAATACGACAATAAAGAATACCGGGACCGTAAAGATTTCGATATTCATTATGCTAAAGCCTGCTTGGCTGTACCAAGCATTGACTGAAGCGGCCATGGCGAACGACAACAATACATTTTGAAAAATCTTGCTCAATGTATATTCCCCCATTTTCATCTCTGCAATCTAGTATAACATTTTTTTCTGCTATATTAAGAGAAAAATTGTCTATTTGTTGAAGGAAATTAATTGAATAAAAGTTATTTCAAAATCTATTAAATAGATTTAGCAACTCACTCATCCTCTATCTGCATTCCTTCCGTTTCCCACCATCTAAAAAACGGAGGCAAAGCCGCACTGCAGTTTTGCCTCCGTTAGTATCTGCTATTCTATATAACCCGATAAAATACGAGCGTAAGGTGAGTCAGACGGAAGGATGATGACTGTATCCTCGCCGATTGTCTTTTTATAGG